>DQWH01000048.1 GCA_011042635.1 Bacteroidota bacterium | reverse complement strand
GGGCAGGCCGCTACCTTCAGCTGGGTGGCAAAAGCAGATAATCCCGATGTGGATGGAGAAAGCACTACTGTGCAGTCGGGCAGTGTGATCTATGATCTGCTGATCAATACAAGCGGTGTAGATCAGGTTGTGGAATACACGGTCACACCGACCGGTACCAACGGTTGTGCCGGTGATCCGTTCACTATCACGGTGACGGTGAAATCACAACCCACCGGTGGGGATGATACCGATGCCACCTGCAGTGACGTGGCCCTGGCGTATGATCTTCAGGATAATGTCAACAACCTCGGCAACGGACAGACTGCCAGCTTTACCTGGGTTGCCGCAGATAACGGAAATGTGACCGGTGAAAGCCTGACATCGAAATCAGGAGGGGTGATCAATGACGTGATTACCAATACATCGGGTGCAGACCAGCAGGTAGCTTACACGGTGATTCCCACGGGTTCGAACGGCTGTGAAGGGGATCCATTCACGGTAACCGTCACGGTATATTCCGAACCGGCCGGGGGTAATGATACAGAAGCTACCTGCAGCGACATTCCGTTGAATTATGACCTGCAAAACAACGTAAATAACCTGGGTAACGCACAGGCTGCTACCTTTAGCTGGGTGGCTGCAAGCAATCCCAATGTGGAAGGGGAAAGTACTTCCGCACAGTCGGGCGCATTCATTACTGATCAGCTGACAAATGTGTCGGCTTCCGACCAGGTTGTAGTTTATACAGTGACCCCAACGGGCGCCAATGGATGTGCAGGCGATCCGTTTACAGTCAGTGTTACCGTTTCATCGGAGCCCAGAGGATCGAATGCGGAAATTGAAACCTGTAGCGATGATCCTCTTTCTTATAGCCTGCAGAATAATGTCAATACCCTGGGTAACGGGCAGCCGGCATCTTTCACCTGGGTGGCTGCCGATAACCCGGATGTAGACGGCGAAAGCCTGGCAGTGCAGTCAGGCGGTACCATTGATGATAACCTGAACAATATCTCGGGTGTGGATCAGGAGGTGGTTTATACTGTGATACCCACCGGAACGAACACCTGCGAAGGAGATCCCTTTACGGTCACGGTGACGGTTCATCCCGAACCGGTTGGACTGGATGACAATTCCGTAATTTGCAGTAACGAGGCAGTGAATTACGAGTTGCAGGACAATATCAATAATCTGGGCAACGGACAGGCCTCCAATTTCAGGTGGGTGGCTGCTGCCAATGCTAATGTGTCGGGTGAAAGTACTACCCCGAGGACAACGGGAGTGATCAGTGATGTTCTGCGGAATGTAACGGGAACGGATCAGACGGTGGTTTATACCGTAACACCCACCGGTTTGAACGGGTGTGAAGGAGATCCGTTCACAGTCAGTGTGGTAGTGAAGCCAGAGCCTATTCTGGCCAGCGATCTGAACCGGACCACCTGCAGTGATGCTCCCGGCGGGATCGTTTTTGATGTGACTGTTTCCTCCGTAGCCGCTGCCTCATACAATATTATTGATATTGAAGTGGATCCCAACCTGATGCCTGCTGCTGGAAATGTAAGTCCGGGTACGGATATGGCTGCCGACACGGCGTTGAACGATGTATTTACCAACCTGTCGGCCAGTCCGCAACTGGTGGTGTATCACGTACAACCGGTGAGTGCAGATCTCTGTGCGGGCGCTGTCCGTCAGGTGAGCCTGACGGTGTATCCGGAACCCTTCCTCGATGCGGGTCTTAACCGTACGGTTTGCAGCGACGAAGCCTCTGGAATCACCCTCTCGGTGGATCCGGCTTCCGTACCTGCCGCCAATTACAACATTGCTTCCATAACGGTAGATGCCGGCCTGGCTCCTCATGCAGGGAACGCTTCCACTGGCAACGGACAGTCGTCCAACGCCATTGTGAATGACCGGTTTACGAACATCACCACCGGTGAGTTGTATGTGGTATATGAGATAATACCCGTCAGTTCGCAGGGTTGTGCAGGCGATACGGTGGAAGTGACCCTGACAGTATTGCCTGAGCCTGTGCTCAGCCCCGGTCTGGATGCCACGGTTTGCAGCGATGAGGCTTCCGGTATTATTTTGGATGTGGATGCGGGCTCCCTGCCGGCAGATTCATACCGTCTGGCAAATATCAGCAAGCCATCCGGACTGACGGCACATGCAGGGAATGCCACCACAGGCGGCGGCAAAACCGCAACGGCTCTTTCAGCCGATGCCTTTACCAATACCACGAATGCACCGCTTATAGTGGTGTATGATGTGGTTCCTGTTTCATCCGATGGTTGTGAAGGAGATATGGTACAGGTGAGTCTGACGGTGAATCCTGAACCCGTGCTGGATCCCGATCTGAGTACTTCCGTATGCAGCGGACTGCCATCGGGTATTCTTCTTGATGTGAGATCCACCTCGGTGGCTGCCCACCATTACCGGATAGACCAGATTGATGCGGATCCTGCACTGACAGCCGATGCCGGGAATGCCACAACGGGGGATAATCAACCGTTTGATGCTATTGCCGGCGACATTTTCACCAATCTTACCTCATCACCCCTGAATGTGGTGTATGATATTGTACCGGTGAGCGATGAGGGATGTGAGGGAGAAATGCAGCAGGTAATCCTGACGGTGTATCCTGAGCCGATCCTCGATCCCGCTCTGGATGCTACCGTATGCAGTGACGCTTCATCGGGTATTTCACTAGGTGTACAGGCCGGAAGTGTGGCAGCTGCCGGATACAACATTATCCAGATTTCGGCAGATCCGAACCTGGTGCCTCATGCAGGTAATGCAACGGCAGGTAACGGCCGGCCATCGAATGCCATTGCGTCCGACCGGTTCACCAACACCACCAATGCCCCGCTGGATGTGGTTTACGACATTGTGCCTGTGAGTTCCAATGGATGTGAAGGAGAAATGGTACAGGTTACGCTGACGGTGAATCCCGAGCCGGTACTGGATCCGGGTCTTGATACGAATGTATGCAGCGGAGAGGCTTCGGGTATTGTGTTCGCTACCCTGCCCACTTCGGTGACTGCCGGCAGCTATACTATCCAGAGTATTCAGGTGGGATTCGGACTGGTTCCTGATGGGGGGAATGCCGGGATCGGTTCCGGACAGTCAGCCGGAGCTATTAGCAATGATATCTTTACGAATAAGACCGATCAGGATCTGACAGTTACCTACACCGTGATTCCGGTGAGTACGGATATGTGTAATGGCGACCCCGTACAGGTGATTCTGACGGTGTATCCAGAGCCGGTACTGGCCAGCGGGCTGAACCGCACGGTTTGTAGCGATGAGGCTGCCGGTATTGTGCTGGATGTGGTAACGGGAAGCACGCCGGCTGCGGGTTACAACATTCTTTCGGTAAATCCCGATCCTTCATTGGTACCCGATCCGGGCAATGTAGTGGCCGGAAACGGCCTGCCTGCCGATGCCATCATGAACGACAGGTTTACAAACCAGTCGGCCATACAGGCCAAAGTGGAATATGAGGTAGTGCCTGTCAGCGGGAATGGTTGTGAGGGAGAAATGAAGGTGGTTACCCTGTGGGTAAATCCTGAACCTGTCCTTACGCCGGGATTGTCGGATGAAATATGTTCCGGAGAGATAACAAACCTGCCGTTAAGTGTCAGCAATGGAGTTGCCGGCGTGAGTTACAGCTGGAGCGCTCCGGTGAATACCGGCGGTATGACGGGTGGAACGGCACAAACCGCTGCTATTGCCATTAACGATGTGTTTGAAAATCTTACGGACGCAACACAAACGGCAACCTATACGGTTACTCCGGTGACCGGACTGGGATGCCAGGGCGATCCTGGGACCGTCGTGATCACCGTTCATCCCAACCCCGTGGCGGATATTACCTCCGTCCACGGAGCTCTGGATACGGTGTATATCTGCGGAGGCGGATCAGGCCTGCTACTTGAAGGAAATCCCTCGGGCGGTTCGGGCAATTACATGCAGCATCAGTGGTCGGGTGAAGTGAGTCCACTGAGCAGCTACAATACCCAGACAACGCAGTTCTACAGTATCATTAGCGATACATATGACCTGTACTACACCGTGACCGACGATAACGGATGCTCGGGCAGGGATACTGTGGTGGTAGTCAATGATTATCCGAAAGCCATTTTCGGGATGGACCAGAATACCGGATGTACGGATCTGACCGTGAATTTCAGCAATAATTCGGTGGGTGCGGTTTCCTATGAATGGGATTTTGACGATAACGGAACAGTGGATGATGTCACGCCTGTGCCCGTTCATACATTTACCAATATCACTACCAACATTGAATACTACAATGTGAAGCTGGTGGCCATTTCAGCAAACGGGTGCCGTGACAGCACCTATCAGGTGGTGACGGTGTATCCTACCGTTGCGGCCGATTTCACTCTGGATCCCGATACGGTATGTTCCGGCGGATCAGTTCTGTTCGTGGCTGAAGCAGGAGGAACCCAGTATGAATGGGATTTCGGTGACGGGAACGTGGTAACGGGTGGCAATGTGATCAACCATCAGTATACCAATACCGGTTCTTCACAGGTAACCCGGACGGTAACCCTGACCACCGAATCGTTCTTCATGTGCACTGACCAGATGTTGAAAGAGGTGGTGGTTTATCCGCAACCGACGGCTTCCTTCGTTCCAATACCGAATACTACATCGATCTCGAATCCGACAATCTCATTTGATAATCAGACTCCGGGATCAGGATGGTCTTATCTGTGGGATTTCGGCGACGGGAACACCTCGGGTGAGTTTGAACCTATCCATGATTATGCTACACCCGGTGTGTATACGGTGACCCTTACAGTGTTCAACGATGCCTGCCAGGATGTGGCCACGCAGACGGTGACCATTACCCAGGATCCGCCGGTGGCCGGCTTTGATGAGGTGGAAGGCGGTTGTATGCCCTGGACGGTGCATTTCAACAATATTTCCGTTAGGGCAGATCACTACCTGTGGGACTTTGGTGACGGTGGTATATCCAATGCCGAGAATCCGGAATATACCTATTATCAGGCCGGTACATTTACCGTTCGTCTGACAGTGACCAATTCCGTTGGAACCGATGAATATGCCCAGGCAATAACCATATTCCAGAAACCCTATGCATCATTCTTCGTGGTACCCACCTTTGTGTATGTGAATGATGAAGAGGTGAAATGTCTGAACCAGTCACTTTACGGTGATTACTACTTCTGGGAGTTCGGAGACGGGGAAACCGATACGGTATACGAACCTTTCCATAAATATATGGAAGCCGGTATATACGATATCAAGCTGACTGTGACCACAGAGGACGGGTGTACTGATGAGATGTTGCTGTCACCGGCAGTTACCGTGGAACCGGCCGGAGAACTGAGGTATTCCAATGCCTTTCGGCCGAACCCTGACGGACCTACCGGTGGCGATGTACGCAACCTGACTTCCGAAACCTATAACCAGGTCTTCTTCCCGCCTATTCAGGAAAAAGTGGATGAATATCATCTGCAGATCTTTAACCGGTGGGGAGAAATGATCTTCGAGAGCTATGATATCAATATAGGATGGGATGGTTACTATAAGGATAAACTGGCCAAGCAGGATGTGTATATCTGGAAAGTGACCGGGAAATACAGCAACGGACAACCCTTTGCAAAGGCCGGGGATCTTACCCTGCTGCATTAACCATGCGCCTGGTGATACAAAAAGAGGCTGTCTCAAAAGCATATTTGAGGCGGCTTCTTTTTATTATGAAGTTATTTTTTCTTACATCAACCACTCGTAATAAAATACAAAAAGCTGCCCTTTTGAGACAGCCTCTTTTTCATTCAGGCAATATTTTGCATGAAAAAATCGACCGTTCATATAAGAAAACCGACCGTTCATCCAAAAACTGAGGCTGTGACCGGGCAGGAAAAGGACACGAAAAGAAAAAGGATTATTTTTGACTAACTTTCGTCCAAATGCTCCGTATACAATAGCAAAAGATAGTGAAATGGAATTTAATTCGTATATTCCATAATAAGACGAATCAAACGAGGGTTGAGAGAAAGCGAAATATCATATTTGTGAAAAGAATATTCATTGTTTTTGGTATCTTCCTGGGGGCATGGACCAAGGGAGTTTCTCAGGATCCTCAGTTTTCCCAGTTCTATGCCAATCAGTTATATCTGGCACCCTCGTTTGCAGGAGCTACCGAAGAAAACAGGATATCTCTCAACCACCGGAACCAGTGGCCCGCTTTGCCGGGTGTTTTTCTGACCTACAGTTTTTCAGCCGATCGGTATTTTTCAAATTTCAATTCAGGGGTAGGTCTGATTGCCCTGCATGACAGGGCGGGCAGCGGCCGTCTGAGCAATACCATTGTGGGCCTGTTGTATTCGTACAACATACAGCTGAATGAATCGTGGCATATCCGCCCCGGAGTGAATTTTATGTATACCCGACTGGGAATTGATTTCAACCGGCTGGTATTCAATGATCAGCTTTCTCCCGGGGGCACTACCCCCCAGACCGAACCACCTCCTTTCGACAGCAAGCCGGATATTGATTTTTCTTCTTCAATACTGGCATACACTGAAAGAATCTGGATAGGAAGTACCGTTGATCATCTGCTAAAACCCAATCAATCCTTATATGGTGAGGAAACCATTGTGCCTATTAAATTTTCTGTTTTCGGGGGTATGCAGATCATTAAGAAAGGGAGGCTGCTGAATCCCATCGATGAAAGTCTTTCCACCGCTTTTCTCTTCAAAACACAGGGCGGCTACACACAGCTGGATCTGGGCATGTACTGGTTCAAAGAACCCCTGGTTTTTGGTGTCTGGTGGCGCGGACTGCCCGTTTTTAAAGGACATTTCGACCGGGATGCCGTTATTTTGCTGGTGGGATATAAAACCAGCAACCTGCATATAGGCTATAGTTATGATCTTACTGTTTCTTCCCTCATTACACATACCGGTGGTGCTCACGAAATATCCCTGGTGTATGAATTCAGGAGTAACCCCCGAAGGAAAATTAAAGTACACGCCATTCCCTGCCCGGAGTTTTAGGATGGATTCCTTTTCCGGAACAATGAATTTTTTATCAATCAGGAAATGTAAGTCCCGGGAAATTTAATTTTATATGTTTTTTCCTGTAAAGGTAGAATCCATTATATTTGTGGCAGTTTAATCCAGACGAACACAGCATGAAAAAGACAAATCTTGTATTGCAGATCATTATTCTGGCAGGTCTTATCGTATTGTATGTATTACATTTTACCAGCCGGCAGCCTGCCGAAGGGGAAAAGAAAATGGTTTCCGGTGACTCTTCCGCTGCCTACGTACAACCCGGGAAAATGGCATATATCAATATTGATACGCTCCTGACCCATTATGAATATTTCCTTGATTTGAGAGATGAATTGATGTCCAAGCAGGAACAGAAAGGAGCTGAACTGGAAACCCGTTTCCGACAGTGGGAGAAGGAGGCTTCTGATCTGGAGGAACAGCGCCAGAAATTGTTGATCACCCGGCAAACCTATGAACAGAACAGCCAGCGGCTGCTGGCAGAGAGGGACAATCTGCTTCAGATGCAGCAAACCGCCACGCAGGAACTGGCTGAGGAGGAGCAGGTGATGAACCGGAAAGTGCTGTACAAAATCCTGGATTATCTTAAGGAATACAATAAGCAGGAAGGATACCAGTTCATTTTCAGCAGTACCCTGGGGGGGAATATTCTGGTAGCAGACAACAGCCTGAATATTACCTGGGAAGTGCTGGAAGGATTGAATGAAGAATACCTGGCCAGTAGAAAATAAGGCATCTGGAGCCGGATGAATGACCTTGACCGATATCTTGACAGGATCGGGCAACGGCCATGGCTTGTTCCTGACATGCCCCCTCCTGGACTGAATATGGTGGTGGTTATTCCATCTTTTGCGGAAGAGAACCTGCCCCTCACCCTGGAATCACTTGCACAGTGTACCTTTCTTCCCCGTTTTCATGCAGAAGTCATTGTGGTATTCAATTGTCCTGCCCGTGCTTCTGCCGAAGAAAAAAGGCTTCATAAGAAATCCATCCGGGATGTTGAAGAATGGATCAGGTATCATGCAAATCCTTCCCTGACCGTTCACCTGGTACATGCTCCTGCCGTGCCACCAAAATATTCAGGGGTGGGCCATGCGCGGAAGACAGGGATGGATGAAGGGATAGTCAGGTTTCTTCGGGCAGGGAGAGAAGACGGGATCCTCATTTCGCTTGATGCTGACACCCTGGTTGACGGGAACTATTTCGCGGAGATTGACTGCTATTTTACTACCCACCTTCAAAGGGAGGGATGTGCCATTTATTATGAGCATTCTCTGAAAGGCGATGATTATCCGCCGGATGTGTACCAGGCCATTACGGATTATGAGATCCATCTCAGGTACCATGTGGGAGGAGTGAAGTATGCCGGGTCACCTTATGCTTTTCATACCCTGGGATCGGCTTTCGCTGTTCGTGCATCTGCCTACGCGCGTTTGGGCGGCATGAAGGCCAGGCAGGGAGCCGAAGATTTTTATTTCCTGCAGAAGATCATGGATCTGGGAAAGTTCGGAGAACTGAATGAAACACGTGTTATCCCTTCACCCAGGCCTTCCGGGCGGGTTCCCTTCGGAACCGGACCGGTCGTTACCGAATGGATTCGACGAAAAGACCACTCCTTTTCAACCTATGCATTCGAAGCCTATGGTTGGCTGCGGAATTTTTTCCGGCACGTAAACAGATATTACCTGCTGGGGGCCGAAGAAACCGAAGATCTGCTGAAGGAAACCCTGCATCCGGCCATCGGAGAATTCCTGCTGCGAAACGGTTTTCCGGCAGCGAATGAGGAAATCAACCGGAATGTGGCGTCACTGGCATCGTACCGGAAAAGATTTTTCCGCTGGTTCAATGGCTTCAGGACGGTTAAGTATCTGAATGATGTGCATACGCGTTTTGTAGAGAAACAGCCGGTGACACAGGAGGCTGTAAAACTGCTGAATGCCCTGGGGATAAAACCTCAACAAAGGGATGCGGCGGGATTACTGGAAGTCTTCAGGAAACTGGACCGGGAAGGATACAAAGGGATTACTCTTCCACAATGATGAATACATCCTCATTTTCTTTTTTCATGAGGTATTGCTCACGGGCAAACTTTTCCAGGCTTTTCAGGTCGGTCTCCAGTTCGTTCATTCTTCGTGTATCGTGTTCGATGCGGCGAATATAATATTCCCGGTCAGCTTCAAGCTGATGCAGTTCTTTCAGTTGCTTTGCCCGGTCAATCAGGTTGTTTGTGTCGAAAAAAGCAATCCAGAGGAGAAAAAGAATGGATGAGAGAACATATTTGTTCCTCAGGATGGGAATGGATACCCGGAATATTTGGTTCAAACCTGACATGTTTCTGGATGCTTTCCGCAAAGTTAAACAATAAAAGACAAGCGGTGGAAGTCAGAATTATGAACTTTCACCGCTTGTTTTCAACATATCTGCCGGATGGGCTTATTCTTCCCGCATGAAGGGATAGGTATAATCTTCAGGCGGAAGGAAGTTTTCCTTGATGGTACGTGGCGTAACCCAGCGCATCAGGTTGATCATTGACCCGGCTTTGTCATTGGTTCCCGATTGTCTGGATCCTCCGAATGGCTGGCGTCCGACCACTGCTCCGGTAGGTTTGTCGTTGATGTAGAAATTTCCGGCGGCATGCACCAGCTTTTTTGCAGCCAGCTCCAGCGCATACCGGTCGGTCCCGAAAACCGCTCCGGTCAGGCCATACGGAGAGGTCTGGTCGAGCAGATCGAGGGTTTCCTCAAACCGGTTGTCCGGATAAATGTATAGGGTGAGTACGGGGCCGAAAATTTCTTCCCGCATGGTGATATACCGGGGATCGGTGGTCAGGATCACCGTGGGTTCAATGAAGAATCCCTTCGATTTGTCATAGCCTCCTCCAATGATTATCTCGGCCTCTTTATCTTTCTTTGCACGCTCAATATATGAGGTAATTTTGTCGAACGCCGCTTCGTCAATCACCGCATTCATGAAATTGGTGAAATCTTCGGGTCCACCCATTTTGATCGATGCAATTTGTTTTTCGAGTTCCTTTCTGAGCTCAGGCCATAAGCTCTCAGGGATGTATGTCCTGGATACCGCCGAGCATTTTTGCCCCTGGTATTCGAAGGCTCCCCTGACAATGCCTACTGCCGTTTGCCGGATATTGGCAGAGGGGTGGACCATTATAAAATCCTTGCCTCCTGTTTCGCCCACAATCCGCGGATAGGTTTTGTACCGGGAAATGTTATTGCCGATCTCTTTCCAGATATTCTGGAAGACTTCCGTTGAGCCGGTATAATGGATCCCTGCAAAATCGGGATGGCTGAAAATTTCTTTGCCGGCAACCGGACCGGATACATATACCAGGTTGATCACTCCGTCAGGTAATCCTGCTTCCTGAAAGATTTTCATCAGCCAGTAAGCCGAATAAACCTGATTATTCGAAGGTTTCCATACCACCACGTTCCCCATCAGGGCAGGGGAAGTGGGAAGATTCCCGGCAATGGAGGTGAAATTGAAAGGTGTCAGGGCAAAGACAAACCCTTCCAGAGGCCTTTGCTCCAGACGATTCCATTCGTCAAGTGTGGACATGGGCTGGTGCGAATAAATTTCAGTCATGTATTGCACATTGAACCGGAAAAAATCAATCAGTTCACAGGCGGAATCGATTTCAGCCTGGAAAACATTTTTTGACTGGGCCAGCATAGTGGCTGCATTGATTTTGGCCCGGTACGGACCTGATAGCAGGTTGGCAATTCTCAGAAAAATCCCGGCTCGCTGCCGCCAGTCCATTTCGGTCCACTTCTTTCGTGCCCTGAGAGCGGCATCGATGGCCATTTTTACATGTGATCCGTCTCCCTTGTGAAAATATCCCAGCACATGCTGCCGGTCATGAGGAGGATGAATGGCCACCTTGTTATCGGTTCTTACTTCTTTTCCGTCGATAATCATTGGTATGTCCATTTCCATGGACCGGAGTTCATTCAGTGCAGCTTTCAACTCATACCTTTCGGGTGTGCCCGGGGCATACGATTTGACCGGCTCATTGGCCGCCACCGGTACGTAAAATAAAGTTTGTGACATGATCTATAAGTGTTTGGTTTTTATCGTATTGTATAATTATTCACCATCCGTTATGAAGCGAAGCTGTTTCCAGGGTTTTCGCAAATGAAAATTAATAGCTAAACCGGATTTTTAAAAAGACTTTTGTCATATTTGCGTCCTGCAGAACGACCCGGAAACACTCATTTGGCTTGCTGCACCTGTAAAATAGAAAAAGATGTTTAATAACATCTGTCTATTATCTCCGGTTGTTTTCGCCAGAACCGTATGTGTCAGGGGAAGCGGGGAGGATGTAATATGCCGGCTATCTGAAGTTACGGCCGGGACCCTGGCTGTTTGCCAGGGTATATCCAATCAGCCTGTCATAGCGCGCACCCGACGGGCGATGGTACAGATAGATCTGATAATCATTCTCTGTTTCGTAATAACTTCCCTCAATGGGCGAAGGGTCTGCTGAACGTTCACCAGGAGACCAGGTGACCAGCCAGTAATTGTAATATCCCTGTTTGAGCAAAAGGGTCAGTTCATACTGGTTACGGCTTTCGCTGTAAACCATTTTCGACCTTTTTGATAATTGCCAGTCAGTCAGGTTCCCCATAACAAACAGATCGGTATTTCTGAAAGGGAATGCGGCCGGATAACTGAAAAATACCCTGGCAT
Source organism: Bacteroidota bacterium (assembly GCA_011042635.1). Lineage (GTDB taxonomy): Bacteria > Bacteroidota > Bacteroidia > Bacteroidales > VadinHA17 > HyVt-105. The sequence continues at coordinate 8,062 of DQWH01000048.1, read as the reverse complement.
AGTCTGCGTCGGTATGCGGATGGTGACCCTCCTGTACCTCGATACTGAATTTCCCGTTGATCTCGGGATCGGAAAAATATCCCTTTCCCGCCCTTTCCCGGCAGGGGGCCAGTTCAACATAATACCAGGGTGCTCTGTAATCAATATTTCTTACATATTCCGACTGGTAACGAAAACTCCTGATATCGAAATACCGGAATTCATTGATGCCCGGGAAAACATTTTCATTGTTATGATCGTACGACAGGCTGCTCCCCCTGATAAATAACGGTTTAAGGCCCATAACGGCATTGTCCCAACGGCCGTTTTGTCTGATTACCAGATGCAGTTCATCCATGGGATCCCTTACGGGGTATGAACCGAGGTTGACCTGCACATCGATTTCCTGGCCCGACCGGTTGAGTTCGGTAAGCACGGGGGGCTTGATTTCGGGAGATATTTGAACCAGATTCTCATACACGGAAAACCTTCTGGTGAGAACTGGTTTCGAGCGGTCATAATCCTGGTAAACCAGAAGAATATAATTCCCCGACAGCCGGAAATCAATCTGCTCATTGGGAAAGGTTAGGGAGTAGTGGATATAATCAACCGTGGTATTGAAAGAAAACCGGTAATCCTGAATCTGATCTTCGGTAAATCCGTCGAGAAACTCGTAGGGTGAAAGTCCGGAAGGTTGCCAGTACGCATCACAGTGGATAAAAGTATATGTATAGGTGCCGGGCTGATCGGTAAGCTCATCGAATTTCAGGGTAAGCCGGTCGGAAGAACCGAGTTCCATGACCGGATACCCCAGTTCCCGGTCTGCCGGGGAAAGAATGACCGTATGGATATTGTCCCGGTGGATCCGGTCTTCCAGCCATTCGGGAGAAACCTGCCCTGTAAGAGGTATGCAGAGAATTCCCCAGGCAAGAAAAGCGGTTATGACCGGAAGAAAACGCATTAAAATTTTTATTCTTTTCAACAAGTTTCCACAATAACGGTGTGTGTTCAATCAGTTGATACGAAGGTACGAATGTTTTAAAACATCTGAAGGGATGTTGAAAATAAACACAGCGACATATTAGCAAATCTGATATTTGTGCTTTCATTGCAGCACTCAGGACCATCTTGTCAGGATTGAAAAATATGTTATTTTTGTGTGAGATAAATAACAGATTAACTGCTTGAAATGTCGAAGGTTATCAGGTTAAAACGGGGGCTGGATATCCCATTGGCGGGACAGGCTGAAAAGATCCTGACACAGGCGGAAATGCCGGAATTGTTCGCCCTTCAACCACCCGATTTTCCGGGTCTCACCCCCAGGCTTTCCGTTAAGGTGAACGACCGGGTGCAGGCCGGTAGTCCATTGTTTTATGATAAGTACAGGCCGGAAATACGGTTTACTTCCCCGGTTAGCGGGACGGTGGTGGCAGTAAACAGGGGCGACCGCCGAAGGATACTGGAAGTGGTGGTGGAGTATGATGGTGAAATGAAATATGAAATCTATGCCAAAGGGGACCCCACGCGGATGTCTCGTGAGGAGATAGTGCAAAACCTGCTGAAAAGCGGACTCTTCCCCCTCATCAGGCAGCGCCCCTATGGCATCGTTGCCAGTCCGGAAGATGTGCCGCGTGACATATTTATCTCAGCTTTTGATACAGCCCCCCTGGCTCCCGATATGGATTTCGTTATTCAGGACGGGAAGGAAGATTTCCAGACCGGTATTCAGGCGCTGAGGAAACTGACTTCCGGGGAAGTGCACCTGGGATTGCATACCGAACTTACCTTCTCGCCGGTGTTTAAAGAAGCGGAAAATGTGAAGACCCATCTGTTCAGCGGGCCGCATCCGTCCGGCAATGTGGGGATACAGATACATCATATAGCTCCGGTGAACAGGGGTGAGAAAGTGTGGACGGTGAACCCTCAGGACGTGCTGCTGATCGGCAGGCTTTTTTCAAAAGGTTTGCTGGATGCAAGGCGCATTGTGGCACTGACCGGTTCGGAAGTGCTCAAACCCAGGTATTACCGCACCATGGTGGGAGCCTCGGTGAAGAAGCTGCTTGAAAATAATTTGACCGGTGAGGGAATTCGCGTGATTAGCGGGAATGTACTGACCGGCCGGCGCATCAGCCGGGAAGGATTTCTCGGTTTTTACGATTCCCAGATTACCGTTATTCCGGAAGGAAACTACCACGAATTTCTGGGTTGGGCCATGCCGCGGCTGGATAAATTCAGTGCTTCACGTGCTTTCTTTAGCTGGCTGATGCCGAACCGGAAATTCCGCCTGGATACGAACCTCCATGGTGGCAAACGGTCGTTCGTTATGACCGGTGAGTACGAAAAGGTGCTTCCCATGGACATTTACCCTGTGCCGTTGTTGAAATCTATCCTGATCGGCGACATCGACAAAATGGAACAGCTGGGTATTTACGAGGTGGTGGAGGAAGACCTGGCCCTGTGTGAATTTGTCTGTACCTCAAAAACCGATGTACAATCGATACTGAGAGAAGGTATCCAGGTAATGATCAAAGAACTGGGATCGTGAACTATCCATTTTATTCATTGCATTCATGAAAAGATTACGCAGGTACGTTGACCGGATAAAACCTCATTTCCAGAAAGGGGGAAAGTTTGAGAAATTGCATTCCACCTTTGATGCCTTTGAAACTTTTCTTTTTGTTCCAAACCATGTGACCGAAAAAGGAGCCCATGTCCGTGACACCATGGATATGAAGCGCACCATGATCATTGTGGTGCTGGCAACATTGCCGGCTCTGCTGGTCGGATGCTGGAATACCGGTTACCAGCATTTTCTGGCTGTGGGAGAACCCTACGGGGAAACAGTGAATATGTGGGATGCTTTCTGGTATGGATTTCTGAGAGTTTTTCCCATTATCGTGGTTTCCTACGTGGTGGGACTGAGCATAGAATTTGGCTTTGCCCAGTGGCGCGGACATGAAGTCAACGAGGGATTCCTGGTAACAGGCATACTGATCCCCCTGGTGATGCCGGTGGACGTGCCCCTGTGGATGGTGGCCCTGGCTACCGCTTTCGCCGTGGTGATCGGAAAGGAGGTATTCGGGGGAACCGGAATGAATATTCTGAATCCGGCGCTTACCGCAAGGGCTTTCCTGTTTTTTGCCTATCCCGCCTGGATGTCGGGCGATAAGGTCTGGATCAGCGGGTTGTCGGAAGGGGCCGGAACCGTCGATGTTTTTTCGGGAGCTACGGTTCTGGGACAGGCTGCCGCCGGAGTGGAGAAATTTTCAAACGGCCTGGGCCTGGAATACGGTCCAATGCAAATGTTCCTCGGGAATATTCCCGGCTCCATTGGGGAAACATCTACCCTGGCCATTCTGCTGGGAGCCCTCCTGCTGATATATACCGGAGTGGGCAGCTGGAAGATCATTCTGTCGGTTTTTGCCGGAGGAGCCGCTATGGCGGGTTTGCTGAACCTGGTGGGTTCCGGTACCAACCAGTTATTCAACATACCTTTCTGGCAGCACCTTATGCTGGGAGGTTTTGCTTTCGGGGCGGTTTTTATGGCTACCGACCCGGTAAGTGCGGCACAAACCGAAAAAGGGAAATGGATTTACGGATTTCTTATCGGTGTTCTGGCCATCCTGATCCGGGTGCTGAACCCGGCTTATCCCGAAGGGGTTATGCTGGCCATTTTGTTCATGAATGTTTTTGCTCCCCTGATCGATCATTATGTGATACAGGCCAATATCAGACGCAGGCTGAGAAGATGGGAAATGCGGGCTCAATAAATGCGATATGCCATGAAAAAGTTCAGTAACTTCTATATTTTTTCCTTTGCCTCGATCATGGTGATCGTGGTAGCTGCTGTGCTGTCGGTTGCCGCCCTTATCCTGCAGCCGCTGCAGGAAAGGAACGTGGCCATTGAGAAGATGCGCAATATTCTTTCATCTATTCATGTGGAATCGACTGCTGCCGATGCGCAGGAAAAATACAACCGGTACATTGTCGAGACCTTTGTGATCAACTCGGAAGGAGAAAAACTCGAAGGGTTTGATGCTTTTACCATCGATATGCGTGTCGAGATGAGAAAACCTCTGGAAGAAAGACATCTTCCTGTTTTGTGGGCATGAAGGACGATGGGCGGAAAATTATTGTACCGCTGCATGGCAAGGGATTGTGGGGACCCATATACGGTTATCTGGCTATGGAACAGGATAGGAAAACTATTTACGGGGTCAATTTCGGTCACGACAAGGAAACACCGGGTCTGGGGGCCGAAATCAGTGAATCATGGTTCCAGGAGCCGTTTGCCGGTAAAACTATTTTTGATGAAACGGGTCGGTTTACTTCCATTGAGGTGGAGAGGGGAGGTGCCGAACCCGGCGACCCCCACGCCGTGGATGCCATTTCTGGAGGAACTATTACCAGCAAGGGTCTGGAAGCCATGTTATACGATTGTTTGCTAAGTTATGAATCCTATTTTAAAAAGGAGGGGAACTGATCATGAAATCTGACAGGGAATCCTTGTTCTCGGCAAGGAACATGAAGTTGCTCACCAATCCTCTGAATGATGAAAATCCTATCACGGTTCAGGTGCTGGGCATCTGTTCGGCACTGGCCATTACCGTGAAACTGGAACCGTCTATTGTAATGGCCATCAGTGTGATGGCGGTGCTGTCCATTGCCAATGTGGTTATTTCCCTGCTGAGAAAAATGATACCCCCCAGGATCAGGATCATTGTTCAGCTGGTGGTCATCGCCTCGCTGGTGATTCTGGTTGATCAGATACTGAAAGCTTTTGCCTACGAAGTAAGCAAGCAGCTTTCGGTGTTCGTGGGGTTGATCATTACAAACTGCATCATTATGGGGCGTCTGGAAGCTTTTGCCATGGGTAACCGCCCCTGGCCGGCTTTTCTCGACGGAGTGGGCAATGCAGCAGGATACGGACTGATCCTGGTGATTGTGGGGTTCTTCCGGGAATTGCTCGGATCGGGGGAGGTATTCGGTTATCCGGTACTGGAAAAAATCGGGCTGTACCGTATTGGATATGAAGATAACGGATTGATGATCCTGCCTCCCATGGCCCTGATTATTGTAGGTGTCATTATCTGGGTACAAAGGGCAAAGAATACCAAACTGATTGAAGAAAATTAGTACCAGCCATGGAAAATCTGATCAATATCTTTGTCAAGTCGATCTTTATCGACAATATGATCTTCGCCTATTTCCTGGGCATGTGTTCCTACCTGGCGGTGTCGAAAACGGTGAAAACCTCGGTAGGGCTGGGTATTGCCGTGATCTTCGTCCTTGGGATCACCGTGCCGGTTAATTACCTGATCGAAAATTACCTGCTGAAGGAAGGAGCCCTTACCTGGCTGAGTCCCGAATTTGCCGATGTGGATCTCAGCTTCCTCACCTTTATTGTGTTTATTGCGGTGATCGCTTCCATGGTCCAGCTGGTGGAAATGGTCGTGGAGAAGTTTACTCCGGCCCTTTACAACTCGCTGGGGATTTTCCTTCCCCTTATTGCCGTGAACTGTGCCATACTGGGGGGATCGCTCTTTATGCAGGAACGGGAGTACCATAACCTGGCCGAAGCCACTGTATTCGGCCTGGGATCGGGGGTCGGATGGTTCCTGGCCATTGTAGGCATTGCCGCCATCCGGGAAAAGATCAGGTATTCGAATGTTCCGGCTCCCCTGCGCGGACTGGGCATTACATTTATTATTACCGGACTGATGGGGATCGCTTTCATGAGCTTCATGGGCATTAAACTGTAATACAAATTGCACGGCAAGATGATCACAATCATGACAAATACCGGGATCATTCTCACCAGCATCGCTGTTTTTCTGGCGATCATTCTGCTGCTGACTATGATCCTGTTATATGCACGGAAAAAGCTTACCCCGCAGGGCGAAGTCATTCTGAAGATCAATGAAGAGGAAAAGAAAGTGGAGCCGGGAGGGACCATCTTGTCGACCCTCGCCAGTATGGATATTTACCTGCCTTCTGCCTGCGGAGGGGGAGGTACCTGCGGTATGTGCAAATGCCAGGTCCTGGAGGGCGGGGGATCGATCCTGCCGACAGAGACAAATTTTTTTACCCGCAGGGAACAGCAAAACCATTGGAGGCTGGGATGCCAGGTAAAAATCCGGAATGATATGGTCATCCGGGTGCCGGAAGAGGTGATGGGCATCAAAAAATGGGAATGCACGGTGGTTTCCAACCGCAATGTGGCCACGTTCATCAAGGAATTTGTGGTGCGCTTGCCGGAAGGGGAGAAAATGGATTTCAAACCCGGTGGATATGTGCAGATCGATGTTCCGCGGATTGAAGTTGACTTTGCAAAAGATATTGATGTGGATGAACCTTTCCGCAAGGAATGGGACAAATACGGCATGTGGGATTTGAAAATGAAAAATACCGAGGAAACCTTCAGGGCTTATTCCATGGCCAATCATCCGGCCGAAGGGAACATCATTATGCTGAATGTGCGTATTGCCACCCCCCCATGGGATCGCTCAAAGGGACGGTTTATGAACGTGAACCCGGGGGTATGCTCAAGCTATATATTTTCCAGAAAACCGGGCGATAAGGTTATGATCTCCGGGCCTTACGGCGAATTCTTCATTAAGGATACCGACCGGGAAATGGTATACATCGGCGGCGGCGCCGGCATGGCCCCCCTGCGATCTCATCTCTTTCATCTGTTCCATACCCTCAAAACCGACCGGAAAGTGTCGTACTGGTATGGTGCACGGTCAAAAGGGGAAATATTTTACGAGGAAGAATTTCGGAAGATCGAAAAAGAATTCCCCAATTTTTCATTCCATATCGCCCTTTCCGAGCCCAGACCGGAAGATAACTGGAACGGGTATGTGGGCTTCATTCACCAGGTGCTGTACGACAATTACCTTAGCCGGCACGAAGAACCGGAAGAAATTGAATATTATCTGTGCGGTCCGCCTATGATGAACGATGCCGTTTTTAAAATGCTTTATAATCTGGGAGTCCCTGAAGAAATGATCGATTATGACGATTTCGGCGGATAATCTTGCTGTTTGATGAATGGACCTTTGTTTCGGTAAATTACCTTTTTCTGACCATGCGTAAAATTATACCTGTCATATTGTTGCTTTTGCTGATTCCCCTCTTCGCATGGTTGTCGTACCGGCAGCAGTCGTATTACACCTTTGACGGATTTGCTCAGGGTACCACCTACCGGGTGATCTATCAGTATCCTTTCGGATGGAGGTACATGTTCAACCGCGGTTCAGCCATGCTACAGGATGAGATCGATTCACTGCTGGCCGGATTTGACCGGTCGCTATCGCTGTATCTTCCCGAATCGGTTATTTCAAGGATCAACCGGAATGATCCCGGGGTGATAGCCGACGATTATTTTGTGAAAGTTTTCAGAATGGCCACTGAGGTTACCCGTAAAACCGGCGGGGCTTTCGATATTACCGTGGGGCCCATGGTAAATGCCTGGGGCTTCGGTCCGGAAGGAAAGGCGGATACCGATAGCGTGAACATCGACAGCCTGCTGCAATTGGTGGGAATGGACAAGGTGGCGCTGGAGGGAAGGAAACTGGTAAAAAAAGTACCCGGTGTACAGCTGGATGTGAATGCCATTGCCCAGGGTTATGCCGTGGATGTGGTGGGCGATTTTCTCGAAAACAGGGGCATACGAAATTACCTGGTTGAACTGGGCGGTGAAATACGTGCCCGCGGACATAAAATAAACGAACAACCCTGGACGGTTGGTATAGACAGGCCCGTTGACAATAACCTGATTCCGGGGCAGGACCTGCAGGTGATCCTGGAATGCTATGAAATCAATCTGGCCACATCGGGCAATTACCGGAAATTCTATGAAAAAGACGGCGTGAAATACGCTCACTCCATTGATCCCCGTTCCGGGTACCCCGTTCTCGACAGGCTATTGAGTGTGACCATCACGGCACCCGATTGCATGACGGCCGATGCCTATGCCACGGCCTGTATGGTGATGGGTCTGGAGGAAGGGATACGCATGGTAAAAAAAATGCCGGAACTGGAAGGGTATTTTATTTATTCCGATGAGAAGGGGGCATTC
>DQWH01000203.1 GCA_011042635.1 Bacteroidota bacterium | reverse complement strand
CTGATGGTTAAGTATTCGAAACGGATCGTTTCGGCCGGGTTCCCTGCCAACGAGGGAAAACCCTGCAGTAATACCGCCATCAGCAAAAACAATCCCTCGGGAATTATCCTTTGCATTTTCCGGGACTTGGTCATGATTTTTGCACCCTCTTATTGAACACATAAAGATAACACCGGTTTTTCTGGAAAAAAAAGAATATGCCCTGAGAAAAGCCTATCCGGCACACTCTGCCGGTCACTTCCGGTAAAAAGCGGGAGAAAGAATGATGATCACGGTAAACAGCTCCAGCCTTCCCACCAGCATCAGGAAAGAGAGAAACCATTTCCCCACATCGGGAATGTGTGCATAGGTTTCAGAAGGACCCACAGCTCCCAGGCCCGGGCCGATATTTCCCAGCGAGGCCGCCACTGCCCCGAACGAAGAATCCATGTCATATCCCATGGCCGACATCACAGCCACACTGCTGATGGTAAGGATTAGGTAAAAGAAAGTAAAGGCAAGCACATTGGAGATCACCTGTGCAGAAACCGGCTTCCCGTTATATCTCACAGGGATCACGGCATTGGGATGGATCAGCCGTTTCAGCTCCAGGAAGCTGTTTTTCACCAGCAGAAGGATCCTGACTATTTTCACTCCTCCTCCGGTGGAACCGGCAGAGCCACCGAAAAACATCATAATAAAGATCAGAACGGTGAGGAAAGGCAACCAGGTAAGGTAATCGGCCGTCACATAACCTGTGGTGGTAATAATGGATACCACCTGAAAAAGCGCTTCCCTGAAGCATTTTTCAGGAGCACACTCCATGGTCAGCCATAATCCTACAGATACGACCAGAGTAAAAAACAGGACAGAAACCAGGTAAAACCTGAATTCCTCATTCCTGAATATTTTACCGAACCGGAAATGAAGGGCAAAATACGATATCATAAAATTGGTGCCTGCCAGGAACATAAATACCGTAATGACATAGTGAATAAAGGGATTATTCCAGTGCGCAATGCTTGCCTGCTTTGTGGAATATCCACCGGTGGCCATGGTGGTAAAGGAATGGCAAACGGCATCGAAAAGGTCCATCCCTCCCAGGGTAAGCAAAACAGCTTCTAATACGGTATAGATCAAATAGATAGTCCACAGACGCCTGGCTGTTTCCCGTATCCGGGGATGCAGCTTATCGTAGGTCACACCCGGCACTTCGGCAATGAAAAGCTGCATGCCGCCCACACCCAGCACCGGAAGAATGGCCAGGGTAAGCACAATGATCCCCATTCCTCCCAGCCACTGAGTCAGGCTGCGCCAGAACAACAGGCCATGGGGCATGGATTCGATATCTGTGAGAATAGACGCTCCCGTGGTGGTAAAACCCGATATGGTTTCGAAAAAAGCATCGGTAAAACGCGGAATGGAGGCGGAAAGAAGAAAAGGCAGGCTTCCGAAGAGGGAGAACAGAACCCATCCCAGGGTCACGATGAAATATCCTTCCCGTTTCCCCAGATCTCTGCTCGAGCGCCGGCTGGAAGACCAGGCTATGGCACCCGTGGCCGTTACGATACCGGCAGATATAACCAGGGAAAGTTCACCCCCGTCATGATAAAAAGCTCCTACCATTGCCGAAAGGAGCATAAAAAAACCCTCAACCAGTAAAAGAATCCCCAGAATGTGAACTATGATCCGGTAATTGATCATATATTAATTGAAGAAGTTATCGATTTTTCCGATGGCACTGGGCAGGGCAAACACCACCACATGATCGTTGGGTTCAATTTGAGTATCCCCCTTTGCAATAAATGCCCGTTCTCCCCTGACAACCCCTCCAATGATGGAATCGCGGGGAAATTCTAGTTCTTTCAGGGGAACCCGTGTGGCCCGGGCACCGGGTTTTACCACAAATTCCATCACCTCGGCATCGGTTCCCGTCAGGCACTTTATCGATGTCACCTCGGCACTCATGGTAAATCGTGAAATACGACTGGCAGTGATCAGTTTTTTGTTGATCACCGCATCAATCCCCATGCGTTCGGCCATTTCTATATAATCCAGATTCTCTATTTCGGCAATTGTCTTGCGTACACCCATTCGTTTAGCCAGCATGCAGGCCAGGATATTTGCCTCCGAATTCCCTGTCACGGCCACAAAAGCATCCATGTTTTTCAGGCCTTCATCCATCAGCAGGTTGATGTTCCTGCCATCTCCCTGGATCACCAGGGTATTGTCCAGAACACCGGCCAGTTGGATACTCTTCTCCTGGTCTATCTCAATCAGTTTCACATTGATTTCATTCTCCAGGTCCTTGGCTGTACGCAAACCGATGCGGCTCCCTCCGATGATCATCAGATTATTGATCTCGAAGTTCTCCTTTCCCGAATACTTCAGCAGGCTGTTTACCCCTTTCCTGTTGGTAATAACATATACCACATCTTCCGCCTCGAAAACATCATCTCCCCGCGGAATAAGGGTGTCACCGTTTCTGGTTATGGCCACCGCCCTGTAATCCAGTTCATTACGATTTTCAGTGGCCTCCATCAGGGTTTTGTTAATCACCGGCGCATCTTCATCCAGCTTCAGAGCGAAAAGGGACAGTTTCCCTCCGGAAAAATCAAAAAATTCACTCGTCCCTGTCTGGCTCAGCAAACCTACGATTTCCCGGGCGGCTATTTTTTCTGGATAGATCAAATGGTCCACCCCCAGACTCCGGAAAAACTCCTTGTTGTTCGGAAGAAGGTATTCCTGATTGTCAATGCGGGCAATGGTTTTTTTGGCTCCCAGTTTTTTACCCAGGATGCAGGCTGTAATATTGGTATCCTCCAGGTGGGCTACCGAAATAAACAGATCGGTCTTTCTCACACTGGCTTCCTCCAGGGTGGAGATGGAAGTAGCCGAACCATGTACGGTCATCAAATCCAGCCGGTTATCGAATGCCTGAAGCAATGATTCATTCGGATCGATCACCACCAGATCATGATTCTCCTGACTGAGCATTTTGGCCAGGTGTGATCCTACCTCTCCTGCTCCTGCCACAATAATCCTCATATCGTTTCTCGATTAGCGGTGACAAAGTAAATCATAATCCGTTTAATTATGCAAATATTTGGCAACACCCTGATAACAAATGTATGAATTTAAAGAGAACATTGATAAGCTCCGTCCGTGTAAACAGCATGATAAGATATTTTTTTCTCCTGGAGATATTCCACCCACTCACGGGTTCTGTAGTATCCCAGCGATCCGTCCAGTACCACCAGCACGGGATCAAAACACTGTTCCAGAATGGCTGGAGATACTCTGATGTTCCCGGTCAAAACCAGCACATCGAGGTTCAATTTACGATCACACCGGCCGTACCGGGGAAAATCTTCCTCCAGGATCCCTATCCTTTTCTCTTTTCCCTGTATATAACCAGCCAGGTCGGTTTGTAAAATACCGAAATCTTCTCTGGCAGACGCTTTCTCCCACCTCATCAAATTTTTTATTCCCTTGCCGATCCGGTGGTTCAATGTGTAATAATCATACCATCCGTTTTCGGTCAAGGGTCTGATCCGGGCCACATACGTTTTCCCCCGGGTCAGGCTGATCATACTGCCACCGGGGATCCGGTACACCGTAAAATCGTGCTGCCTGTTCCATTCATCAGCCAGCCTGGAGCGGTCGGTAACAAAGATCATGGTCATTGCCAGAAAGGCCCACCTGAATACTTTCCCGTACCCCTTCACGGCAAGGACCAGGGTCACCAGCATGCCATACAGTAAAACGGCATGAAAAGCACTCAGGCATATTCCTGAAACGGTGGCACCCGGCAACGAACCGATCAACTGTACCGATTCGTTCATACACCAAGCAACCTTCCCTGCAAACCAGGCCATAACTCCTCCCAGCCAGGGGAAAATGGACCCTGCCACAAAAAATACCAGGCACAATCCCAGCAAAACCGCCACCAGAGGCAGAACCACCACGTTCGATACCGGGAAACAGACGGGGAAAATATGAAAATAATACAGGGTAAGGGGAAAAGTAACCAGCTGGGCAGCCAGGCTCACACACACCAGCTTCCACAGCCAGGAGGTAATGATGCCTGATGGATGAAGTAATCGGAAAATACGGGGATAAAAATACACGATCCCGGCAACGGCCAGGTAGGAAAGCTGGAATCCTACATCCGCCAGGAGGAACGGATTGACCAGCAACATAATAAAGGCCGAAGCCGCCAGGATGTTGTATGTATTCACGTGTCTCTGCAGTGCGCTTCCTGCTGAAAAGAAACCAAACATGGTCACGGCACGGCATACGGAAGGAGAAAGACCACTCAGCACCGCATAAAAGACAAGCGCCAGCAGAACCAGGACGGTTCTGAGAAGGCGGCCACCCGGTACACGAACAAGAAATCCCAGCAGGGCATGCAGAAAAAAATACAGGATCCCGACATGAAGCCCTGAAATGGCCAGAAAATGCATGGCGCCGGCACCTGCATATCCCTGCCTGAGAGCAGGATCCATCTCGTCACGGTATCCAAGCGACAGGGCCGACAATACCTGAAACTCACGTTCCGCCATCCTGCCGGCCCGCAGTTTTTCAATCAAATCATAGCGAAGGGAATGAAAAAATACGGGCCATCTGCTCCGTCCCTGAATTCCGGTTTTCATCCAGTCATCCCCTTCCAGGTAAATTTGTCCGGTAATCCCATGGCGAAGAAGGAATTTCCTGTAATCGAACTCACCGGGATTCATGGGGGGATTTACCCGGTTCAGCCATCCCCGGCAAAGGATCCGGTCACCGTATGCCAGTGTGGGAATCACCGTATCGACAGCGAGGGTGGCATACACTTTTTGCCAGGCACCTGCAGACCTCTCCTGCCCGTCAGCAGCCCTCACCGCCAGCAGAACCCGGTAACTCTTTTCCTTTTTTACCGGCCTTTCCAGTACTTTTCCCAGATACGTGCCATATCCCTTATCCATTCTCTCCTCCAGCATGCTGTTACGCAGCCGTACATGGCACATCCCGGCCAGGATAAGGAAAAGATAAAGAACGTTCCCGAAAAGAACGAAACCGAATGGTTCGATGAAATAAAGGAAAAACAAAAGAATAATCATAAACAGCGAACCAAACACAAAAAGATGCATATTCAAAACCTGCAGTGGCCACAGCATTCCCACAGAAATACCCGCCATGAAGGGGATCAACATGCGTAGTAACGGATATTGCTTCAGACGGCTCATGGATTATTGTATCCAAACCGTTGGAAATATCAGGAATGAAAATAACTATTCCTTTTGAAAATTCCTATCATACGATACATCCGGTAAAACACCGCCTATTTTGAAAGGTGCAGGAAATTCGTTACATTTATTATCCCCGTCTGAACAAAGAACAGGGAATATTGGTTATTCTAAAAAGCAAAAAATTATGGCAAATCTGAGAACAAAATACCTGGGTATTGAACTGAAAAATCCCATCATCGTAGGTGCCAGCAATCTGGTCACCGAACCCGACATTGTAAAAAAACTTGAAAAAGCCGGTGCTGCCGCCATTGTGTACAAATCGCTCTTCGAAGAACAGATCCAGCTGGAAAGCTATGAATTGGAAGATCAACTGGAAGAATACAATGAGCGCCATGCGGAAATGATCTCCCTGTTCCCGGATATCAAACATGCAGGACCGGCAGAGCATCTCCACCTGCTCGAAAAAATGAAAAAATCGGTATCCATACCGGTCATAGCCAGTCTCAACTGCGTATACCCCGAAACATGGACCGATTATGCCAAAAAACTGGAAGAAACGGGGGTAGATGCACTGGAACTGAACTTTTATGCCGTTCCGAGAGATTTCCAAACCGAAGGAAATCAAATCGTGGAAGAACAGATCCGGGTGATCGGAGAAGTGAAAAAAACAGTGAATATCCCTGTCAGTGTGAAACTCAGCCCCTTCTATACGAATATCCTGAAAGTAGTGGCCGAAATGGATAAGGCCGGTGCCGACGGTTTTGTGCTGTTCAATCGGCTGTTCCAGCCGGATATCCATCTGGAAAAAGAGGAACATCACTATCCCTACCATCTCAGCCATGAAGACGACAACCGGCTGTCTCTGAGGTTTGCCGGCCTTCTGTATGATGAGATCATGGCCGATATATGCAGTAATACAGGAATTTATTCCGGGCTGGATGTGATCAAGATGATCCTGGCAGGTGCCGATGCCGTTCAGGTGGTCAGTACCCTTTACCGGAACAAGCCGGATCATATCGCGGTTATGCTGCAGGAAATGGAACAGTGGATGGATAAAAAACATTACGAAAAACCCGGCGACTTTAGAGGGAAACTGTCGAGAAAGCACCTGACAGACCCGTTTGCATACAAACGGGCACAGTACGTGGATATCCTGATGAAATCGGGAGATATCTTCAAGAAATATTCCATGAAGCAGCCATAACCGGAATATACTGTATTCTCCCCCGGGAAGCCGGAATACTTGCGTTCGGATCTTTTCGGACACGTTTCACAATAAATATTTATCTTTGTGCTTTCAATTATCCGATAAAGGCATTGGGAAGGATCCTGGCTATCGACTACGGGAAAAAACGCACGGGAGTGGCGGTAACCGATCCGCTGCAGATCATTGCGGGGGGGCTGGTAACGGTCTCTACAGAAGGAATATGGAATTTTCTGGATGATTACCTGAAAAGGGAAACGGTGGATACCATTGTGGTGGGAAAACCGCTGACATTGAACAATCGGCCTTCCGAATCGTTCAGTTTTATTGAGCCCTTTGTCAGGAAGCTTGAACGCCGTTACCCCCGCATCCGGGTGGAGCGAATGGATGAGCGTTTCACCTCATCCATAGCGGGCCGTGCCATGATCGAAGGAGGAATGAAAAAGAAAGACCGGCAGGAAAAGGAAAGGATCGACCGCATCAGCGCATCCCTTATCCTGCAGTCATACATGGAAATGAAGAAGAACAAAACGTTAAAGTAAGAGATTATCATGTTATATCCTGTTGTTGTATACGGACATCCTGCCTTGAGGAAAAAGGCTGCCACCGTGCAACCCGATATACCCGGACTGCAGGAATTCATCGAGAACATGTGGGAAACCATGTACAAATCGGATGGAGTGGGTCTGGCTGCTCCGCAGGTGGGGATTCCCCTGCGTATTTTTGTGATTGACGGATCGGAATTCGCCGACGATGATCCTTCTCTGAAGGAGTTCAGGCAAACCTTTATCAACCCCGTAATCCTGGAAAGGACAGGAAACCCGGTGCTTTTCAATGAGGGTTGCCTGAGTATCCCGAAACTCAGGGAAGATGTGGAACGGGAATCATCCATCAAAATCACATTCTATGATGAACATTTTGAATTCCATGAAAAGAATTATGATGGAATTGCCGCCCGCATTATTCAGCATGAATACGATCACCTGAACGGCATCCTGTTCACCGACAGGTTAACCCCCCTGAAAAAACGCCTGATCAAGGGAAAATTACTGGCGATCATGAAGGGAAAGTTCGATGTACACTACCAGACCATTCTGCCGAAACAGCCGGTACCCGACCTGTTCCCTGCCGGGATCAGAAAAGAGATCGTCGCCCCGGCAGGCTGATCCAGCCTCGGCAGTACAAAAAATAACCGCCGGATGGTTGTCCATCCGGCGGTTTTCTTATACCCCTGAAAAACTTCAACCTTTCGAGTAATCAAGTGAAGCAAGCCTCTTGTATGTCTCGGTCCTCCAGCGGGCATTTTCTTCTGCTTCCTTAAACAGCTTTTCCGCTTCTTTCGGGAAGGTTTTCTTCAGCGAACTGTACCTTACCTCTCCTTCCAGGAACTGCTGGAACAGTTCCCATTTGGGTTCACCCGAATCAAGTGTGAACGGATTTTTCCCTTCTTTCTCAAGCAGCGGGTTATAGCGGTACAAATGCCAGTAACCGGCTTCCACGGCCCGTTTTTCTTCTTCCTGGGTTTTTTCCATCCCTGCCTTCAGTCCGTGGTTGATACAGGGAGCATAGGCAATGATCACGGAAGGTCCGGGATAGGCTTCGGCTTCTTTTACAGCCTTGAACAGCTGCGACTGGCTGGCACCCATGGCCACCTGGGCAACATATACATAGCCGTAACTCATGGCCATCATCCCCAGGTCTTTTTTCCTGATCTTCTTACCGGAAGCGGCAAACTTAGCCACGGCACCAGCCGGGGTAGCTTTGGAAGACTGACCTCCGGTATTCGAATATACTTCTGTATCAAGAACCAGTATATTTACATCATCCCCACTGGCCACCACATGGTCCAGACCACCGTATCCAATGTCGTAAGCCCATCCGTCACCGCCGATGATCCATACCGATTTCTTCACCAGGTACTGCTTTAGCTCAAGAATTTCCTTCGCTACCGGATCCTTTTCGTTTTTCAGAGCTTTCAGCACCTTTTCAGAAGCTGCTCTGGAGGGTTCGGCCTCATCTTTTGCTTCCAGCCATTCTCCAAAGGCTTCTTTTGTTTCAGGAGCGATCGAACCTTTCTCCATGGCTGCCTGCATTTTCAGGGCAATTCTCTTTCTCATTTTTTCCACTCCGGTAGCAATACCGTATCCGTATTCGGCATTGTCCTCAAACAGGCTGTTGGCCCATGCAGGTCCCCATCCTGTTTTCTTATGAGTGGTATAGGGAGTGGATGGAGCCGTTCCCCCGTAAATAGACGAACAACCCGTAGCATTGGCAATGATCATGCGCTCACCGAACAGCTGGGTTACCAGCTTGATATAGGGAGTTTCCCCGCAACCGGCACATGCCCCCGAGAATTCAAACAGTGGTTGTGCAAACTGACTGTTCTTCACCGTCTTGTTCTTTGGAACCACATCTTCCTTATAACCGATCTTCCGGTCAAGATAGTCCCAATTATCCTGTTCAAACAGCTGGCTTTCGAACAGTTCCATTTTCAGGGCTTTTTCCTTGGTGGGACATACGTCCACACAGTTACCGCAACCCGTGCAGTCAAGCGGGCTCACCTGCAACCTGTAATGGTATCCTTTCAGCTGAGCTTTCCCTTCAATGGTTACCAGTCCCTCGGGTGCCTTCTGCAGTTCCTTATCGGTAAGCAGGAAGGGCCTGATGCAGGCATGGGGACAAACCACCACGCACTGGTTACACTGGATGCAGTTTTCGGGGACCCACTCCGGAACATGAACTGCAATCCCGCGTTTCTCGTATGCAGTGGTTCCCTGGGGGAAGGTTCCGTCTTCCCTGCCCAGGAAAGCGCTAACAGGCAGATCGTCTCCTTTCTGCAGGTTGATGGGTTCGGCCACTTTGACAATGAATTCGGGCACATCCTTTTTCTGCACTTTTTTCTCCTCCTCTTCTTTCAGGTTTTTCCATTCTTCAGGCACTTTCACCTCGGTTACCTGCGATCCGCGGTCAACGGCTGCAAAATTCATTTTCACCACTTCTTCTCCTTTTCTTCCGTAGGTTTTTTCAATGGCCTTTTTCATCTCTTTTACAGCCTGCTCATAGGGGATCACGTTGGCAATTTTGAAAAATGCTGCCTGCATGATGGTATTGGTGCGGCCGCCCAGCCCGATCTCATCGGCTATCCTGGTGGCATTGATAAGGAAGAACCGGATGTTATTCTCGGCCAGGTACCGTTTCATGGAAACCGGCAGGCGCGCTTTCGTTTCTTCCTCATCCCAGATGCTGTTCAACAGGAATGACCCACCTTTCTTGAGCCCTTTCAGCATATCGTACTTACCGATATAGGCCGGCACATGGCAGGCCACAAAATCGGGGTTATTCACCAGGTAGGTGCTGCGGATGGGGTGATCACCAAAACGAAGGTGAGACACCGTAAATCCTCCTGATTTCTTCGAGTCGTAGGCAAAATACCCCTGGCAGTACTTGTCGGTGGTATCGCCGATAATCTTGATGGAGTTCTTGTTGGCTCCAACCGTCCCGTCGGAACCCAGTCCGTAAAACTTGGCCTCAACCATGCCCTTTTGCACCAGCATAAAATCTTTCGGCTCAGGAAGCGACTGATGGGTCACATCATCAACAATACCGATGCTGAAACGGTTTCTGGGCTTATCGGCTTTGAGGTTTTCAAAAACGGCCATGATCTGGGCCGGTGTTGTGTCTTTCGAGCTCAGTCCGTAACGCCCGCCCACGATCAGGGGACGATTCTCGCGCTCATAGAAAAGATCCCGCACATCGAGGTACAGGGGTTCGCCGTTGGCTCCCGGCTCCTTGGTTCGGTCCAGTACGGCTATGCGTTTTACCGTTTCAGGCAACACCTTGAAAAAATACTTGGCCGAGAAGGGACGGTACAGGTGGCATATGATCAGACCCACCTTTTCGCCTTTTTCCACCAGGTAATCTACCACCTCTTTGACCGTTTCGGTCACCGTGGTCATGGCCACAATGATGTGTTCTGCATCTTTTGCCCCGTAGTATGTAAAAGGATGATATTCCCTGCCGGTAAGTTTGGAAATTTCCTGCATGTATTCTTCCACAATATCCGGAACAGCCTCGAAAAAGCGGTTGGCCGATTCCTTGGCCTGGAAGTAAATATCGGGGTTCTGGGCGGTACCGCGCGTCACCGGATGTTCGGGATTCAGGGCACGGTCACGGAATTCCTGCATAGCCTTCCAATCCACCAGAGAGGCCATGTCTTCGGTTTGCAGGGCTTCGATCTTCTGAATCTCATGGGAAGACCGGAACCCGTCGAAGAAATGCAGGAAGGGAACCCTCGATTTGATGGCAGCCAGATGGGCTACTCCGGCCAGGTCCATTATCTGCTGAATGCTGCCGCTGGCCAGCATGGCAAACCCTGTTTGACGTGTGGCATAAATATCACTGTGATCTCCGAAAATACTCAGGGCATGTGCTGCAACGCTCCTGGCTGAAACATGAAAAACACCTGGAAGCAATTCACCGGCAATCTTATACATGTTGGGGATCATCAGCAACAATCCCTGCGAAGCGGTAAAAGTAGAACAAAGCGCGCCCGCCTGCAGCGTGCCGTGCACGGCTCCGGAAGCCCCGCCTTCCGATTGCATTTCCTTTACCTCCACAGTCTCACCGAACATATTCTTCCTTCCGTTGGCAGCCCATTCGTCCACATATTCTGCCATATTCGATGAAGGGGTAATGGGGTAGATACATGCTACTTCACTGAACATATAGGCTATATGAGAAGCAGCCATGTTTCCGTCACAAGTAATGAATTGTTTTTTCTTTGCCATTTTTCTTGATTATGTTTTTTTGATAGTGTTTTATATTGAATGATCAGAATCAGAGGGATAAAAATAGAACTATTCCCTGTTTCTTCCCCCCGTTATCTAAGCAAAATTCGCCATGAGCCGTTTATTCATTTTGTTTTTAAATTAAACGCCATCTAGAACAACGCAGTGTTATTCCGGTAACAGACATTTTTGCAAATGTACAAAGAAAGACAGGAAAAAGCATGAATTTTATCAGGCGATGATACAGCAAAGGCTGCCCCGAAAGGACAGCCTTTCTGTATTATTCACTGTTCATGGATATCAGGAATTCTTCGTTCGACTGGGTTTTCATCATCCGGTCGCGCAAAAATTCCATGGCCTCCAGGGGATTCATATCGGCTAAATAATTCCTCAGAATCCAGGTCTTATTCAGAAAATTCTTGTCAAGTAACAATTCTTCCCGGCGGGTGCTGGAAGCATTGATATCCACGGCAGGCCATATCCGCTTGTTGGCCAGCTTCCTGTCGAGCTGTAATTCCATATTGCCTGTTCCCTTGAATTCCTCGAAGATCACATCGTCCATCTTCGATCCCGTTTCGGTTAGAGCAGTAGCCAGAATGGTAAGGGAACCCCCGTGCTCAATATTCCGGGCTGCTCCGAAAAAGCGCTTGGGTTTATGCAGGGCGTTGGAATCAACTCCCCCTGACAATACCTTGCCCGAAGCGGGAGCAATGGTATTGAATGCCCGGGCCAGCCTGGTAATGGAATCCAGCAAAATAACGACATCGTGGCCGCATTCCACCATTCTTTTGGCTTTTTCAAGTACGATATTGGCCACCCGTACATGCCTTTCGGCAGGCTCGTCGAAAGTGGAGGAAACCACTTCGGCTTTTACGTTCCTGGCCATATCGGTCACCTCTTCCGGGCGCTCATCGATCAACAGAACGATGAGGTACACTTCGGGATGATTATCGGCAATGGCATTGGCAATTTCCTGCAAAAGAACCGTTTTCCCTGTCTTCGGCTGGGCTACAATCAAACCGCGCTGTCCTTTTCCAATGGGAGAAAACATATCCACCACTCTCACCGACAGGCTATTGTGTCCGCTACCCACCAGTCTGAATTTTTCATTGGGAAAAAGCGGAGTGAGATAATCGAAAGGAACCCGGTCACGAATAAAATCAGGATCCCTGCCGTTGATCTCTTCGATTTTGATCAGGGGGAAGTATTTCTCGCCTTCCTTGGGAGGCCGGATGGTCCCTTTGATATAATCTCCCGTTTTCAGTCCGAACAATTTGATTTGCGATTGAGACACATAAATGTCGTCGGGAGAATTCAGGTAGTTGTAATCGGCCGAACGCAAAAAGCCATAACCGTCAGGCATGATTTCGAGCACACCTGAATTGCTGATAATACCGTCGAAATCATAATAATCGTTCTGTTTTTTCTCATGCTGGGCTTTTTTCTGATACCCTGTGCCATAGGATTCAGCAGCAGGCTGCCTGCGTTTCTCATCGGTCTCCTGTTTTCCAGGAGCCACTGTGTCGGCAGTGGCTTTTTCCGGCTGTACCCCTCCGGGTTTTTCTTCCTCCACATCCGCTGGTGAAGCAACGTAATCAAAATCGTCCAGCACAGGAGCCTGCCCGGAATCAGACCTCGATTTCCTCTTATTCTTATTCCTCTGCTCAGTTGACTGATAGCCTCCACCGACCTTCGACTTCCGGTCGTGTGACTGAGACTGAGCCGGCTGCCTCTGATGTGGCTGCTGCTGGGCAGAGGATTGTTGCTGCTGCTGCTTTTGCTGCTGCTGTTGCTGCTGTTGCGGTGATTGCTGGTCTGATGCCGGCAGCTGATCAGCCTGCTGCCTGGGAGAATCTTCCGTTTTCCTGGGCCGTCCCCTTTTCCGCGGACGGCCGGGACGGCGTTTTTCCTGTACAGGCTGTGTTTGCTCGGAAGAAGACTTTCCCCTGATTCCCTTTTCTGTGGCCACAATGGCCTGCTGGTCAAGGATCTTATAGATCAAATCCTGCTTGCGCATTGCCTCAACCCGCTTAATGTTCAACTCCTTGGCAATATCGCGGAGTTCTGAAACAAGCTTCTTGTTCAGTTCAAGAATATCATACATAGATACGGTATAATTAAATAATAATAAGTAGAAATGTTAAAACATCGAATTCTGAAAGAGACTTCAAAAATTATTCTGGATGTTGGAAATTACTAAACTAACTGGGGGGATAGAAAATCCACTGCAAGTATATGAATTTAACTTAATAATCCAAAATATTTTGTGCAGATTATTATTTTACAACACAAATAATGAACCCATTCCAATGGTCGTCCTCCGAAAAATCCTTGCGGCATTCCATGCTTCGGACTCCCGGGCTATTTTGCTTGATTTTTTTGCAACTTTTTTGCCGTCATTTCGTATAAACAATGACCGACCCTAACCCCCCAGCCAATGAGACAATTAAAAATCAGTAAACAGGTAACTAACCGGGATACCCCCTCACTGGACAAGTACCTGCACGAAATAGGTAAGGTAGAAATGGCCAATGCGGAAGAAGAAGTAGAGCTGGCCAGAAAGATCAAAAAAGGAGATGATGAGGCTCTCAACCGGTTGATCAGGGCCAACCTGCGATTTGTGGTTTCCGTATCCAAACAATACCAGAACCAGGGTCTTACCCTGCCCGACCTGATCAATGAAGGGAATCTGGGACTGATTAAAGCGGCACAGCGATTTGACGAAACCCGCGGATTCAAGTTCATCTCCTACGCCGTGTGGTGGATCAGGCAGTCCATTCTGCAGGCTCTGGCCGAACAGGCCCGTATCGTACGCCTTCCTCTCAACAAGATCGGATCTATCAACAAGATCAACAAAGCCTTTGCCGAACTGGAGCAGAAATTCGAACGCGAACCCTCCGTATCGGAACTGGCCCAGGTGCTGGAAATGGCACCGAACGATGTAAAAGAGGCCCTGCGAAATGCCGGAAGGCATGTTTCCATGGACGCTCCCATCGGGCCGGAAGAAGAATGAAACCTCTATGACCTTATGCTGAGCAAGGAGTCCCCCAGTCCGGAAAAAGAACTTCTTACCGACTCGCTCAGAAAGGAAATTGAACGGGCCCTCTCCACCCTTACGTACCGGGAAGCCAATATCATCAGACTGTATTTCGGCCTGAACGGCAAACATCCCCATACCCTGGAAGAAATCGGGGAAGAATTCAACCTCACCCGGGAAAGGGTACGACAGATCAAGGAAAAAGCGATCAAACGGCTGAAACACACCACCCGCAGCAAGATCCTGAGAACCTATCTGGGATGAGCAGGTAAGTGAAAAGCCCGGTTCGGAAGAAAAAGAATTCCCCTTTTCCCCGCTCATTTTTCATTTCATTTCTACTACCTTCTTTCCTGTATTTCATATTAATTTATTTACTTTATTGCCTTGATCAATCATTTTAACCTGAATCTCTATGGTAAAAGAAATCCTTGCCGAATCATTGAATCCCGAATCATTTATCGATGAAAAAGTAAATGAAATCAAACAGGCCGTTGGAAAAGGCATGACCATCAACGCCCTGTCGGGAGGAGTCGACTCCTCCGTGGTGACATTGCTCGGACACCGGGCTCTGGATAAAAGGCTCAGGACCGTTTTTATACAGAACGGACTGATGCGCGAAGGTGAACCGGAACGGGTAGCTTCTTTTTTCAGCAAGCTGGGTGTCAGCGTGGAGATTATCGATGCCGAAGAGGCCTTCCTCTCGGCTCTTAAAGGCATTACCGATCCCGAAGAAAAAAGAGAAGCCATCACCCAGACATTCTATAAGGATGTCTTCGGCAAACTGGTAAGGGAAAGCAAAGCCAGGTACCTGCTGCAGGGGACCATACTCACTGACATTGACGAGACCGTGGCGGGGATCAAGCGCCAGCACAATGTCTTTGAGCAACTGGGAATTGATCCTCAGGAAGCATTCGGGTATGATATCATAGAACCCCTTATCCAACTGAGAAAAGACGGAGTAAGGAAGGTAGGCAAAGCCCTGGGATTAACCGAAGAATTCTATAACCGCATTCCATTCCCGGGACCAGCCCTGGCGGCACGGATCATCGGGGAAGTAACCCGTGAAAAACTGGATATGGTCAGGAAAGCAACAGCCATAACCGAGGAAATTCTCAGTAACAGCGGAGCATTCCAGTACATGGCCATATTGCATGATGACCGGGTTACCGGTATGCGAAACGGAAAAAGAGATTTCGGCCACCAGATAGAGATCCGGTGCTGGGACAGCGTGGATGCCCGCACCGCCACACCCACCGAACTGCCTTTCGGTATTTTGAGAAAACTGGCTGCCGAGATCGTTGAAAAAGTGCCCGGCGTGGTAAGTGTAACCTATAACATTGCTTCCAAACCGCCTTCCACCATAGAAGCTGTATGAAAATACAGGCAGAACAGGCAAAATAAGAGAATACTGCTGATATTATCAGGAACTGATATGACTTTGAATCTACGTAGATAACTACGTTGCAAACTACGTAGATATCTACGTAGACAACTACGTAGTTCTTATACTGGAAACAATGCCCCGTTTCAGTTTCCCTTCGGGCATCTGAAGACATTTCCTCTTTGCTTGTATTTTTTTGTTATTTTTACACTTTCAATTATTAAACCAAGCGGTATGAACCATCTGGTGGCACCATCCCTGTTGGCTGCAGATTTCGGAAAGCTGAACGAAGAAATAGACATGATCAACCGCAGTGAAGCCGACTGGCTTCACCTGGATATTATGGACGGTGTATTCGTCCCCAATATTTCATTCGGATTCCCCGTGCTGGAAACCGTTAGCCAACGGGTCCGCAAACCCATGGATGCCCACCTGATGATGGTACACCCTGAAAAGTACCTGGAACGGTTTGCAGGTCTGGGCATTTACAATCTTACCGTGCATTACGAAACCTGCCCTCATCTTCACCGAACCGTACAGCAGATCAAAGAACTGGGCATGAAAGCCGGGGTAACCCTCAACCCGCACAATCCGGTACACCTGCTGGAAGATATCCTTCCCGAAGTGGACATGGTGCTGGTGATGTCGGTTAATCCGGGTTACGGGGGGCAGCATTTTATTCTCCACACCTATGAAAAGATCAGGAAACTGCGTTCCATGATCGAAAAGGCCGGTCTGCAGACCCTGATCGAGGTAGACGGCGGGGTGGATCTGGATAATAAGAACGATCTGCTTATAGCAGGCGTGGATGTGCTGGTTGCCGGGGTCACGGTTTTTCACTCACCCAACCCGCCGGATACCATCCGGAAACTGAAAGAATAACCATTCCTCCCCGCCATTCACCGACTGTCCGGAAGAAAAGAACGGCAGACGGATATCGCTCACAAACCCCGCTATCCTTCCACATAATCGCGCAGGTACGCAAAACCTTCGGTCAGTTTTCCCTCTTTCACGATCGTAGCCCGCCGTATCATGCCTTCCGGGTCATCCGACAACAGGGCCGGGAAGAAATGTTCGAGCAGGCTGTTCCCGAAATCCTCACTGGCATCGCGTGGCAGTTCGCCGGGCAGGTTATCCACCGCCATCACGGTGATATGATCTTTGTCAAAAGCAGGACCTTCCTTCCCGGTCTGCGGATGATAACCGTAAAACGGTTCTTCAATAGTGGAAGGCCGGAGCGTGGAAGCAACGGGTTTCCCGATATCACAGCTCACATCGGCAATCACCCGGACAGGAAACCCGGGGTGAAGATAATCTTCCGGCCGCAAAAAGACGGGTGACCGCGGATCCCAGTAGTGACATGGAATGTAAAGGTCGGTCCTCAGGGCATAGGGAAGAAAAGCCGACTCATACCGGTCCGGATGTTCAATAAAATCCTTCATGCTGAATGGCTGTCCGTCCCGCCGTCTCACATAATCGTCCGGATCCAGCTGGCAATATACCGGCCTGTCGAAAGTGCCTGACAGATATTCAGCCGGTGTCACTTTCGTCAGATTCAGGGCGGCCAGTATTTCCATGGCCCCGTGTGCCACGCGGCCTCCGCCTGTGATCAGGATCCGGACGGATGGCACACTGATCTGCCTTACCTGCTCCAGCAGTTCTTTCATGTTGAAGCATTCATGGGCCGGTTTCAGCCGGAACGAGCCATGTCTCAGCCCCCAGCCCCTCAATCCGTTATAGGCTCCGACAATTCCCGCCCAGCGACCAAAAGCCACCAGGCGGTTTCCGTCGGGTGTGGTCAGGTATTCATAATCCACCAGGGTGATTTTTTTTCTGATGATTTCCCGCAGCAAGTTCCGGTTGTAGGGCTGCATTTTCCCCGTATGGGAAAAGAACACATAGGTACGTTCGGCGATCAGAGCCGGGATAGCCACTTCCTTCACTCCCATAAGCACTTCACATGCCTCGGGTGATTGCACCACCCTGATACCCTTTCGGGCATATTCCTCATCGCTGAAGCAGCGGATGGGACTTAATTCGGCCACCACTTCTGTTCCCGGGAATTTTTTCTGAAGTTCCGCAGCCTGCCAGGGCGTAAGGGGTACCCGCCTGTCGGGCGGGGTTTTGGTCTCTTTCAGCAGTCCGATTCTCATCATCTTTTATTTTTTCACTGTCCTTCAGGCACGAAATTAACGATTCCGGCCCGTTTTTTGTGCATTTTTTACAACACATGGTACCGGAATATTTTGTACCTTTGTGTTCCTTCGGGGCTGACATGGAATTGACAGCAAGCCGAGGTGGTATGTAAGCATGCAGAGCAGGGTGACAGTGCTCTATAATATTCTGTTGCAAAACAATAACTGGCGAAAACAATTACGCTCTCGCCGCCTGACCGAAGTTA
Source organism: Bacteroidota bacterium (assembly GCA_011042635.1). Taxonomy (GTDB): domain Bacteria; phylum Bacteroidota; class Bacteroidia; order Bacteroidales; family VadinHA17; genus HyVt-105. The sequence goes on along the minus strand of DQWH01000203.1, from coordinate 2,547 downwards.
AGTAAGTCAAGGCTTAATCCCGTCACCAGGTGACGGGACGAGACGTCTTGCGGGCGGACGTTCCCCGTTCCAACCCGGTTCCAAGGCGCACGCAATTCGGGGATAACTTCCGGGAGGTCCCGGTCCGGAAGTGAAATATAAGGGACTAAGGAAAGGTTTGGTTGCACCGCGCCTGGCCTTTCCCGACAAACAAGCGGTACTAAGCATGTAGAAAGCATACGGTCTCCTTGTCTGGACGCGGGTTCGACTCCCGCCAGCTCCACAATCAAGCAGAAAACAAACACCCCCGCAAGGGGGTTTTTGCATTGAGGAAACCGTTGAAAGCCTGCTTTCATAAGGTTTGCGAAAAGACAAAAAACCATGCAACGCATGTTGTTTCCGTCACTTAAAACCATACCGCTATTTCACTTCAAAAGTATACCACTTTTATGCAAGGTTAATGCACCGGGCAGGATTTCTACGTCTTCACCGGCCATGCACAGGAAGCCACATAAAAGAATGCCGTTTCATTAATTATTGAATTTCCTTCCCGTTTTCTGTAAATTTATATGCACCGAACCCATATGTGTTACTGTCATGCTGGAACATACAAATATACACACCGGAAGCAGCGCAAAAAGCAGCTACCACATCGTTAACCGGGAGCTCAATGTCCTTTTCGGAGTTACCCTGTTGGTATGCCTGCTGGGGATGCTGACCTACGGCGAGAATATCGTAATCCGCGACCATGCCGTAAGCCATTTCGGCCGGTTGTACACCAGGAGAGGTGATCCGAATTACCTCAGCCTGCTGATCTTCGCCCTGGGCATGACCGCCAGCTCCATGATCTGCTTTCATATCAGCCGTCACCTGGGAAAACCCCTTCATCAACTCTTCTTCCGGTTATGCGGGGCGGGATACATCCTGCTGATCGTTCCCTGCGACCTGTATAATCCGGTGCACACCCTGGGAGGTACCCTGGTGGTCGGGTCCCTCTGGTTCTTCACCGTGTTCAACCTGCACGACCTGTACCATTTGATCCCCAGAGTCAGGTTTTTCCTGTACCAGTCTATCCTGCAGGGCACAGTACTGCCCTATGCCTTCCTGTATGCCATCGGCTCACCCGACAAGCAACTGGCCCAGAAATTCGCCCTGGCCGGACTGATCCTGATACTGAAAGCGGCCATGATCGAGCAAAAAAAGAGGGAAGAGCGCCTCAACCGGCAATAAGGAATTCAAACCGGCTATTATCACCGGCATGGCTATGGCTGTCTTTTCAGAAACCGACCGCATATTTTTTTCAGACGGATACCGGCTTGCCTCCCATGCCCTGCTGAAGGGGAAATCATGGAATACCCTGGAAAACATGTACTCCACCCTGTATGAGCAGACCGATCTGTTGACCGACAGTTTTATCAGGCGTTGCCGTGCAGAAGGAAAAAGGGTGGATTGCCACAGGGGTTGTTCCTGGTGCTGTCATCAGGCCATATTCGTCAGTGCAGGAGAGATCCTCTTTCTGGAGAATTACCTCCTAAAACACACGGACGGACAAACCGTTCGGGAGGTGACCGGAAAAACCCGCGAAAAAAGCCGGTTGACCTCAAAGATGAACATCCGCGAAGTTCTACGGCACAGCTCACCCTGTCCCCTGCTGCAAGAAAACTGCTGTGTGGTGTATCCGGTTCGTCCCCTGGCATGCCGCATTTATCTTTCCTCCAGTGAGCCATCATGCCGCCGGCAATACCGGAATCCGCAAAACACCGGAGGCTTTCCGGAATTATATGCCTTTCCGCTGAGGGCGGGGAGAATGATGCATGAAGGGATGAATGCCCGCCTTCGTGAGGAAGGGATCATTAACACGGAATGGTTGCTGGAAAGCATGCTGACCGATATACTCACGAATCCAGCAATCAAACCGGCATGGATCAGCGGGAAGGAAGTGTTTTACTCGCCGGTGCTGGAAGAAGAAGAGCGAAAGCTGCTGAATAACCGGAATCATGCCTGAATATCCCACGGAAACCGCCCTGTGCCGGCAGGAAATTCTGCCGGCTTACGCTCGGGAAAATTCCGTATATTTGTTATACAAACACAACAATCCATCTCATGAAGACAAAACACAGGTTCCGTTACGCGTCTGTTTTCGCCGTTTTGCTGGTTGTCAGCGCAGTGTTCTTTTCCTGTGAAAAGGAAGAGGATCCCTTTGCAGGGAATACCCACCTTCGTTCTGCCGAAAAATTATTTTCCCGTACGGCGGATTATTTCAGTAACCTAATCAACACGGCCACCATCATGTATCCCGATATCTATGTTCTTCATGACTATGTTAACGACGGTGCCGACATTTACCGCATCAGGTACCGGACAAATTTCATGGGAGAAAGCATCACGGCATCGGGCCTTTTATGTGTACCCGCCACCCCCGGTCAATATCCTATTCTCAGCTTTCAGAACGGAACCAACACCCTGCTGGATAATGCCCCCAGCACCAATCCGAATTACGAACTGTACCAGTTGCTGCAATCGGTTGCCTCCATGGGGTATGTAGTGGTGATAGCCGATTACATCGGG
>DQWH01000170.1 GCA_011042635.1 Bacteroidota bacterium | reverse complement strand
GACCTTGGCAACGGCGTGAGCCGGGCGGTGATCCGGTGGCAGGAACTGGGCATGCATCCGGTTTCCGTTTATGAGATAAAGAAATAAAACGTATTTTTGTTCAACGAGTAAATGATATGATGATGGAAAAACAAGACAAAAAATCCGTTTCTCTGGCTGCCTGGATGGCACAGGTACGTGGTCCTTTTCTAATTCTGGCTATTCTGCTGGTAGCGATCGGCCTGGCTTTTGCCTACAAGATGACGGGGCCGGCAGAAAAAGAATTCAACCTCTGGCATGCTTTGATGTTGTTGACCGGAGTGGTTTCGGCCCACATTTCGGTGAACCTGTTCAATGAATATTCCGATCATAAAACCAGGATCGATTCCCATACGAAACGGACACCGTTCAGCGGGGGAAGCGGTATGATGCAGCAGGGACTGACCACTCCTCGGCAGGTGCTGACAGTGGCCGTTACTACCCTGTTGCTGGCCTTTTCTATAGGAGTGTATTTTACCTTCACATCCCACTGGTTTATTATGGTGCTCACCCTGATCGGGGGAGTGACCATTATTTCCTATACGGAAGGTCTGGCCAGGATACAACTGGGGGAACTTTTTGCTGGCCTGGCCCTGGGATCGCTGGTGGTGATCGGTACCTACGTGGCCATGACCGCCACGCCCGGCATGCCTCTTTCCGGGATCATCCCCCTGAAAGTGATCCTCGTATCCGTTCCTCCGGGTATTCTTACCGCCTTGCTTCTTCTCATCAATGAATTTCCCGATATGGAGGCCGATAAGGCCGGTGGACGGCGGCACCTGGTGATCGTACTCGGAAGGAAAAAGGCTGCCTACCTGTATGCTTTCGGTATGTTCCTTACCTTCGGCACCATCCTTATTCTTCCCCTGGTGGGACTGGCTTCTGCCTGGATCTACCTGGCCCTCATCCCCATGCCTCTGGGTATCCGGTCGAGCATTACCGCTATCCGGCACGGGGACGATATTCCCAAGATGGTGCCGGCACTGGGAACGAATGTGATCACCGTACTGGGTACCGACCTGTTGCTGGCCGTGGGGATCATTATTCCTCCGGGGTTTTAACAATGTGAAACAATCTTTTCCACTTCTTCGGCGGAACGGGCTTCCATCAGCTCAGCCCTTAACCGGGCGGCACCGTAGAATCCGTTGACATAGATCTTGAAGAAGCGTTTCAGGATATCGAAATTTTTCCTGTTCTGCCAGGTGTTGCCGAAAAGCCGGGTGTGCTGCAACAGAAGGCCGGTTTTTTCACGGGGTGAGTGTTCCCGCTGGACAGGGTTAAATATCCATGGGTTGTGGAATACTCCCCTGCCTATCATGATCCCGTCTGTTCCCGTTTCTTCCGACCGTTCGCGTGCCTCTTCCAGGCTCATCACATCGCCGTTGCCCATGATAACCACCCGGGGGTTGATTTCATTCTTCATGCGAACGGCCCGGGCAATTTCTTCCCAGTGAACAGGGCCTTCCGAGTCTACCTTCTGTATCCTGCCGTGTAGGCTCAGGGCGGATATGCCGGTTTCCAGCAGGTTACCCATCCACTCTTCGGTCTGTATGCGGTCGAAACCGATGCGTGTTTTGACGCTTACCGGCAGGTCGGTCCCTTCCAGGGTGGCCTGAATGATTTCCCGGGCCAGGGCAGGCTGTTTGATCAGGGCCGCACAGGCTCCCTGTTTCACAACCTTCCTGACCGGGCAGCCCATGTTGATATCCAGTCCGTCAAAATCCATGTCACGGGTGATCATCCGGGCGGACCGGTAGAAAGCTTCGGGATCGGCGCCCCATATCTGGGCCACCAGCCGGATGCCTTTTTGTTTCAACAGTTTTCTTTCCGAAGGATTGACCAGCAGGCGTTCGATCACTTTTTCCCTTCCTTTCTCGTGGCAAAGCCCGTCGGTGGAAGTGAATTCGGAAAATACCACATGCAGGACTCCCGGGGCCGAGATATTCATGATCAGTTCACGGAAAACCGTGTCGGTCACATCCTCCATGGGAGCCAGCGCCAGAAAAGGTCGGGGAAGTGTTTTCCAGAAATTTTCCCGGCTCATAATCCATGCTTTTTCCGGGCAAAAGTACACAATTTTCAGGAGCCGGTTTCGAAGGGATGACTCCGGTCGAAATCGGGCCGGTAGTAACCGGTGCTTTCCAGATCCTGCACCCAACCCTTGCCGAAGCCTATCGAATGGAAGGCATCCACCACCCGGGCGTATTCCTCCCGGTAGAGGGTCCGTTTGGGAGCGGGCCGGCCAGTTGGAAAACCCGGCGGGTAATATTGCGACATGAGGGAAATGGCCACGCGTGGTGAAAGGTGAGTGGCAATGTATTCAAGCACACGGATGCTTTCATCGGCATGACCGGGAAGCACCAGGTGCCGGATGATCAGGCCCGATACGGCCTGGCCCGCCTCGTCGGTTTGAAGGGTGGAACCTTTCTGGCGGTACATTTCTTCCACCACGGCACAGGCAACTTCCGGATAATCGCGGGCGCCGGAGTACTTTGCCGCCATCTCCGGGGTGACATACTTCAGATCGGGCAGGTAAACGGAGACCTTTCCTTCCAGGCGGGCAATATTCTCCGGATGTTCGTATGCGTTGGTATTCCATACGGTAACGGGATTTTTGCCCGTTTTTTCCAGGGCGCGAAGGATGGCCATAACCTGGGGATACACATGGGAGGGGGAAACAAACCCAACCCCGTGGATACCCCGGTCGAGGATGCGCAGGACGGACTCCATAACCACATCCAGGGAAAGAGCCGGGTGTTCGGCCGACGCCCGGGGATTGCTGATCTGGTAATTCTGACAGAAGCCACACTGCAGGTTGCATCCTGTGAAAAAAATATTGCAGATACCGTGTTTGCCGCTGATGGCGGGTTCCTCTCCCCGGTGTATGCAGATGGAGGATATGTGGATCCCGGCATCGGTACCGCATATTCCTTCCCCTCCGGCAAAGCGGTTAGCTCCGCATTCTCTGGGGCACAGGCGACATGCACGCAGCCACCCGACCTCCTCTTCCGTATACCATCCGGGAATAGGTTCGGCCATGAGTTCTCAGGGTTTCATGAAAATGTATGCCAGGCACCCTCCATTCAGAAGCAAAACAATCCTCCTTCCGCACGGTGGAGTTTCCTGCTTTTTCCGGTAAATACAAAAATAAAAATCAGCAGACTGATAAAAGCACTGGATATTGCAGGCAATGAATACGGTGAAGAACAGCAGCAGGATCATTCCGTAGCTGCGGGAGACGAGGGCTACCGTGTCCCCGTCAATTTTCAGTTCGCCTGCCAGCACCGGGGCGGTCAGGGCTGACAGGAGGCTGAGAGGGATCGTGAACCAGCTGGTGGTTTTTACCGCCAGCGGAAAGATAAGGGTAGACAGGCCCAGGATAAGCAGGATGTTGAGGATGTTGCTGCCGATTACATTGCCGAGGACCATTTCGGAATTTTCCGGCAGGGAGGCGAACAGATTCACCACGAATTCCGGCGGGGAAGTGCCGAAAGCCACAATAGTCAGGCCGATGACCGTTGCCGGAACATTCAGCCATCGTGCCAGCGGGGAGACTCCGTCCACCAGGAGGGTGGTCCCGGTAATGATCGCTGCAAATCCTGCAACCATTAAAAAGACCTGCCGCATCATGGGTTCTCAGTTTTTTCGGAAATGGTTCCGTGTCCTTCCCGCCGGGTTATCATGACCTGTCGGGTTGAGCCCCGGGCACCTTGCCGGTACTATTCTTCATTGGCTATTCCCGTAAGGGATAAGAAGAGCAATCTGGCGGCATCTTCCATGATTTCCGGGGTCAGCGAGTGCACATCGTCGCCCGGAAGGTGATAATACACCGGTTTTACCGAGCGGGTGGTATACAGGCTCATGGTGGGGATGCCTGCCTTTTCAAAATGGGTCGCGTCACTGCGGGGGCGCCCGTAATGGGGACGTACTTCCGAGGCTCCCATGGAACGGTGAAGGTATTTTTCATTGGCCGCCTTGAAATGTTTGTACACTTCGGGATAGGTACTTCCGCCCGCCAGGTGGAAACCCATCCCGTTGCCCACCATATCGAGGTTGATGTATGCCAATACCTTTTTCCCTTCCTGCTCCAGCTTTTGGGTTACCAGTCTGCTGCCAACCAGGCCGGTTTCCTCCCCTCCGAAAAAGGCAAACAATACGCTGCGTTTCAGGGGAATTCCGGCTTCCGCCATAGCCCTGGCGGCGCCCATGATATCCACACAGCCGCTGGCGTTGTCCAGAGCTCCCGGCAGCAGCACCCCGCAGTTCCCCACGGCATCCAGGTGGGCGCCTACTACCACCCATTCGTCTTTCAGGACAGGATCGGTACCGCGGATCATGCCCAGTACGTTACAGGCTTTTCCGTCGTGCCAGGTGGTGTTGGCCCGGATGGTCATCTGTTTCCCGGTGGGGAAGGAGTTGGGTTTGAAGTTTTGGTCAATTTTGTCCATTACTTCCCGGTAGGTATGCTTTTGCCCGGCAAACAGGTCGTTTAGCACTTCATCGCCGATTCCGCACCACACGAAGCCGGGATTGTATGAGATGTTGGGGTTGGCATGCAGCCCGTCGATGTAGATCATGCCTGCCGCGCCGTGCTTCACGGCATTATCCAGCTTGTAGTGGTGGTAACAGTATTTCACCCATCGGGCGTATTCGGGATTACGCGAGTCCTTATACGGTACATCGCGGCAGAACATAACGATCTTTCCCTGCACATCCACTCCGGCATAATCGTCGTAATCCAGTTCGGGGGCGGTTACCCCATAACCCACGAACACCACTTCGGCTGTAACCTCTCCGCTTCCTGAGTTCATTCCCGGGAAATACTCGTCAGGGAAACTGTACTGTTTGGTGATGGTGTTTCCTCCTTTTAAGGGAATGTGCAGGCTGAGACCGCCCAGGTCGTGCACTTCATTGTAGCCGTGTTCGAACCACTGGAAGAACGTTCCCTCGTCACCGGCCGGTTGAATTCCCCATTTTTCGAGATTCTCAGCCACCCAGGAGGCTGCTTTCAGAAATTCGGGCGAGCCGGTCATCCTTCCGTTGAATTCAGGGGATGAGAGGATGGCGGCCCATTCGAGCAGGTCGTGGCTGGATATTTTGTGAAAATGTTCCATCAGGGGATCGGGGGTGGATCCCTGTCCACTCAGGGGAAGAGACCAACCCGCCAGAATCCCTGTGCAAAGAATGTATGAAAATAATTTCATCGGTATGTTATTTTGGTTCTTAGATAAAATTCCGTTTCCGGCGATATAAAATTAATGAAAGCGGCATAATACCGGGGAGAATGAGAGGTGTTTTTCACCAGGCAGGAAGAAAAAAGTGGATGGATGTTTAACTGATAGAATAATCGTTTACATAAGCTGTAAAAAATATAAAATTGCAAAATACTGCATATCAATATTATCTACGTAGACAACTACGTAGCTGCCTACGTAGTAGTCTACGTAGTTCAGGAATTTAGTGCAACGGGAAATGATTCGCCAGGAAACAAAAACAAGAAATGGTACTACGATGGCAAGGGGTATATGACCCTTGATCAGACCTTGATACGACACTTCTGTTTGAAAAACCGGTACAAGGAAAATGAGCGTATTGACAGTTGGATGCGGTTTTTTATAGAGAGCCTCATTGTATTAAACCAGAGACTGGAAGCCAAATATGAAATGTACAGTAAGCTAAAAACAGCATTAAACGAGCGTCAACAAAGTGTTCTGGAACATATAAAATAACATAAGACCGCACAGATTGGTGAAATAGAAGTCCGGTTAACAGTTTATTCACGAAACACCTTGGAAAAAGACCTTACTTATCTGGTAAGAGAAGGGTTCATACTGAAAACCGGCGAAGGGCGAGGAGTACCTTATCGTGCCATAGAGGAATCATGACAACAAAGAAAACAGATGAAAAAAGCATCCGGAGTCTCATGAAGACATCAGGAAACCGGGCGCCCACATCATACCACGACACCGTATAGGTTCGGGAGTGTTTGGGGTGGAGAATCAATGAAACGGGAGTACGCAATATGTACTCTTTTTCAGGGCTGCACATATGCCTTCCATGGTTTGTGTTCTTTGGGGCATTGTACTATCTTTATGGAGGAAAAGTGCAGGCCATGAAACTTATTGCCATGATCATCCCGCTGGTATGTGCCCTTGTATGCGGTGGGATTCCGGCTTTGGCACAGAAAGACCGTCAACCGGCCGTGGCCGGCAGCTTTTATCCGGCACAGGAAGCCTTGTTGCGTGTCTCCCTGAAGGAATATTTCCGGAATGCCGGACAGCCGGTTTCTGAAAACCCGATCAGGGCTGTGATCGTTCCCCATGCGGGTTATGTTTATTCCGGAACGGTGGCCGCATCAGCCTTCAGCCGGCTGGACCCGGAGACAGAATACCGCAATGTCTTTCTGATCGGCGCCAGCCACACGGCCATGTACCATGGAGCGGCCGTATACACTTCCGGTCATTTTATTACCCCTCTGGGGAAGGTGCCTGTCAATACCTCCCTGGCCGCCGAGCTGGTGAAGAATTGCCGCGAAATGCACGATCAAGCCTCTCCCCATGTGCAGGAACATTCCCTGGAAGTGGAACTTCCTTTTCTGCAATACAGGCTCAAACACGATTTTCAGATCGTACCCGTGCTGATAGGTACCCGTAACCTGAGCAGTCTCCGTGCCATGGCCCGTTGCCTGCAGCCCTATTTTACTCCCGAAAACCTGTTTGTGATCAGTACCGATTTCTCCCATTATCCTTCTTCGGACGATGCGGTAAAGGTTGACAGGAGTACGGCAGAGGGCGTGGTGTCCAATGATCCGGAACAATTTTTACAGGTTGTGAGAAAGAACGAAGCATCGGGAATCAAAGGGCTTGTAACGGCCATGTGCGGGTGGCCCGCGGTGTACTGCCTGCTGAACCTCACACAGGATGATCCCGGACTGGAATATTCCCTGATCAGGTATGCCAATTCAGGACAGGTGCCCCACGGTGATAAAAGCCGTGCCGTGGGATATTGGGCTATAGAACTTATAGAAAAAGAACATAATACCGGAAATACTTCTATGAATCTAACCGAACTTGACAAGAAGCACCTTCTGGAAATTGCCCGGCGAACCCTGGAGAGATACCTGGACGACGAGACCCTGGTGGCTTTCAATCCCGACAAACTTTCGCCCAACCTGAATCAGGAGGGAGGGGCCTTCGTCACCCTGACGAAAAGCGGCGCCCTCAGGGGTTGTATCGGCCGGTTTGCCGGTTCCGACCCCCTGTACATTACCGTTCAGAAAATGGCCATTGCAGCCGCCACACAGGATTCACGGTTCAAACCCGTTACCAGGGAAGAGCTGGATGAACTGGAGATCGAAATTTCCGTGCTCAGTCCGCTGCAGCCCATCCAGTCGAAAGATGAAATTGTCATGGGGAAACACGGGATCTATATGCGGAAAGGTTTTTCCACCGGAACGTTTCTGCCCCAGGTAGGCAAAAAATACGGATGGACGGTGGATGAATTCCTGGGCCGCTGTGCACGCGACAAGGCCGGCATCGGTTATTACGAATGGAAAGACGCTGAGCTGTTTGTATTCGAGGCGACCGTATTCAGCGAACACGAGTTTTCCGGCCGGTAAATCCCGCACTAAATTCGGCATGGTGTTTGCTTTCTTCCGGAGATAACCGGAAACATTATTTTGTTCATGGGAGGGAAAAGGAAAGCAACTTCTGGATTGCCCGAATACTGGCTGGTTGTGGCCATGGGATTTACTTCCATGTCGGCCCAGCTGATTCTGCTGCGCGATTTTCTGAAACTGTTTCAGGGGAATGAACTGGTCATCGGACTGCTGCTGGCTTCCTGGATGTTCATTACGGCTGTCGGGGCCTGGACAGGTTATCGTTTCAGGCGGTTGCACCACCACCTGGCCCTGCTTTTTCTGGTCCTGGCCTGGTTGCCTCCCCTTACGCATTTTCTGCTGGTGTGGCTGCGGTATACTTTTTTCACACCGGGGGTTATGACAGGACTGCTTCCCGTACTGGTCTTTTCCTGGACCGTGTTGCTGCCCTTCTGCTTTGTTTCGGGCATGTCCTTTCCCGTTTTTTCCGGGTCGCTTTCCGAACGTGCCGGATCAAACCATACCAACAGAATTTATTACCTGGAAGCATCGGGCTCACTGGCAGGGGGAGCCTTGTTTTCCTTTGTGCTGGTATTTCTTTTTCCGCACTGGGCGGCCCTTTTCCTGATCCTGCTGCTCAATATGGGTGTGCTGGCCACGGTGGCCTGGAGAACGGGAAGGCGAAAAATCCTGGGATGGTCGGTAGCCAGTATGGCCGTGACTGCGTTCTTTTTGCTTTTTACCGATCCGGGGAAACTGGAAAACCGGTGGCTTTTCCCGGGGCAGCAGGTGGTGATGCAGCAGGAATCTCCCTACGGCAGCCTGACCCTTACCCGCATGCACGGGCAGTGGCAGTTGTATGAGAACAATGAAATGCTTTATTCAACGGGTATCCCAGCCCTGCAGGAAGAAAAAGTGCATTATCCCCTGAGTCAGCATCCCCGGCCCGATACCCTGCTGCTGGTATTCGGAAGCTGGAACGGCATGCTGCAGGAAATTTCCAAATACGGTCCCGCAGCCGTGGATGCCGTGGAAATCAATCCCGAGCTGGTGGAAATGCTGCAATCGGAATTTCCGGAAATTTCGGCTTCCTGGCTGGCAATGCATTTTCAGGATCCTGTGATTTTTGTGAACAGAGCGAAGGACAAACGGTATGATGCCATTCTGGTGAATGCCCCTCCTCCCGATAATCTGCAAACCAACCGGTACTTTACCCGTGAGTTTTTCCTGCGTTGCCGGGAATTGCTCAGTCCCGGAGGTGTTTTTTCCATTTCCCTGCCGGCATCGGGCAATTACCTGGGCGAGTCGGCCAGAAAAAACCATTCCATTCTGTATTTCACCCTGAAGGAAGTGTTTCCCTATGTGACCATTGTACCCGGGGAAGAGGATTATTTCATTGCCTCGGCCAGGGAATTTGACTGGGACATTACCGGACTGATCACGGAGAAAGGGCTGGAGAATGACTACATGAACCCCTGGTATATCAGCAATGATCTGATCCGCCGGCGTGCCGACCGGATAGTGGAGGCCCTGACTCCGGATATCCGCCTGAATACCGGATTGTACCCGGTGGCTACATTCACTCACTGGAAGCAGTGGCTGAGCCATTTCGACTGGTTGCATAGCCTGGTCCCCCTGATTTTTATGCTGTTTATCCTGCTCACCCTGGTCAGGATGAACCCGGTGCAGGTGGTTCTGTTTGCCGGAGGATTTGCCTCGGCAGCCCTGGAAGTGATCCTTCTGCTGGCCTTCCAGGTATTGTTCGGGTATCTGTACCTGGCTACCGGTATGTTGATCACGGTGTTCATGCTGGGCCTGTACCTGGGATCGCGCACGGCAGAGTACAGAAAGGGCGGCAAAGAAAAACCTTTTACCCGACCGCTGGTTGGGCTGGCTACCATACTTGCGGCCATGCCGGTTCTGATTTTCCTGCTAAAGAATTCCTCTCTCAACGCGATCCTGGTTCCGGTCTTTATCGGATCGATCACCCTGCTGACTGCTTTTCTGGTAGGCACCCTTTTTGCCCGCGGTACCCGCCTGTTGCAGAAGGATATTTTCCGGTCGTCGGGCCGTTTGTACTCAGCCGACCTCATGGGTTCGGCGCTGGGTGCCATGCTGGTGAGCGCTGTGCTGATCCCTCTGACTGGAATCATTGTGACCTGTTTTCTGACGGCGGGTGTGGCTCTGGCCGGTATGGCCTGGTACCGTTATTCCTCCCCGGGAATTTCTGTATGAGAAACCTGAAGACCCTGTCTTTCTTCATTCCGTTTATTATTTGGCAAAGCATAACGGAAATGTTTAATTTTACAGAATGAGCCCGGAAGAAGAAAAACTGTCGAAACGCGAGTTTATCAGGAAAAGCCTGCTGGGTGTGGGAGGAATGTGTTGCTGTCCCTTTCTGCTCCGGGGGAATTCCGGGCGGATTGTTCATACCCGGGATAGAAAACCCTGGAAATGGAGCCGGGAAGCCATGCACTATATTTCCACCCCCCGGGGGATCAAATGCCGTACCTGCCCCAACGAATGTGATATCAAAAAGGGTGAAGCGGGCGACTGCCGTACCAAAGAAGTAGTGGACGGCAAATTGTACACCATTGCATACGGCAATCCCTGTTCCGTGAATATAGACCCCATGGAGAAGAAGCCTCTCCATCATTTTCATCCCGGCACCCGGATCCTGTCCATTGCCACAGCAGGGTGCAACCTGGCCTGCCTGAACTGCCAGAACTGGGAGATATCCCAGCGCAGTCCGAGGGAAACCCGGAATTTCGATCTGATGCCTGCCAGGGTAGTGGAACTGGCCATCAAGGAGAATTGCCCTTCCATTGCGTATACCTATTCCGATCCGGTGGCGTTTTATGAATACACACTGGATACTTCCACACTGGCCCGGCAGGCAGGCCTGAGCAATGTGATCGTCTCGGCGGGATTCATCAATCCCCAGCCATTGAAAGACTGGTGCCGGGTGATCGATGCGGCCAATATCGACCTGAAGAGTTTCAGCGATGATACCTATGCCATGCTGAACGCCGGAAAATTACAACCGGTGCTGGATACCCTGCTTACCCTGAAGGAAGAAGGGGTGTGGCTGGAGATCACCAACCTGGTGGTTCCTACCTGGACCGATGATATGAAAATGATCAGGGAAATGTGCCGCTGGCTGGTGAAGAACGGTTTTGCCGATACACCCCTTCATTTCAGCAGGTTCCAACCCATGTACAAGCTGAACCGGCTGGCCCCCACTCCGGTGAGCATTCTGGATCAGGCCAGAAAAATAGCGCTGGATGAGGGGATGCATTTTGTATATGTGGGGAATGTGCCGGGGCATCCGGCCCAGGACACCCTCTGTCCGAACTGCGGAAAAACCCTGGTGGTGAGAAAAGGATACCAGGTATCCATGCCGTTGCTGAAAAACGGCAAATGTGCTTCCTGCGGGCAGCCCATCCCCGGAGTGTGGGATTAAGGTTCCGCTGTTTACCGATTTTTTCCCCGTGTTTACCGAAAAACTGTTTGAAGCGCTGCGGGGCGGTCCTATTTTTGGGTGTTTGTCATGCGTTATTATTCACTAAAAAAAACAAAAAAAATGGAACGCAGCCGTTTTCACCGCAGTGCCGTTGTCGGACTGATCTTTATTTTCGCCGGTTTGTTTCTGATAGCCGGAAATATGAATTTTATCCACTATCCTCTCAGGCATATTCTGTTTTCGTGGCCCATGCTGCTGGTAGCCCTGGGGGTGATTTTTCTTACCAGCCGGGAAGGATCGCTTACCGGTTGGATACTGCTGATCATTGGCGGATTTTTCCTGGTTCCCCGGATATTCCCGGGAATCCATTTTGAGTTTCACCTTTTCTTCTGGCCGGTTCTTCTCATCGGGCTGGGACTGGTTATGATCTTTCGTTTTACCGGTCACAACGGGAAAATGATCCATCGCACCGAAGTCAAAGACGAAGATTCCCTGGATGATGTGGCTATTTTCGGCGGAGGAAAGAAAATATTCACCTCGCAGAATTTTCAGGGGGGTAAGATCACGGCCATTTTCGGAGGATCGGAGATCGACATGAGGCAGGCTAAAATGGCCAAGGGGAAGGTCTATATTGATTATTTTGCCATGTTCGGCGGGACCAAACTTTTTGTGCCCGGCGACTGGGATGTCAAAGTGGAGGTGAGCTCTATCTTCGGGGGATTTTCCGATAAGCGGGCTGCCGATCCCCGGATCGTGAGAGACCCTTCCAAGCAGCTTATTATAAAAGGAGTGGCTATCTTTGGGGGAGGTGACCTGGTAGATTTCTGAGCCCATGGATAACAGCCGGCATCCTTTTCTGGTCAGCAGAAGTAGCATTATTTTGTACGCATCCACGTGGATCCTCCTGGCGGGGGTTCACGTGATGCTGCTGTTGTGGCGTGGGGACTTTCCCCTGTATGTCACGATCAATGAGGCACTGATCTCCACGTTCTTCCTGGCCCTGCTGGGACTGGCCCTCTGGTATCCTGTCAGGTTTATGGATACCGGGACAAACAACCTGCTTTTTATTCTGGCAGGGTATGGCATGTCGGGTGCAGTGATGCTTCTTCTCTGGCTCACAATTACGCATTTCTTCCTGCGAAATTTTTTTCCCGGCATACAGGATTACCCTGTGTATCTGAATGAATCACTGAGATGGAAGGTGGTTGGCGGGGCTCTGGTATATCTCATCATTATCCTGGTTTATTACCTGACAATGACCTGGCACCGCCTGCGGGAAAAAGACAGGCAGGAAGCCAGACTGGAAGCCCTGGTAAAGGAATCAGAGCTGAAAATGCTGCGTTCACAGATCAATCCTCATTTCTTATTCAACAGTCTTAACAGCATCAGTGCCCTTACACTGACCGATCCTGGAAAAGCAAGAAATATGGTGGTCAGGCTGTCGGAGTTTTTCAGGTATTCCCTTGATCATAAACTGGATGACGAGTCGACCCTGGAGGAGGAACTGCATCACATTGAAAACTACCTGGCCATGGAACAGGTGAGGTTTGGGGACCGGTTGGTGTTCACCAGGGAGATTCCCGGAAGATGCATGAAAATGAAACTTCCTAACCTCATTTTGCAGCCTCTGTTTGAAAATGCCGTCAAGCACGGGGTATACCAGAGTACGGAACAGGTGGAGATCAAATTAACAGTCCGGTGTGATGAAAACCGTCTCCGGCTTAAGCTCAGCAACCACTATGACCCGAATGTTCCTGCGGCCGGACGCCGGGGTATCGGGCTGAGCAATATTGCCCAGCGGCTGGAACTGAAATACGGCCGGGAAGGGCTGATGGGCATTGAGAGGGATGAACGGATATTTATAGTTACTTTGCTGATACCCCAATCTTCATGAAAACGGAAAGAAAACTCAAAACCCTGATCATTGATGATGAGGAACCTGCCAGAGAAATCCTCAGACATTACCTGCGCGATCATCCTTCTGTAGAAATTATCGGAGAGTATACCGACGGTTTTACCGGATTGAAGGCCATTCAGAACCTCCGGCCTGATCTGGTGATCCTGGATATTCAGATGCCCAAACTCACCGGACTGGAAATGTTGGAGCTCCTGGATGAATGGCCCGCGGTAATCTTTGTAACAGCCTACGACCGGTATGCGATCCGGGCTTTTGAACTGAGTGCGGTGGATTACCTGCTGAAGCCTTTTTCGGAAGAACGCCTGAAGGAGGCGGTGGATAAAGCCGTGCAGCGGACCGGCGGCCCAAATGCCGGCGATGAAGTGCACGGTTTGATGAATGTGGCCAGGGAACAGGTAAAGAATATTGAACGGCTGGTGGTGAAGGCAGGGTCGCGTATCCATATCCTTTCGCTGGATGCTATCCGGTATTTTGAAGCGGTGGACGATTATGTGAAAATACATACCGGGAAAGAGCGGTACATGAAAAAAATGACCATGAAATACCTGGAAGACCGCCTGGACGGGAAGGAATTCATCCGTATACACCGTTCGTACATTGTGGCAGTGAGGGAGATACGGAGTATTGAAAAATATGGCAGGGAGAGCTATATAGCCCTGTTGCACGGAGGAGAAAAGCTCAGCATGAGCCAGGGGGGAATGGAAAGGCTGAAGGAGGCCATGACAATATAGCCGTTATTATCCCTATCCCGAAGCTTATTGGTCGGGGTGGTTCTTTTTCATCCTATGACCGGATCCTTTTCCAAATATCTTCCGAATATGAACTGTTGCGACAATCGGTAAAAAAATCTGATTACTTTTACATGAAAAGGTCTCTGCAGCGAACTGACAGGACACAGATTAGAAAACCATGAACAGAAAGTGTCTGACGGTGGATCCGGCAACCGCATTTTCAGCAATTAACTGGCTGTCGGTACTGGCGGCAGTCATTGCAGCCTTTGTGCTGGATATGTTCATTGGCCCGGATGCCGGTACGGCAGCCGGATTTCTGGCAGGATTGCTGGTGGGACTGGCCCTGGGTTGTTACTTCATTTGGCATAAACTACCTTTTTACACGCAGGTCATTTGTTCTTTTCCTGATCGATGCAGGATATTATGTCCTTTTGTTCCCTGTCATGGGCATTATTCCGGGGGCATGGTAGATCCGGGGAATGGAGGGCGAATAATTGTTATATTTGTTGACTGACTTTTTCAAGCGCCTTCCATGAATGATGCCTCATCGTCTGATTCCTGCTGGTTCTCCCATGTGGAACGGCGCAATGAATATCCCCTGCCGGTTTATTTGCACCAGCCCACCGGGATAGCCGGCGGAACCGGTCCCACGGGCAGCATCAAAGCCCGTTCCAGACGGGTTTTGATCCCCCGCAGCCGCTTTGCTTCACGTGTGCATAAAGCCGGAGCGATTCTCCGGGTGACTTTTCTTTGCATCGCTGTTTTCTGGCTGATCATGGGCCTGACGGCTGATAAGGCTGGCAGCGGAATCGTGGCTTTCCTCCTGATTTTAGCAGCGGGAAGCCTGTTGATGCACTTTCTTTACCGGTTGACGGGTGTAAGGTCAAAAGTTTCCGTATACAGAAAACATCCGCAAATCCGTTCCCTTATCCGGGAAGGATACCGGCCCGGTTCGCATCCTTTTTTTTCCACTACCCCTTTCGGATGGATATGGATGGCTATTAAAAGAACCGTGATCTGAAAATCTTTATCTGTTTGAACAAAGGTCTCGTTTCCGGTATAATCCGGGGCAAGAGGGTGTGAAGCTTTTCTCAGAGAAGGGCCTTTACGAAATAGTATGTCATGGCAAGGGAAGCAGCCAGCTTAAGGCCGATCCCCAGAAAGAAGCCCATCAGTGATCCCAGCCCTGCCACAATGGATTGACGGCTATCGGCTCCGCGCATGGCTTCGCCGGCAATAGCCCCGATCAGGGGACCCAGGATCAGACCGATAGGAGGGAAAAAGAAAATCCCCACCACCATACCGATGGTGGCTCCCCACATTCCCGCTTTGGTGCCTCCGAAACGTTTAGTACCCCATATGGGAACGATGTAATCGAGCACTGTTACCACAACGGCTACCATGGCCATGATCACCAGAAAGCGGGTGCTGAAATCGGCCCAGCGGGTGAAGTGGGCCAGGAGCAATCCCGCGTAACTGAGGGGAGGGCCGGGAAGAACAGGCAACACGCATCCCAGCAATCCTATGATCATCAGTGCAATAGCCAGGGTCAGAAGAACATAGTCCATGAACAAGAATATTTGAAAGGAAAAGACAGGAATTTTCTCCGCATGTTTTTTTTCTTACAGGTAGATCAGTAAAAATGCCAGAGGGATGAGTATTCCAACGGCAGTGAGCCAGGCCCCTCTGCCGGTAATTCCTTTTTTCCCTTTGACCATAAACAAACCGGTCATGGCCAGCACAATAAGGGCTCCGGCGAACAGATCGGAAAACCAGGTCCATAACCTTACCGGATTGTAATGGAGAAAATTCACTTCGTGAAATACGGGCCTTCTCCTGATACTTTCCAGAAGCCCCTGGCCGGTTTCCAGGTCGAACAGGACCGATCCGCCCCGGATAAAGACTTTCATCGACTGATCATCGGGGAAATAGAAGTTCTTGAAATTCCTTTCCTCCCCGATCTGTGCCATAATATTCCGCACATCGTCGCGCGAAAGCTCATACACATTTTCCGGGAATTTCACCTGCACAGCCCGGTTCTCGATGATATAATTGGGATTCCATTCATCCAGGTGATTGAGGGCAATTCCCGATAATCCATAGACAATGGTGGCCCCGAAAAAAAGATAACCGAAATCACGGTGGATGATCCGGATCCATTTTCTCCAGTTGAATTTCATGCCGGTGATTTATTCTTCAATTTCCCTGTATTCCAGACAGGTCACCGAATAAAATGACAGGTGATCGCTGCCGCTCTGGGCCAGTTGTTCCCGGTACCGGGCGATCTGCTCTTCTGCTGCGGTATGGGTTCCCTGGTCGGCGGCTTCACTAAGCTGGCTGCTCTCATCATGCGAGCCTGCCGATTCTGCCCCGGTGTGGATTTTTTTATCCTCGGCCAGCTTCTCACCCGATTTGATCTCTTCTTCCCATTGCCGCAGGTAGGTTTCGTCAATCCGCAGTTCTTTCATTTCTCCAATTACTTCTACCGTACTTCCTTCCAGTTCCACAGGGAAAGTTCCCATGTTCTCGTTCACATCGATGCGGATCCGGTTTTCGGGTGTCCGGTCAATGAGGAACATTCTTTTGCCTGTTTCCTTGCAGACATGCTGGACCATCCCGGTGATCTTCACCGTACTGCCTACATACTGATCAGCCTGGGCCAGGAGATCGGGAATGCTTACTTCCGTGACCTCCGTGGCGGAGGGTTCTTTTTTCTTTTCCCTGTTCTGGCAGGCGGTGCCGAGAACCAGACTGAGCAGAGCGAATGCAACTATTTTTTTCATGCTTTCAGATTTTGTGATTTGAATGGCTTAACAAATATATTTATTCTTCCGGTTTTTTCGGAGGATCCGGGTTACCTTGATTCTTTTCCTTTTCTTCTTCTTTCACTTCTTCTTTCACTTCTTCTGCCTTGAATCCCGTATCCAGGATCACTTTCCTGAGCTTGCCGGGATCGGTTTTCCAGTTTTTATACTCAATGGTAATGAGGTTTTTTTCCAGATCAAAGTTCAGGTCGGTTACCCCTTTTTCAAAAGCCAGACTTTTGGTAAGAGTTTGGACGCAATCTTCGCAATGCATATTGGAATGGAAGGTAACGGTAAGTTTTTCCTTCAGGGGTTTCTGGGAATACCCCGGCATAGGCAGCATAAGCAGGGCAACCAGTGCGAGCGTTGTGGTGAATCGGGTTTTCATGTTAAATGGTTTTAAATGTTAAACATATGAAACATTCTTCCAGTCCGGGTTATCAGTCAATATGGATCCTGATACCTGCATAGATCTTTCTTCCTTCAATGGGGCCCCATACCATAGAGGCATCGAAGTAGGGACCGAACGGGTCATCCCAGGCCAGAATGGGATCGGCTTGGCGGAAATTCCCCAGGTTTTCCGTTCCGAGATAAATATTCCAGTAACGGAAACGGCGGGTGATCTGTGCGTTGATAACGGAGTAGGGATTGAACCGGTCGGGGCGTCGGTACTCAGGCGGGAATCCGTCGGTGGGTGTCAGCCTGCCTCCTCCGTTGTACTGCCAGGTGAAGTCGCACTGCCATTTGCTCAGGCGGGTGGCGTAGCTCAGGTTCACCAGTCCTTTGTGCCGTTTTACCAGAGGCTTCTCCACCAGTTCATCATCGATCGTGGTTTTTACATCATTCAGCCGGTATCCCAGCACCACATCGAATCGTGTAAACGGGCTGGCATTGAGGTTAAGTTGCAGGCTGTTCGACCAGGAAGGGCCCTGCAGATTATAAATGTAGATAGCAGACGGATCCCGGTAAACATCCACCACCACCTGGTTCTGGAAATCGGTCCGGTGGTATTCCGCGCTGAAGGTCCACTCGGTTCCCAGCACAGGGAAGCGCTGGCTGAGGGTAAGTCCGTAGTTCCAGGCTTTTTCCTGCCCGGGGTTCTCCTGTACCTCCACTACCCTGGAACTGGCCAGAAGGAAGGAATGCTCAGCAAACACATTAGCCGTCCGGAATCCCCGGCCTGCCGATGCTCTGAGAGTGGCGGATGGCGTGATATTTGTCCGGAGATGTAACCGCGGTGTATAGAATAATCCCCATTGATTATGCCAGTCGGCCCGGATGCCTGTCATGAGGGTAAAGTCTTCCCGGGGCTTCCAGGTATACTGAAAAAATATTCCCGGAATGGTTTCCGTGCGTTGATAGGGATCATGGTTCACTTTTTCGTCGAACCGGTCGTTCATCAGGCTGATGCCGGTACGGTATTCGTGTCGGGTATCGCCGATAAACGACTGGAAGATCAGGTTCATATACAGGCTGTTCTGACGGCCCTCGTAGGTATTGAATCCATACAGGGATGACTGACGGTGGTGGCTGTAATGGGTAATGAAACCCAGGCTGGTGGCGTGCCTGTTCTGGAATACAAATCCGGTTTTATTGTAACCTTCCACCCGCAGGGTATTCAAACTGATCCCGTATCCGTTAGCCGGTCCGGAAGGCAGTTCGGAGTTGTAACGGAGTTCACCCCCGGTTCTTTCTTCACCCAGTACGGAAAAACCAAACCGGGTTTCCAGTCCACGGGTTCCCTGGTATTTCCAGCGGTTCATCAGGTTGTACTGCTTCATCAGGGGCATATCGATGAACCCGTCGCCGTTGATGTCGGAGGAATGGTCCTTCCGTTCTCCGTGGGCAAGGACCATGGTGCTCCATTTGTCCGATAGCTTCACGGAGGAGTTCAGATTGGCCTCGGCTTTCCGGAAATGGTTGGCATAAAAGTTCAGGAAGAATTTTTCACTGTCTTCCGGTTTCTTATACTCGATATTGATCTGGCCTGTAACGGATTCGAAGCCGTTGACCACCGAGGAGGTGCCTTTTGATACCTGGATGGATTCCATCCAGCTTCCGGGTACATAGGCCAGCCCGAAGGTACTGCTCAGTCCCCTCAGATTCGGGATGTTTTCGGTCATCATTTGTGAATACACTCCTGCCAGACCCAGCAGTTCGATTTGTTTGGCCCCGGTCAGGGCGTCGGTATAGTTCACATCAACTGTGGCGCTGTTTTCGAAGCTTTCGGAAAGGTTGCAGCATGCTGCCTGTTGCAGACCGGCTCCACTGATCACCTGGGTGTGAATGGGACTCATCCTGTCCAGGTGGCTTCCTTTCTGTTTTCCGTGGATGGTGACCTCATCGAGGGAAAGCTCGTTGAGCAGGTATATCTCAATGGGTTCGAACGGTTCGTGAACATGCACCGTGTCGGAGATGTAACCCACATAGCTGAAAACCAGTATGTGGTCGTGAGTGCCTTCCTTCAGGATCTCAAAATAACCGTTTTTATCGGTTACGGTTCCCCGGGTGGTATTCATCCAGTAAACGTTAACTCCTGTCAGGGGTACGGGCTGTTCATTTTCCATTTTTTCATACACATATCCTTTCAGGAATTGTCCGTGGGAGATGGCTGTGATCCCTGATAGCAGCAGGGAGATTAATATTCTGATGTTCATGGTGTTTTTTCCTTCAGCAATAAATAAATAAGTGAAACAAACAACAAAGCCGGTTTTCCTGGTATTCAGGAATGCTTATGCTGCTGAAGGGAAAGGGATCTTTGGCTGATGCATGAAGAGGACGAGTTCCCGCCCGCTCAGCCTGGGCGGAGATTCGCTGACGAAAAGGGTTTGATATGGGTGGCCGGTATGGTCATCCTGCCGGGGAAGCGTGATCAGCAGGATCAATCCCTGCGAGGTGGGAGGCATGGTCCGGTCTGGCCGGGATGTATCATAATCGGAATCCAGAACCAGGTATACCGGGTAGGTTGAGCAGCAGGGAACGGGACTGAAAACCGTTTGATCATCGACGGGTCTGGTGGCCGGTGTTTCCGTGCAGCATGATCCGTGGTGATTGCAGCAGTTTTCTTCCGGATATTCCCAGAGGATGGATGTTTGCTGCAGGCTACGGCAATGGTGGGCATAAAAAAAGCTTCCTGCGGTAGCCGCTGCCAAGAACAGGGCTATGACCAGAGACAGGATATGCCGGAACTTTTTCATGATGATGCGGGCAAAAATATAAAAAAATTGAAATCCGGCATGGTGTTGGGGTGGCTATTCCGGAATGCGCCTGAAAAAAGAATGTTCTTTGTTTTTTCTGTCGTCAGGTAGTAAGTGCCGGCAGTGCGAACAGGTTCCGCACAGCCCGCGTCCCTGATCAGTTGTTTTACCGGGTACAAACAGCATTACCAATTTATACAGGCTGTATATGGCTGCCGTTGCAACAAGCACACAGGTAATTGCTTCCTGTAATGAAAAAGTGCCTGTTAAAATGATTTCTAAATTTCTCATGGTTTCCTAATCGCTCAAAAGATCAAGCTTCCTATCTGGTATACGGCAAAAGAGACCAACCATGCCAGGGTTGTGGTATAAACGACCATGAACAGGGCCCACTGCCATTTGCCGGTTTCTTTTTTCACTGTTGCCACCACAGCCACACAGGGGAAATAGATCAGAATGAATAGAAGGAATGACAGGGCGGATAATGGATTGTACACTTTTTCCCCCTTTTGGGAACCGGATTCATATTTTTCTTCCTTCAGTTTGCTGATGAGGGTTTCATAATCGGATCCTTCCTGGGTTTCTGTCTGGTGCAGCACGCCCAGTGTGCTGACCACCACTTCCTTGGCGGCAATACCGGTTAGCAGGCTGACGCCCATTTTCCAGTTGAATCCCAGGGGGCGCAGGGCGGGTTCAATTAAGCGGCCTATTCTGACAATATAAGGTTCCGCAGTTTTTTCCGCACTTCCGGGCGTTTTTTCCGTTTCGCCGGTTTTTGTTTCTTCCGGCATAGTCTCGGCCGTTCGGATGGCCACTATGCTGCTTGTTTCTGCGGGTTGCGGGGGGCGTGGATAATATCCCAGGGCCCAGATCAGTATGGAAGCCACCAGGATCACACCTCCTATTTTTTTCAGGTATTGTTCTCCCTTGTGCCACATATGTTTCAGCAGGCTGCGGATGGTTGGGACCCGGTAGGGTGGAAGTTCCATGACAAATGGGGCTTCCTGGCTGCGGAAGATGGTTTTGTTGAACAGCACGGCCGTACCAGCAGCCAGGATAATCCCGGTCAGGTAGATAGCAAAGAGCATCAGTCCGGGAAATTGAGGGAAAAAGGCTCCGATCAGCAGGATATACACCGGCAGGCGCGCGCTGCACGACATGAACGGGTTGATCAGAATGGTCAGCAACCGGTTCTTGGGGTCTTCAATAGTACGGGCAGCCATGGTCAGGTGCACGTTGGAGCCGAAGCGCGGGGGGAGGGGTATGAACGATTGACCGTAGAGGCCGATTAGCTGTATGATATTCAGCGGGATGATAGCGGGGCGGGCCAAAGGACCGGTGTCGTCGAT
>DQWH01000209.1 GCA_011042635.1 Bacteroidota bacterium | reverse complement strand
GTCCGATATTCGATGAGGCTGAACTTATTGTCGATACTAACCAGCTTACCATTGCCGACGTGATGAAGGCAGAAGGCTATGCCACGGCCGTGATTGGGAAATGGCACCTGGGCTTCGGGGAAGGGAAACCGGACTGGAACGGTGAACTGAAACCCGGTCCGCTGGAACTCGGCTTTGATTATTACTTCGGGATACCTACGGTGAACAGCCATCCACCCTTTGTATACGTGGAAAATCACGGGGTGGTAGGTTTGGATCCGGATGATCCGATCGTATATGGTAAAACCGCGGAAACAAAAGTGTTCGATGAAAAATTCAAAATCGACAAGATGGGAGGGGCAAAGGCCGCCCATGCCCTGTACGACGATGAAATGGTAGGCACTACGCTGAAGAACAAGGCCGTGGATTGGATCAAGACCCATAAGGACCAACCCTTCTTCCTCTATTTTGCTACCACCAACATTCATCATCCATTTACCCCGCATCCCCGGTTCAAAGGGACAAGCGAGGCCGGACGCTACGGCGACTTCATTCATGAACTGGACTGGATCGTGGGTGAAGTCATGAAAACCCTGGATGAGGAAAACCTGGCCGACAACACCCTGCTCATCTTTACCAGCGATAACGGAGGGATGATCAACCGGGGTGGTCAGGATGCATGGAGGGCCGGGCACCGTCAGAACGGTGACCTGCTGGGATTTAAGTTCGATTCCTGGGAGGGCGGACACCGGGTGCCCATGATCGTGAGGTGGCCCGGTAAAGTGGAAGCCGGATCCAGGACCGATCAGCTCATCAGCAACGTAGACATGCTACATTCCCTGGCATCCCTTGTGGGATATGAATTGAAGGAAGGAGATGCTCCCGACAGTTACAACATGCTTCCTGTCCTGTTGGGCACAACCGGTGAGGAGCTGAGGGATAACCTTGTTATCGCTGCCTTCCGTCCCTCCAACATTGCTCTTCGCCAGGGAGATTGGATGTATATCAGCGCAAAAGGTGGTGGAGGATTTGGTGCCCGCAACCCGGGTGACCATGCATTTGGCGGTCCCCCTGCACTGAAATTTGCCGGAGAGGTGAACAGCGATATCGAAGACGGGAAATTCAAACCCAATGCACCCGACCAGCAATTGTACAACCTTGCAACCGATCTTTCGGAATCCACCAACGTGATCAACCAGTATCCGGAAGTGGCCGAAAAGATGCGGCAAAAGCTGGAGGAAATTAGAAAGGCAGGTTCAAGCAGGTAGATTCCTGAAAGCCGATCATTTGATATAAGAATGAGATTCTCCTTTCACTTGTATGGTAAAGTAACGTTGAGCCTGGTATTCTCAATGAGCTTTTGCCATAACCTGCTGGCAAAGTTATCCCCTGAAAATACCAGGCCCAACGTACTTTTCATAATTGTCGACGACCTGAAGCCCCTGCTGGGATGCTATGAGGATCCGCTGGCAAAAACCCCAAATATTGACCGTCTGGCTGAAAATGGGATGGTATTTCAGCATGCCTACTGTGCCCAGGCCATCTGTGGACCCTCAAGGGCCAGCATCCTGACAGGCATGCGCCCCGATAATATCCGTACCTGGTTCATGAATCAGAATTCGGAGTACAAATTGTTCAGGGAACTAAATCCCGGGATCATTACCCTGCCCCAGCTCTTCAAAGAAAACGGGTATACAAGTATCGGTGTGGGGAAGGTTTTCGATACCAGAAACCTGACTCCGGAGGAAGACAGCATTTCCTGGAGCCGGAAACCTGCCTACTTCGATGCTGAAGGAGTAGCCTACGCCCTCAGGCGTCAATTGCCCGACAGTGGCAGGTTCAATCCCCGTTACAATGGTTTCAGGCCTTCTATGGAACGGGCCGAAGTGGATGATGAGGTTTACTTTGACGGGATGATCGCGAAACGGGCTGTCGAATTCCTGAATGAATTTGCTGCAACCGGAAAGCCGTTCTTCTTGGCCGTGGGTTTCAGGCGCCCCCACTTGCCGTTTACGGCACCTGCAAAATACTGGAACATGTATGACAGGGATACCTTCAGAACAGCAGTATTCAGGGAAAGGGCGGAAGGGAGCCCACGTTATGCCTACCATAATTTCAAGGAACTCCGGTCCTATAAAGATATTCCCGACGACGGCCCCCTGGATGATGCCAGGCAACTCGAGCTGATCCATGCCTATTATGCCTGTGTGAGCTTTATTGATGCCCAGGTAGGGAAAATTCTCAACCAGCTGGAAAGAACTGAAATGGCCCGCAACACCATCGTGGTGCTGATGGGAGACCACGGCTGGCACCTGGGTGACCATGGTCTGTGGTGCAAACTTACCAACTTCGAAGAATCCACCAGGGTGCCCCTCATTATTGCTGCTCCTTCGGCAGGTGTTCACGGTGCTATCAGTACTTCGCTGGTTGAGCTGACAGATGTATATCCCACCCTGGCCGATCTGGCGGGGATCGCGATCCCCCAGGAAAAAGACGGGACCAGCCTTGTTCCGGTTTTGGATGATCCTGTAGCAGAAATCAAACCGGTCGCCATTTCCCAGTTCCCGAGGGGGAAAGTGATGGGCTATTCCTACCGTTCGAAAAGGTATCGCTACGTGGTATGGGTGGAAAAGGATGCTGCTGCAGGTGGTCCAAACGGGAAAACGCTTGCAAGGGAACTGTATGATTATGTCTGGGACCCGCTGGAAAGAAAAAACCTGGTAAATGAACCTGAATACGGGAAAATAGTGGACCGGTTCAGCCGGGTAGCCGACGGTACCTACAGGGCCGTCAGCTCCCACATTGATTTTGATCAAATGGATGAATGATGAAAGCTTTAGAAAAACGAAATTCAAAGACAGTGCCATTTCAAGCCGGAGTGGCCATACTGTCGGTGATGACCGGATTCGGTTGTGCCCGTAAAGCTGAACCGCCTCCGAATTTTGTCATCATTTTTACTGATGACCAGGGTTACAATGACCTGAGCTGCTATGGTGCTACCCATGTCAATACACCCAATATTGACAGGATGGCTGAGGAAGGGATCCGGCTGACCTCTTTCTATGTGGCCGGTCCATTGAGTTCTCCTTCCAGATCTGCCCTGATGACGGGTTCCTACCCGAAAAGGATAGGACTGGCAGAGGGTTCCAGGTTCATTGTACTTCTTTCAAACGACAAATGGGGCCTGAATCCTGAGGAGATCACCATTGCCGAACTCCTGAAAACAAAAGGTTATGCCACCGGGATATTCGGCAAATGGCATTTGGGAGATGCTCCTGAGTTCCTGCCCACCAAACAGGGATTCGATGAATTTTTCGGGCTTCCATATAGTCATGATATTCATCCATATCATCCAAGGCAGAAGTTCTTCCATTTTCCTTCCCTGCCTCTATACGAAGGAGATACGGTCATTGAACTGGATCCGGATGCCGATTACCTGACACAACGGATCACAAAAAAAGCGGTAGATTTTATTGTGAGGCACAGGGACGAACCCTTCTTCTTGTATATACCGCATCCCATGCCCCACATGCCACTGCACGTTTCCCCTCCCTATATGAAGGAGGTGTCTGACAGCATCATCGAAATTCTTAAAAAGGAAAACAGGGATATTGATTACCAGACAAGAAAAGCCCTGTTTCCACAGGTCATTAAAGAGTTGGACTGGTCGGTAGGTGAGGTACTGAGAACACTGGAAGAGAATGGCCTGAATGAAAGGACATTTATATTTTTTGCTACCGACAATGGACCTTTTGTGGGTAGTGCATTTCCTCTTAGAGGGAAAAAAGGCAGCACTTATGAAGGTGGAATGCGTGTGCCCGGTATCATGCGGTGGCCGGGACATATACCGCCCGGGCAGGTTTCAGATGAGCTGGTGACTGCCATGGACATCCTTCCTACTTTTGCCTATCTGTCCGGGGCGTCAGTCCCGGATGACAGGATCATCGATGGCAGTAATATCTGGCCAATCCTTGCAGGGGAAGAAGGGGCGGTTTCTCCCTACGAAAAGTTTTTTTATCACAGGCGCGATAAGTTGGTCGCTGTCAGGTCGGGGAAATGGAAACTCCACCGGGACGGTGCGACAGGACTTGAATTGTATAACCTGAAGGAAGATATTTCTGAATCACACAATGTGGCTGAAGACCATCCGGATGTGGTGGAACGTTTGATGGAATACATGGAAGCATTTGACAGGGAAATGTCTGATCCATCCATGACCCGTCCGGTTGGTACCACTGAACCCAAATCAAATCAACCATGAAAAAAAATCTGATCAGCAGGTATGGGATACCGGCAAGCCTTGCGGTCACCACGGCAGGATTTTTCTCTTCGTGCCGGCAAGCAGAGGTCGCAGAAGACCTCCCGAATTTCATCATCATCTTTACTGATGACCAGGGTTACGGGGACCTGGGTTGTTATGGTTCTCCGAATATCCGGACTCCCAATATCGACAGGATGGCTGAAGAGGGGGTACGTTTTACCAGTTTTTATGCTGCACCTTTTTCTGCTCCTTCCCGGGCCCAGCTCATGACCGGTTGTTATCCGGCCAGGGTGAGCCATGCCAGGAATCCCGGGCCGTCTTCTCCATATGGTCTGCATCCCGATGAGATCACCATTGCCGAGGTCCTCAAGGAAAAAGGATATGCCACAAAAGCCATCGGCAAATGGCATCTGGGGGATGCGCTGGAGTTCCTTCCGGTCAGCCAGGGATTCGATTCCTATTTCGGCATCCCATTCTCAAATGACATGTGGCGATACCATCCGAAGATGCAGCCACAGCCTGAAGAGGATAGTATGATGCTGGCCATGCGGAAGCGTGCGGCATATACCGGTTTTGCAGGCGAGGGGTCTTATTATCGCCCAAAGGGAGGATTCCCCAATGACCTGCCCCTTATGAGGGACAAGGAGGTGATCGAACTGAACCCCGATCAGCGGTATCTGACCACCCGTTATACTGAAGAAGCAATCAGTTTTATTTCTGAGAACAGCAATCGGCCGTTTTTCCTGTACCTGGCTCATAACATGCCTCATGTTCCTCTTTTTGTTTCAGGCAAGTATGCGGGAGAGTCTTTTAGGGGATTGTACGGGGATGTGGTGATGGAGATCGACTGGAGCGTGGGTCGGATCCTTGACAAACTGAAGGAACTTGGACTGGACAGGAATACCATGGTCATTTTTACCACCGACAATGGTCCCTGGCTGCAGTATGGCATCGATGGAGGGTCGGCTGGTCCCCTGCGTGCCGGAAAAGGTACGGTGTACGAAGGAGGGGTGAGGGTGCCGGCAATATTTTGGTGGCCCGGTAAAATACCTGCAGGCAGGAGAACGGGGGAGATTGCAGGGAATCTTGACATCCTTCCCACATTAGCCGGTCTGGCAGGGGCCAAAGTTCCCGATGGCAGGATCATCGATGGCCTGGATATCTGGCCCCTGATCTCAGGGAAGAGCGACCGAAGCCCGCATGAGTTTTTCCATTACATGGCCGGCAGCCGTGAGGGAGAAGCAAATTACCTGGGAATAAGGGATGAGCGGTGGAAGTTGCTGGTGCAGATCGATGAGGAGGGAAAAGTGGACCCGAAAGAACTTTATGATCTGGGGGCTGATGTGTCTGAGCGGTTCAACAGGATTGACCAGCACCGGGAGGTTGTCGACCGACTGGTTCCTGAAGCACAAAGGTTCTATGACGATCTGGTGCAGAACATCCGGCTTGCCGGACACACGAAAAACCGGGTTCCGGTTTACAACAAGGAGAACTATAAAATAAACTGAAGATGAAAAAAATGATCGTATGGGTTATTTTAGGTGTGATACCGGCAGTTGCGGCCTTTTCTCAGGAAATTGAAGGCTTTCCGGGGAGATCTGACCATATCATCAATGTGGATGGGGTCGACCGACAATTCATTGTTTACCAGCCTGCCGGTTTATACAGTCTCCCCATGCCTGTGGTTTTCATGTTCCACGGCACGGGCGGGAACGGGGAGAAATTCTATAACATTTCAGGCTGGAAGGAGAAGGCCGACAAGGAGGGACTTATCGCAGTGTTCCCCTCGGCATTGACCTACTGCATAGAAGAAAACGGCAGAAAAAGGAACACTACCAAGTGGAACGAAGGAAAACTGGACGGTTATGCCTGTCCGGGCCAGGTTCATTATGACGATGTATTGTTTTTCAGGGAAATGGTCAGGTTCCTGCAGAAAAACTATCCTGTCGATGCGGGCAGGATCTATGCGTCGGGTTTTTCGAATGGCGGGAATTTCGTGAGTCGGCTAACCCTTGAGGCATCGGATATCCTGGCTGCGACTTCGATCATGGCAGGTTTCCTCCAGGATACATCTTTCCGGGCCGTTTCGCTGATTCCGTCCTGCCTGGCCATCGGCGACGAAAACATCGCAAAGAAAACAGGTAAACTCCCCCCTTGGGGAGAGGAGGCCCTGGAAACGCCGGTCCTCTATAGGCGGGTCATGGATATGGTGGATGCCCTGGAACTGGATTCTGTGTATCGTTATGAGGGAACCGACAGTCTCCTCTGCTATGTTTTCAAAGGGGAAGAACCACGGAATGAATTCAGGTTTTATCTGATCAGGGACCTTCCGCACAGGTACCCGAACGGAAAGAACCACAGCATGGTCATCGCTGACCTTTTCTGGGATTTTTTCAGGCAATACCGGAAAGAATAATAAGGGTAAAACGGTTTTAAATAGCAGGCCTGACAGGAATTATCCCATGAAAAAATGGAAAATGAAAATATATTTTTAAATTTAAACGTTTAAGCTATGCCTTTGAAACGAATTGATTGTCAGATTGATTTGTTTGAAAGGCCAGCTTAAAGGGAACCAAAACATTTAAATAAGATGATAAAAAGCCAAATTTCACAAGTGATGATGGGCTCATTGGCTGGCGCCGGAGTGGCATTCTCCCTGGTATCCTGTAAACATGCGGAGAAAGAATGGGAGGCCAGACCCAATGTGATCATCGTGCTGACCGATGACCAGGGATACGGGGACCTGTCCGTACACGGTAATCCGGTACTGCAGACGCCGCAATTGGACAGGCTGCATGACCAGAGTATCCGGTTGACCGATTTCCACTCGGCTCCCATGTCCACTCCTACCCGCGGACAACTGATAACCGGGCGGGATTGCAAAGATAACGGAGCAAGTGCGGTCTGCCTCGGAAGATCCATGATCAGGGAGGAAGTACCCACCATGGCCGACATTTTCAGTGCTTCCGGCTACCAGACCGCCCAGTTCGGGAAATGGCACCTGGGTGACAGCTATCCTTACCGGCCGCAGGACCGGGGCTTCCAGGAGACCGTACACCATGGTGCATGGGGGATTACCTCCATTGCCGATTATTTTGGGAATACCTACTGGAACGATACATACAACCATAATGGCGTGTGGGAGAAATATGAAGGGTACTGCACGGATGTATGGTTCGACCTGACCCTGGATTATATCAGTAAGTGGAAAGAAGGGGACAAGCCATTCTTTGTATACCTGGCCACCAATTGTCCGCACGGACCTCACCTCGTCGACGATGTCTATTCGGATCCCTACCTGGAAAAAGGAATGGACGAGACCACAGCTAAATTTTTCGGCCAGATCGCCAATATCGACGAGAACATGGGCAGATTGATGGAAACCATGGATCAGGCCGGGCTTACTGACAATACAATCCTGATCTATATGACAGACAACGGTACCGTTCAGGGGCACAATGTATTTAATGCGGGAATGCGGGGCCACAAAACAGAACCCTATGAAGGAGGTCACCGCGTTCCTCTTTTTATAAGATGGCCTGACGGGGACCTGGGGAAACCGAGAGACATCGATCTCCTCACGCAATGCCAGGACATTCTCCCAACTCTGATGGACTGGTGCAGACTGGAAAAACCTGAAAATCTTGAACTGGACGGTTCTTCCCTTGCCCCTGTATTCAAGGGTGATGATTCCGGTCTCGACGACAGAATCCTCGTCGTGGAATATGATAATCCATACCGGCCGCAGGAAAACCTGGCTGTGATGTGGAAAAAATGGAGACTGGTCATGGACAAGGAACTGTACAATCTCTCGACCGACCCCGGTCAGACAACCGATGTGTCTGCACAGTATCCTGAGGTGGTGGAAAAACTGAAGCAGCATTACAAGGAATGGCGGGAAAAGACCATGCCCGATTATGAAAAGCCCCGGTATATCCATCTGGGAAATGAGAAGCAGAATCCCCTGATGCTCTATTCATCTGACTGGCAGGGTTCCTATGCCGACAATCTGGGCAACCTGCTTGCCGGTAACAGGATCGGTTACTGGGATGTCATTGTGGATACTCCAGGTAACTATGAATTCACTCTTTCACGCTGGCACCCGGCAGGGAATATCCCGCTTAACGATCCTATGGAGGACCGGCATGGCAGGGTTAGGGGAGCAGTTCCCATTGCAAAGGCCCGGCTGAAAGTGGGTTCTTACGACCAGACGATAGTTACCTCCCCGGGCCAGACAGAAGTTAAATTTACTGTGGAACTGGAAAAAGGTGTACAGGTGGTGGAGACCTGGTTCCTCGACAAGGATGGGAAACCCATCTGCAGTGCATATTACACGAAAGTTGAAAGGATCAAATAAAGGGAGAACAAACAGAAATGAACAATCAAGTATTATCAGCTATTTTGCTTGGGAGTGCTGTATTGCGGCCAGAACTGTCCATGACCCAGGAATCCCCTTTGAATATTCTGTTGTTCACAGCCGATGACCTGGACAGGAATTCACTGGGATGTTACGGTTCGGAGGTGGCAGATATATCACCGAATGTGGACCGTTTTGCCAGTGAGGGCATACGTTTTGTGCACGCCTATGTGAACAATTCCATTTCGCAACCCAGCCGGGGGATACTGGCAACCGGCTTGTATGGGCATAACAGCGGTGTGATGGGGTTCATGAAAATGCAAACGGGCAGTCCGTTACCCGTTTTGATGGAGATCTTGGGAAATGAGGGCTACATAACCGGTGTGTTCGGGAAGGTGGAGCATTCTACCCCGAAACCCGAATATACCTGGGACCGTACAGTATATCAGGACCAGTTGGGAAACGGGCGCAGCCCATCCCTGTATTATGAACACGTAAAGGATTTCCTTGATTCATGCAGGCAAAACGGGAAACCCTTTTACTGCATGGTCAATTCGCATGATCCCCACCGTCCGTTCTTCAATCCCGATCTGCCCCTGAGGAACGGATGGGAGAGGCCTTCCAGGATATACAGCCCGGAAGAAGTTCCTGTCCCTGGATTCCTTCCCGATCTGCCATTGGTTCGGCAGGAGATCAGCTATTATTACAATTCTGCCAAGCGGCTGGACGATACTTTTGGCAAAGTTATGCAGGCATTGGATGATTGCGGTTACAGGGAGAATACCCTTGTGATCTTTATGTCGGACAACGGGGTCGCTGTTCCCTTTGCGAAGTGTGACAATTACAATGCCTCCAATCGCACGCCTTTTATCGTGAGACTGCCGGGTGTGATAAAAGCCGGATCTGTAGATGATACGCATTTTATATCGGAAGTGGATTATTTCCCTACCGTCCTTGAGGCACTGGGGATCGATCCGCCTGAAAAACTCGACGGGGTATCACGCTGGCCCCTTTTTCTGGGTAAAAAACAAAAGAACCAGGGGATCATTTTTACCCAGATCGACAACAAGGCACATGGCAAGCCCATGCCCATGCGAAGCATAGCTACTCCCATGAGGGGACTGCAGAACGACAAATACCTGTATATCTTCAATGCATGGGCCAACGGGGAACGAATTTATGCCAATAACAACGAGGGCCTCACCATGAAAGCCATGGAACGTGCTGCGGAAACTGATCCGGAGATGGCCGAAAGGGTGAATTTTTTCAGGTACCGCACCCCTGAGGAATTCTATGATCTTGAAAAAGATCCACATTCCCTGAATAACCTGATCGATGACCCGGCATATGCAGGCCAGATCAGAAAGATGCGCAGGAGTATGAGGAAATGGATGAAAAGAACAGATGATCCGCTTCTTTTTATTTACAGGAACCGCAACAACACGGAAAAGATTACCCCCAGGCTGTATGAGATCTATCCTGCGATGAAGGAAGTGGATGAGGCGGGTCCGGGAGGTGTCGGCCATGTCCCCGCGGAAGAGAACTGAACCATATATGAAAGACTTTTGACACAACCAGCCGATAAAGAAAAGGAACAGAAAATGGACAGGAGTCTTTGCATCGGGATCGATTACGGGACCGATTCAATGCGTGCCGTGCTGGTCGGGGCCGATAACGGGGAGGAGTTCGCATCCTTTGTATTTGAATATCCACGATGGGAAAACGGTCTGTACTGTGATCCGGTACAGAACCGTTTCAGGCAGCATCCGCTTGATTATATCGAGGGTATTGAAAATACAGTGAAAAACATTCTGACCAATGTTCCAGGTTCCGCGGAACAGGTAGCTGCCATTCCGATCGATACCACCGGCTTCACCCTTGCACCGGCGGATAAAAACGGGACACCCCTTGCCCTTTTCCGTGGTTTTGAAGAAGATCCCGATGCAATGTTCGCCCCCTGGAGGGATCATACTTCCATCAATGAGGCGGACTGGATCAATGACCTGTGCAGGGAATGGGAGACCGGTTACTTCAAGTATTCGGGTGGTGTGTATTCTTCCGAATGGTTTTGGGCCAAAACGCCTCATGTGCTCGGGGGCAATGAGAGGGTGGCTGAAGCTGCCGTTTCCTGGGTGGAACACTGCGACTGGATGCCTGCCCTGCTTACCGGCAACACGGATCCGGTCAAAATGAAAAGAAACCGTTGTGCAGCCGGGCATAAGGCAATGTGGCATAAAGGGTGGGGAGAATTGCCTCCAGCCGGTTTCTGGGCCGAACCGAGCAGGTACCCCGGAAAGATTCCTCCCGGAAACACTGACCTGGTGGCACTCGACTGGCTGAACGGACGACGTACCCCTGATGCGAATCCGCATTTGAAAAGAGCTATTGCCGGCCTTACCCTGGGTTCAGGTGCTCCTGCCATCTTCAGGGCCCTGGAGGAAGCCACCGCTTTCGACTCAAAACTGATCGCCGACAGTTTCAGAGACCAGGGGATCTGGATCAAAGGGATCCTGGTACTGGGTGGAGTGGCCAGGAAATCCCCCTTCGTGATGCAGGTCATGAGCAATGTGATGAACAGGCCCATCAGGGCAGTCCGCTCGGAATATACCTGTGCCCTCGGGGTAGCCATGTATGCTGCCGTAGTTGCCGGACTGCATTCCGATATCAGCTATGCGCAGGAGAAAATGGGCAAGGGATTCGAAAAAGAATACCATCCCGTCCCTGCCAACGTGGAAATGTATGCCGGTTTATTCAGGAAATATCAGGCTTTCGGGACATATGTGGAAGAAAATACCAAATAAGTTCACATTCAATATTGATAAAAGTTGATGACAGAGAAAAGTAAAAATCAGGATGCTGCCTATTCAGGCACCATGGACCGCAGGCGGTTCATTGGACACTCAGGGACACTGATCGCAGGCGGGATCGTTGCCTCTGCTTTCCCGGCGCTGGCACTGGCCAGGGAAAAGAAAAGGCCCTTGAATATCCTCCTGTTGATGAGCGACCAGCACGGTCCCGATTCACTGGGATATTATGGGGACCATAATGCACTGACCCCCAACCTCGACAGGTTGGCCAGTTCCGGTTACAGTATGCGACAGGCTTACTGCCAGAGTCCCGTTTGCGTTTCCAGCAGGAACTCCATTCTGAACGGATGTTATCCGCATTCAAACGGGGTGATCTCAAATGCCTATGCCGGGAACCGCGATATCCTTTCTTTTCCACAAGTCCTGCGGAAAAAGGGATATACTACCGGTTGTTTCGGCAAACTGCATACCCCCGGGAGGGAAGATCTTGACTGGGATGAATACAACGAAGGCTCGAGGAACCCCGGAATGCCTGTACCAGAAGGAGGTGTCATTCTGTCAGGAACTGCCAATCTTCTGCGCGATCCGGCCATAGGGGCGCCAGATCCCTTTCCAAAAACGACCACCCTGGAATGGCAAGCCAAGGAAAATGCCATCAGGTTCATGCGGGAGAACAAGGACCGGCCATGGCTCATTCAATGTTCTATGCACAAACCACATCCTCCTTTTCAGCCCCCTCTGGAATACTGGAACAAGATCGACAGATCGAAGCTGGTAATTCCCGAGTTCCCTGAAAACGATCTGGATGATGCCAGTCCTCGCTACAAGAAATGGATCATGAGTAGAGGGTTTCGGAACATTACAAGGGAACAGATACTCGACGGGATGCAGGGCCACTATGGGAACCTTGCTTTCGTGGATGATCTGTTCGGGGAGGTGCTGAATGAACTGGAAAGCCTGGGTTTACGTGAAAACACCCTTGTGGTTTACCTGGTCGATCACGGGGAAATGCTCCACCGTCACGGGCTATGGACCAAGTTCGTCTTCTTTGATGCCTCTGTGAGGGTGCCCCTTATCTTTAGCCTTCCCGGGACTTTTGCTGCCGGTAAACAATCCAATGCCCTTGTGGAACTGATCGATCTGTTTCCCACGCTAACGGAAATGACAGGATGTGACAATCCTGAAACGGTCCAGGGGAAGTCACTTGTTTCGCTCCTTACCGGGAAAACCAGGCATCACCGCAAAGTAGTCCACAGTGAATACCCGCTTTCCGGAATGAATAAACCCGGGGGACCCTATTATGCCACCATGATGCTGTTCGACGGCAGGTATAAGCTGGTGGACAACGGACCCGATATTCCTCCGGAGTTGTATGACCAGAAGAAGGATCCAGGTGAGTTCACCAATATTGCCGGAGAGGAGAAGCAGCAGAAAAGAGTGGAAAAAATGCTGGCCGAACTTCGGGAATGGCACTTGCAGGATGCCGTTCCAGTTCAGCCGAGGTGGAGGGATCTCAGGAGAATGGAAGAATAAAGCCGTCAACAGCAAAGAATTGACTTTTTTCAACCTATTCATTAAAACCAAATGCCATGAAAAAAACACCAGGCTTTCTGAAAACAGGGTTCATGGGCACAGGGGCTGTGGCAGCCGGTCTGTTGGCTGCCTGTTCCGGTTCCTCGAAGGAGGAGGTGCCTGAACACCCGAACTTCATCATCATTTTTGCGGATGACCAGGGCTACAACGACTTGGGATGTTTCGGGTCAGAAACGATCAAAACACCAAGGATCGATGAAATGGCCGAACAGGGGCTCAAGCTTACCAGCTTTTATGCACAACCGGTTTGCGGTCCTTCCCGGGGAGCGTTGCTCACAGGACGGTATCCTCTCAGAATCGGCGGGGGATGGCTCACCCGTTCCGAGGAGATAACCATTGCAGAGGTACTGAAAGCAGAAGGCTATGCCACCGGTTGCATCGGGAAATGGGACATCTCCCAGCGCAAATACCAGGAAGGCCTCGTACCCAATGACCAGGGATTCGATTATTACTTCGGTACCCTGGGGGCGAATGACAGGGGTAGCGTGGTACTTTACAGGAACAGGGATTCCCTTTATCAGACCGATGATATGGGATCACTGACAAGGATGTATACAGACGAAGCCATTGGTTTCATCAAAGAGCACAAGGACGAACCCTTCTTCCTGTATCTCGCTCATACCATGGCCCATGTAGTGATCGATGCCAGCGACCAATTCAGAGGAACATCGGACGGAGAGCTCTATGGGGATGTGATCGAGGAAATTGACTGGAATGTGGGACGGGTTCTTGATCTGCTTGATGAGCTGGGGATCAGTGACAATACTTACGTGGTCTATACCAGCGACAACGGACCCTGGTCGAACAGGGAGGAGTTCTACAGGCGCAGGCACGGGGGACAACTGGCAACAGGCAATGCTTATCCATTACGGAGTGCAAAAGGATCGCCTTTTGAAGGAGGATTGCGGGAGCCTTGTATCATCAGAGGGCCCGGCGTGCCAGAAGGTGAAAGCAGTGATGCCATTATGTCGACGCTCGACCTTCTGCCTACATTTGCAGCCCTTGCAGGAGCCGAAGCCCCTTCTGACAGGATCCTGGATGGTTATGACCAGACCGACCTGATCCTCGGAAAATCGGAGGATGGCGCAAGGGATATCTTTTACTATCATGTGAAAGGAGAACTGCAGGCGGTAAGGAAAGGAGACTGGAAACTGGTCCTGCCCAATCCCACCATGGGGTACAAGTATGTGAAAGATCCGGAAAGAACGGAGCCTGAATTGTATAACCTGAAGAACGATATCTCCGAGGAGCATGATGTGGCAGCAGAACATCCTGATATCGTGAAGGAACTGCTTGAGTTGGCAAAGAACGGGCCCAACCAGCCGGAAAATACAGGTCCCTGAGTACCAATATTCTGACATAGCCTATTGATACGCCTTGGATCAGATCGAAATACTTGAAAGACTGGAAAAGGGTGGAAAAGCATTGGATGATAATGAGATACTGGAGCTGCTCAGGATCGGGTCAGAATCCCCGGCGTTTTACCTCCTGTTGTCAGTGTAAAATTCCCTGAGCTGGAAAAAATTCGGGAAAAGGGGCTATGTCTTTACCCAGACAGGGATTCATGCAGAATCCTGCTCGAAGAACTGACGGTTCTGTTTTATGGACCATGCCCATTATTCCCTGGATTCGAAATGGGAGAAAGATGCGGAAACCCTGAAACTTAAACTGGAGAAATTGCAGGAATACTAATTCTATGAATTTTTCCTGAAGACCATTGCCGATTACCCGGTTGAGAAGTTCCTTGGTCTGGCGCGTGAGTTGGGAGCCGCTCCTTTGGGAAGACCAGCGGTTCGTGGCAAATATCGGCTATTTCGATCTGCACGTGGCAAAGGAATTGAAAAAGACAAGTTTTACTGGAGTGTATTATATCAACAGGTTACGGAAGGGATCAGATACCTTGATCCCTTCCGTGAACCGGGAAAAACCATCGAGGCAGCAATGCCTGAAGGGTTTGAATTATATATTGTATTGAGCCGATTGGTCCGGAGCATTCCTGTGAGGAATTGCTCACAGGGAAGATCCTGCTTGCGAGGGATTTCGGGATCCAGACCCTGGCAGTCATGAGGAGGATCCCTGTGCCGGCCCTCCTGTTCGATCAGGGAAAGATAAAAGATATTTGCTGCCGAACTGACCAAGATCGAGGCGGTGACCAATATGGTGGTCAGTCCTTCAAGGGCCATGAATATCCATGAACACATCCAGATGGGAATCCTTGCCGGGGTGAACCAGGTGTACGCCGAACTGGAGACCAATCTCCGGGATGTAAAAAGCCATACGGAGGAAAGCCGGGGATTTACTTCAGAGATGGCCGGGTAGATGCTGTGGGAGGAAGGCTATGTATCTCCTTTTGAACAAGTGGTTCCATGAGGCAGATCCATTTATAATCCTCTCCATTCCAAATTTTATTTCACCATACACTGCATCTGGAATTTCTACAGTGCACTTTTTCCCTGTTCTAATATATGTAATGGCTGGCTATAGAGATAGAGATGCAGAAAAGATATCCATTACTTCCACGCACAGATGAGATGAGCGGAAAAAGTTGGTTTCCGGAGAACAATGGGTCAGGGTTCGGCGGAAAACATGTTGTACAACATATGTAACAAATTGCAATAGGGAATAAATTTTCATAATTTTGGTTTAAACGTTTAAGCTTTACAGAATTAATGGATTTAACCGCTTTGCCGTTGATGATCGTTTGTAAAATATGTATATTTTTAATTCACACAACAAAGTAGCATATTATTCATCCCTTTAAACGATTAATTTAATTACTCAGGCTGTGCTTTCTCTTTTTCTCATTGCCCCAGGCTTAGAATACGCAGGATGAACAACTTGTTGTCAACCTGGCTCTTATATAAATTCTAATCTTAATCAAAAACCATGAAAATGAAAAAAAAGATGAAAAAAGCAGCAGCGGTAGGCTTCTTGCTGATTTTCAATCTAAGCGTGGCAGGATTGTCATTCTTGCATGCTTCCGCATACGGCCTGCCCCAGCAGCAGATCACTGTTCAGGGAAAGGTGGTCGATGCACAGAACCTGCCGGTACCAGGGGCTTCCGTGTTACTGAAAGGTACTATGACCGGAACCATTACCGATACCGACGGATACTATTCCCTGACGATTGGAGCCGATGTACAGAACCCGGTGCTCGTGTTTTCATTCGTGGGAATGGTAACCCAGGAGATCGCTGTCGGTGGCAGGTCCACCATCAATGTGACCATGGTGGAAGATGTGGTAAGCCTCGACGAAGTGGTTGCTATTGGCTACGGATCGGTAAAAAAGAGCGACATTACCGGTGCCGTATCCTCGGTGAACACGGAAGAAGCCCTGAAAGCACCGGTGGCAAACGTCGAGCAGATCCTTCAGGGACGTGCAGCCGGAGTACTCGTGACATCGACGAGTAATGCCCCCGGTGGCGGGGCCACCATCAGGATCAGGGGCGGGAACTCCATTACTGCCGGGAACGAACCCCTGTATGTGATCGATGGTTTTATCGGCGGTGGGAATCTGACCAGCATTTCTCCTTCCGATATCGAGTCGATTGAGATTCTGAAGGATGCTTCATCTACAGCCATCTACGGTACCAGGGGAGCCAACGGTGTGGTCCTGATCACCACCAAGAGGGGAAAGGTAGGCCGACCCACTGTCACGGTGAATACCTCCCATGGCTGGCAGAAAGTGGCCGGGCAGGTCGATGCCAGGAACCAGCGGCAGTTCGCTGAATTCTACAACCAGGGGGCATTGAATATCGGTATTGAACCGATCTACGACCTCGACAACCTTCCTGAAGGGACAAACTGGCAGGAAGTGGGACTCCGTGAGGCCTACGTGACCGATAACAACGTGTCGGTGCAGGGGGGAAATGAACTGACGCAATATTATGTCTCCGGAAACTTTTTCAAACAGGAAGGGATCATACTGTCCAACGAGTTCGACAGGTACAACCTGAACTTCAATATCGACCAGAAAGTGTCCGATCATGTGAAGATCAGCCTGCACCAGCGGTACAACCATTCCTATACCGACAACCCGAAATATTCCGCAGGGCAGCTCGTCTTGCTCAACCCCCTTCTTCCTGTGAAGGATGAGAACGGAGATTATACCTATATGTGGGAGAGCGGGGTCCTGTTCAACAATCCCATTGCTTCGGCAAACATGGATACAAATGAAAGCTTCGCCGACAGGCTGCTGACCATTGGAAATATCGAACTGAAGTTCTTCCCCTGGCTGAAACTCAAATCATCGCTGAGTTACGACAAGGTGTTCAACAAGACCCAGGTGTATCTTCCCGGAGCTAAACCCAACCGGGCCGCTCAGAACCTGGGAGGATACGGAAGTATCAGTAAAAATGAGCAGACCACCTTCCTGAACGAGAACCTGTTGAATTTTGAGAAGGAATTCTCCAACTCAAACCTGAATGCAGTGCTCGGGCTTACCATGCAGACCTTCCAGGGAGAATCGAGTTTCATTTCAGGTGAAAAACTGCTGAATGATGTGACCAAGTTCTATGCCCTGGAATTCACGGAGGCAGAATACAGGACCATTTCATCCGGCTATAATGAATGGAGTATTCTCTCCATGTTGGGACGGGTGAACTATTCCCTGTACAATAAATACCTGTTTACTGTCTCTTTCAGGAGAGATGGTTCTTCCAGACTGGGAGCGAACAACAAATGGGCAAATTTCCCATCTGCTGCATTTGCCTGGAGGCTTTCAGAAGAGCCCTTCATCAAGGATCTTGGAATATTCCATAACCTGAAGTTACGTACCAGCTACGGTGTAACCGGCAACCAAGGGATACCCACGTTTACCACCCTTGCCCGGCTCGGTACATATCAGGGGATCGTAAATGACACACAGTATACCGGGGTGATTCAGGGAACCCTGGCCAACCCTAACATCAGATGGGAAACTACCCGTCAGTTCGATGTGGGGCTGAATGCCGGATTTTTCGATAACCGCCTGAGCTTTGAATTTGATTACTATTATAAGAAGACCTTTGACCTTCTTTTTGAAGAAGAGGTACCTTATTATACCGGTTTTACCAGCCAGCTGAGGAACGTGGGCAGTCTCCAGAACCACGGATTTGAAGCGGTGGTGGATGCAGTGGTGGTTTCCAACCAGGATTTTACCTGGCAGGTATCTGCCAATGTGGCTCAGTACAGGAACGAGATCCTGGAACTGGGTTCGAAAGACAGTATCGAGACCCACCGCCTGCCTGCTCCTTCAAGGGCACTGACAGGTAGATTGATTGAGGGACAGCCTCTCGGGATTTTTGTTGGTTATGAAGTGGAAGGGGTTGATCCGGAGACCGGTGACTTCACGTTTGTCGACCAGAACGACGACGGGGTGATCGATGAGCTGGATGAGACCATCATCGGGAATTCCAACCCGAAGTTTTTTGGTGGGATCCAGAATACCCTGCGCTACAAGAATGTTGAGCTGAGCCTTTTCTTTCAGGGGGTATACGGGAATGACCTGTACAATACCAGGCTGTACAACAGCAGTTCCATGGAGGTGGCCGGGCATGAACTGAACTCTTATGCCAGCATAACCAAGGACCAGTGGACGGTGGACAATCCCGAGGGCGCCAAGTGGCCCGGGGCCGGTATTGCGAATAACATCCTGGCCTATTCCAACTCCAGCTTCATTTTTAATGGCTCCTACCTCAGGCTGAAAACCCTGCAGCTCAGTTATACCATTCCGAAGATCGGGAACCTGTTCCGGAGCGCACGTATCTACTTTACAGGTACCAACCTTTTCCTCCTGAAGGACAAGGATTACCTGGATTATGATCCCGAGGTGAATACATACGGGAGCAATGATGTGTTGAGAGGATATACCAATGTGGTCTACCCGAACAACAAATCCTATGTATTTGGCATCAACCTTATCTTCTAAACATTAAACAGAACCAGACATGAAAAATATTGTTCTTATCATACTGATGGTTTTCCTCTGCTCTGCCTGCGAAGATTTCCTGGTGGAGGACCCGAGGGGGAACCTTTCTGCCGATCAGTATTTCAATACTGAAGAAGAGGCATTAACAGGGATCTATGGGGTTTACTTCAGGCTGAACAACGGCTTAATCCATTCCAGCCTGATCAATACCCTGAATATTGGGAGTGATCACTTCTTCACTCCTCGTGCAGTTATGTTTGGAGGGATGGTCCATGGGATTTATTATGGGCTTGGAACTTTTGATGTCAGGATCCAGGACTACTGGGTGCAGCTCTACAGGGGCATCCGCGATGCCAACATGGTGATCAGCCGGGTCCAGAATTCAGGCCTGGAAGAAGAGGAAAAAGCCCTTCTGGTCGGAGAAACAAAGTTTCTGAGAGCCATGTACTATTATTATCTGGCTACCCTCTGGGGTGATGTGCCATATTGGACTGAAGAGCTGCAGATTGATGTGGTTTCCCATATCAGCAACACTTCTGCTGAAACCATCCTGAACGATATGCTTGCCGATCTGGATGAGGCCGAGAGTGTACTTCCGGAAACCACATGGGGAGGTAGTGGCGGACGGGCCACCAAATGGGCTGCAAAAATGCTGAAGGCCAGGATTTATCTCTGGCAGCACGATTATGCCAACGCAAAAACAGAGGCCTCGGAGATCATCAACCAGTCCCCTCATGTGCTTCTTCCTCATTTCGGAGATATTTTCAAGGCGTCAAATGAAAGGAACGATGAAATCATCTTCGGTGTAGAATTCAAAGAGGATGCAGTTTCTTCTGTAATTCCCAACCAGTACAGGCCACAGGGCAATTATGAAAAACATATTAATCCAAAACCTTCCTGGTTCAACGGGATCGCCGCATGGACCCTGTATCAGAGCTTCATTGATCTGTATGAACCCGGGGATATCAGAAGGAAATACACGGTTCTTGATTCGATCAACGGTCAAAAAACAAATTACAATTACTGTCTGAAATATATGGAAGTGCCTCTTCCTGAAGATGATCCCACGATCGATCCCAGCAATCCGCTGGGAAAACTGAATTCGGGAAGGGATGACATCTACTTCAGGCTGGCGGAAACCTACCTCATGCTTGCAGAAGCAGAGAATGAACTGAACGGCCCCACATCGGTGGCATACGATGCAGTGAATGAGATTAGGAACAGGGCACAGTTGCCTGATCTTCCGGCAGGTATGAGCCAGGAAGAACTGCGGGAGGCTATCAGGCTGGAGATCGGTAAAGAACTTGTCGGCGAGCACCGTGGAAGGAAACATGATCTCCTTCGCTGGGGGATCCTGGATGAAACGGTGGCAGGCTTGCCCGCCAAGGAAGCCACTTCTCAACAGCAGGCATTTGTCAGACCCATTTACAAAACCAGGGCCACTTATTATGCAAACATTTGCGCGACAAACTACTCTGAAAAATGGAACTATTTCCCGATCCCCGGAGCAGAGATACAACGCAACCCAAACCTCGTACAACATCCTCTCTGGCAATAGCTTTATTAGCGGGTTATGGACCTGATCTGCCAGACAGGTATGGTTTGAAATGATTGATTTGCATTGCATATTTATACGGACGGGAACCGGGCGGGATCATAAAGTTTCTCCTTCTCAGGTTCCTGTTCGTATTGAGTTGCTTATTACCAAGACCGAATAAATATGTCGGGTAACAGGAACCGTATTTTTACCGGGATCCTCCTGGTTCTGGGGATCACCAGCTTTGTCCGTGGCGGATTTGCCCAGGAAACCATCCCCTATGCGGACCTGGTGCAAAACCTTACCAACCTGGAAAGGCTTGCCCGTCTGCCTGGAAAACATGCCAAACATACTTACATTGTGGTCGAAGCACACAATGGGCGGACCATAGCTACAGGTCACTGCTGGCAGGAAGGATCTACCCTTTCTGGTATCGACGCGGGACAGGTCCTTGCAGATATGAAAGGGCCGGGGGTGCTAAACAGGATATGGATAGCTTCCCCTGGAGCGGGCAGCCTGAAAATATACCTCGATGGCAGGGACACTGCCTTTTTGGAGCTTTCATGTGAAGACGTATTCAGATCGTGGGGTTGGAATTTTCCGAACCTGGTGTACCGGTCGGGGAGGAGTTACAACTTCATGATCCCTGTTCCCTATAACCGCTCTTGCAGGATAGTGGCAGCCGATGATTGGGGGGCAGTGGCACAGTTTTCAGTTACTACTTTTACCGATCCGGTTGAACTTCCTTCCTTCCAGGCCGGATTCGGTGATAAGGAAAATGAGTTACTCAGAAAAGCAGACCAGATCCTCGGGCAGCGAACCCGGTCTGCCGGAGTTGAAGGCGAAGCCGGAACC
>DQWH01000154.1 GCA_011042635.1 Bacteroidota bacterium | reverse complement strand
TGAGAGGCAAGACAGGGATAAAGCTTTTCAGGAGTTACCCGA
Organism: Bacteroidota bacterium; assembly: GCA_011042635.1. Lineage (GTDB taxonomy): Bacteria > Bacteroidota > Bacteroidia > Bacteroidales > VadinHA17 > HyVt-105. Next base: position 21,847 of record DQWH01000154.1, on the reverse strand, counting down.
ACCTGGAGAAGAATCCTTATTGGGGGAATCACTTCCGGGCCGGAGGCTACTTTGTAAATACACCAGGTCCGGACGAAGGAAGGATTCGTCGATAGGTGAAGCGCCAGGAGGATGAAGAACGTAAAGCGGAACAAGACCGCCATGATTTTACCCTCTTTTAAAGGATTTTGTTATTAAAGTCACCGTCTCAGACAGTGGTGGTTTACTCGGACACTAATGATAAAAAAACTGAGGGAATGACCCATAAAAAGCATGGCACCCACCGGCCGGTGGGTGTAGTGCCGTAATTTTCTTCCCCGTTCCAGTTGCCGTAGGCGCCGTGTGAATAATCGGACGAGGAGGAGGGAGTGTAGCCGTCGTTCACGGGTGACAGGCTTTCCCAGGGCGACACGTACGAGGCGGAAACCGTGAAGGTCAATGCCAGGTTGGTGGTGTCGGCCGGGCCTGTCTGTGCCCCGGCAGTGAAGCAGCCGGCAGATAACAGAAGCAGAAGGGAGGGAAGGATGAACTTCATGTCTGATATAAAATAAAAATACCCGTATTTTCTGTTCACACCGTAAATATACATTGCCTCCAGGGAGAACCCAAAAAACGAAGCTTCATGGAAAATGCGGCTTCCGGCCTGGGAGAAATGAATAACCGTCTGTGCCGGAGTACAATGATCAGCCAACCTTTCTTTTGCCTCTTTGTATGATAATTTATATTTTGCCTCTTTGTATGACAATTTTAATCTTTCTCTGTCAATAAAAATCAAAAAATCATTATGAAACAAATTCAACCCATCCTTCGGTTGTGTCTGCTGATACCGGGATTACTGGTTGTGGCAGGGCTGACACAATGCAGGAAAGACGACAGTGAAAATGAGTACGCTGTTTATCTGAACCGGGCAGATGAAGATTTTATTGATTTCGGAACGTTCGGGGGTTTTACAGCCGGAACCGACTGGTGTATTATTGAAAAGGTGAAACTGCCCGTGAATACCGGCTCCCAGGGCGGATGGCATTTTTTCCGGGGAAAAGCATGGGAGGACAAGGAAGGCGATATAGCCATATCTTTTGCAGAGAACCGGGTGTATACCTGGTGCCGGAAGGACGGGTGGGTGGATATTGCGTATGTCGGCACATTTAACGAAGACCAGTGGTATACCATTTGCTTGCAATATGATGCCCTGGAGGAAATGCTCGAATTGTATGTGGATGGTGAACTTGTCGGAGAAGCGGCTATGGCTCCCATGGATGATTCGAACAATAATAACCGGATGTTCTGGGGAGGGCAGGAGACGGATAATCCCGACCTGGGAGACCTGTATTCCGAGACGAGCATCATTATTGCCCATCAGGCCTGGTTACAAAGGAAATTAAGCGGACCTGAAATTACTGCATACGATGGGCATATGGCACCGGAACCTGCCATGTTCTTCGCATCGAAGATCGATTCGAAATCGGTTACCGATATCTCGGGGAACAACCGGCGCGGTACCAGCGGTAATTCCCCGGAATTTATCGTGATCCAGGATTAACCAGAGAGTGACCGGGTGGATCTGTTACGGATGATAGCCGATCTGACCAGGGAAAAGAATAAACGAAATTGCTTGTAGCAAGTTTCTCAAAGTCTTTATTATATTAATGATTAATAGATGGTTCGTGTCTGCATGAAGAGTTCATTCCGTGAATAATCATAACATTGTCATTTATTAAGGAATTTATGGAAATGAAAGATTTGAGTCGAAAGAAATATGGGAATTAAAAATAACCGGAAACCTAAAAAAATATCGGTCCGCATGCCGGCAAGTATCCGTTCCCGGCCACAAAGGTTCCAGGATAAAAAGTTCACAAAGCCTTAGCCCGTTCACTGTTCACTGATCACTGATCACTGATCACTGATCACTGATCACTGTTCACACATTATTAAATAAACATCAACAAACTCACCGCCATCACGGCCATACCGCCGATGAGTCCGTACACCGACAGGTGGTGTTCCCCGTATTCCTCGGCGGTAGGAAGCAGTTCGTCCACCGAGATGAACACCATGATACCGGCCACGGCCCCGAACAGTATGCCGAATACCATATCATTCATAAAGGGCCGGAGGATAAGGTATCCCACCATGGCGCCCACCGGCTCGGCCAGTCCCGACAGGAACGATAGGGAAAAAGCCTTTTTCTTTGAACCGGTGGCATAGAAAATGGGTACGGAAACGGCAATTCCCTCGGGAATGTTGTGGATGGCAATGGCCACGGCAATGGCAATCCCCAGGCCGGGATTCGTCAGGGCGGCGGTAAAGGTGGCCAGTCCTTCCGGAAAGTTATGAATGGCAATGGCCAGGGCCGTGAACAATCCCATGCGCATCAGCCGGTTTTTGGAGCTGGTTATTCCGTTGCTGCTCATTTCTTCCAGGCGTTTGATCTCGTGCGGGTTTTCCGCTTCGGGTATGAAACGGTCGATCAGGCCGATCAGCAGGATCCCGGCGAAAAACGATCCTACCACCGCCCAGTTCCCTGCCAGGTGCCCCATTTCTCCCACCAGGGCTACCCGGGCCTTGCTCATGATCTCTACCAATGAGACATAGATCATGACTCCGGCAGAGAAGCCCAGGGAAGCCGACAGGAACTTGGGGTTGGTTCGCCTGGCAAAAAAGGCAATGGCACTGCCGATTCCGGTGGATAACCCTGCAAAGAGGGTGAGCCCGAAGGCTATCCATATATTTTCATTTCCCATGATATCGCACGTTTAAAATATTAATATTAATAAAATAATAGTTTAATCAAAATAAATTTATTTCTGTATATAAATATGATCTGCCACCGTTTTGCTGATGATGGTCCGGTAATTTTTCACAGAGATGATCACCGACTGGTCCATGCTGATCTTTCCGGTGATAGTGATCCGGCAATGCAGGGTCAGTCCGATATCGGTAAAGAAATCCATCAGTTCGTCCGATTTATCGGTTACTCCCACTACTGTATAGCTGTTTCCGGGTTTCGCCTCCGACAGCACCAGGATATCCTTCCGGGCCTGTACCCTTCCGTGTTTGTCGGGTATGGGCTGGCCGTGGGGATCGAAGGCCGGATATCCCAGGTATTCGTCCAGGCGGTCGGCCAGGGTGTCGGAAGTCTGGTGTTCAAGCATTTCTGCCTCCCGGTGCACCTCGTTCCAGCCCATTTTCAGGGCTTTGTGCATGAACATTTCCCACAGGCGGTGTTTCCGGATGATGCCGGCCGCCAGTTCCCTGCCTTTCTGCGTGAGGATCATGGGCCGGTAGGGGTAGTATTCCACCAGCCCGTCTTCCTGCAGGCGGTTGGCCATTTGTGTGATGCCGGGGGGACTGATATCCAGGTGGCGGGCCAGCTCCGAAGCGGATAGGCTGGTGCCTTCCAGTTCAGCCAGAAAAATGGCTTTGAGCAGATCGTCGGTGGATTGGGACATGATTGGAAATTATAATAAATTAAAAATATAATTAAGCAAAATTAAAAATAAAATAAATAAATACAAAATATCGATATGTTGTTTAGATGTTTGGAGTTTAATTGTTTAGAGTTTAGATATTTAGGTTGTGGAGAGGAAGGGTGGTAAGGTTAAGTGATTGATTAATTGATTAATTGAGTAATTGGGAGGCAAAGCTGTGAACATGGTTGGGTTTCATTTTCAAAATGGAAAACTGTACTGTGTTCCGTCTTCGATTTGCTTCAGCGGGTGGGTTTGGCAGGGATTTTTCAAACAGCCAGGAAAGGGGTCAGGCAAAGAAAGAAAAGAAACGCTGACCTGCCTGCCATGCATGACGGCAGACTGGCGGTAGGCAGGGGACGAAAAGAACCCGGGAAAAATATTCTCTGGCATATTGCCGGAGACAGGGGGTGTTAAATATGATTGTCAAAGTTGAACATAACAATAATATAACAATGACCATGGAAAAATTCCTGGAAACGGGTATAATCATATCCTTGTAATATTTATTTTGACATAATGTAAAACATTTCTTTAAAAACTGATGATTCTATTTTCAAAGAAACAGAGCGGATCCTGTCCAGAATAAAAAAGCCAGGAAACAGATACATTAACGATGCCATCGATTTTTACAACAGAATTTAACGGCGAAGATTTCTTGAATACCGGCTTGCAAGAGAATCTGCTCTTGTGAAAGATGAATCTCTTTCTGTACTGAAGGATTTCGAAGAGATCGACTATGCAGGTTAAACAATTTGAAATCCGGGTCGCTGATCTGAAACCATGTTCATTATTCACTTCTCACTACTACATTTCATCCTTAATCCTTCATTATTTTATCAACACCCCCGGTTGAAAAAAACCGACTGCGGAGTGAAATCCGGTCCGAACATTTTATTACATTTGTTCTGTGTGGTTTCCCGATCCGTTTTGGGGAGGGAATGAAAAGGGAATCAGGTGAAAATCCTGAACAGTGCCCGCTGCTGTGATCTCCGGAATCTTCCGGGCATCCCTGCCACTGTCCCGGCCATGGGATGGGAAGGCGCCCGGTAAGTGGAGTAAGTCAGAAGACCTGCCGCACAGAAACGAAATGTTCGGGTCAAACATGAAAAAGGTCTTCCATTGTACAACCGAATCTTTGTTTTAGCCGCATGGCTGCTGGCAGCCCTGTATGAACCCGGGTATGCCGGCGTGCCCGATACCGTCGACCTGCGCGAGGTGCAGCTGGTACACCGACGGGAAGTGCTGTTTCATTCGGGACAGCAGGCCCTGACCATCGACCGGGAAATGATTTTCCGCAGGGCCCAGGCTACCCTCGATGAACTGCTCTCGGCACACCTTCCTTCGGGGATCCTGTCGTACGGGCCGGCAGGCTCGCTGTCCACCATCCGCCTGCGGGGGGCGGGCTCCAACCATACGCAGGTAAACTGGAACGGGATCCCCCTGGGATCGCTTACCACCGGAACCCCCGATCTTTCCCTGATCCCCGCCTTTGCCGCCGACCGCCTCAGCCTGGTACCCGGAGCCTCGGGTTCCCTGGCCGGAAGCGGTACCTTCGGGGGGGCGGTGTACCTTTCGAATGAACCCGACTGGTCGTCACCAGCCGGGGTGAGAATGAAAACGGAAACCGGCAGCTTCGGCGATCGGCGCCTGCAGGCGGCTTTCCGGGTTGGAAACAAACGGGTGCAGTGGGATACCCGGCTGATCCACCACCGGGCTGCCAACGACTTTCCCTATCATGATCCTTACCTTCCGGGAAACCCTGAGGTAACACAATCGCATAGTTCCTTCCGCTCCCTGGGGGTGGTACAGCATGTGTTTCTGAGGCTTCCACGGCACCATGACCTGAACATCGGGGTGTGGTACCAGGACCGGGAAAAGGAGATTCCGGCCATCATGGGGTCGTATGCACCGGGTACCGCCGTGCAGCGCGACAGTTCGCTCAGGGCGTACATACAGTGGAGAAAACGCTATACCCGCTCTGTATGGTCGGCCCATGCGGCCACGGTCAATGATTATATGCGGTACGACGATGCGGGAAGCGGGGAGAACGGCGAAGGATTGCATTCATTCTACCATACACGACAGACCTTTGCAGGGACGGAATACCGGAGGTATTTTTCAGACCGGCTGATGGCGGATGCGGGTGTGAGGTACGAACTGCGTTATGCCGATGTGCCGAATTACGGGAGGATTATCCGTGAAACACATATTCATACGTACGGCGGGCTGCAGTGGAAAGCGGGCCCCGTAACAACCCATTTTACCCTCAGAAAACCGTTCTATACGGGTTATTCCATGCCCTTGCTGGTTTCCCTGGCCTCACGATGGAATATTCTTTCAGCCAGATGGTGGACCGGCATCCAGGCAGGGAACCGGTACCGTTTGCCCTCGCTCAACGAGTGGTACTGGACACCGGGCGGCGATCCTTCCCTGAAACCGGAAACGGGATGGAACCTGGAATGGATGAACGACGCCTATATAATAGGTTTTGAGCACGCTTCCACTTCCGTTCTGATACGGACCAGCCTGTATTCTTCATATATCAATAACTGGATACAATGGGTGCCGGGGGAAGGGTACTGGTCACCGGTCAACTACCGGAATGTGTGGTCCAGGGGACTGGATATGAGCGCCTTTTTTGAGCACAACACCGGCTCGTCGGCTATCAAAGGGAAGGTGGCCTATCAGTTTAGCCGTGCCACGAACAGGAAAGTGTACGATTCTCAGGATATTCTTGACAAACAGCTTCCCTACATTCCTGTTCATTCGGGAAACATTAGCCTTTCGTGGGAAACAGTCCGGACCGGCATTCGCCTGGAGCAGCAGTGGAACGGAAAGAGGTTTACCACGGCCGACAACCACCCGGCCTATGCCCTGGATGCCTGGATGCGGACCGACGTGGGGGCCTCGTACCGGATACGCCTCACAGGGTGGACGGTGGAGCTGAGCGGCCGGATCAGGAACCTGTTTCATGCGGAATACCAGCTTGTACGCTCTTATGCCCTTCCGGGAAGGAGTTTTCACATGAGTGTTTCGCTGGAATGGGATCATGGGCGGAAAAGTCATCATTAACGTAAAATCAGTATGTTCATGAAAAGAATGTGGATTACACCGGCTGTCGTGTTGCTTTTACTGGCAGCCTGTACAAAGGAAACTCCGGCTCCGGGTAAGTATGAAAACGGGGTATGGATCATTAACGAAGGGGGGTTCAACGGGAACAATGCCTCGGTCAGCTTCTATGATCCGGAGACGGGTAAAGTCACCGGCGAGGTATTCCTCACGGAGAACCTTCGTCCCCTGGGCGATGTGTTGCAGTCGATGTGCATTCACCGGGGGAAAGGATATCTGGTGGTGAACAATTCCAGGAAAGTGGAGGTGGTGGATATCCATACCTTCCGGTCCTTGCATACCATCACGGGAGTGGATTATCCGCGGTATTTTCTGGGGGTGGATGAAACCAAAGGATATCTCACCGACGGAAATTACCAGGGCAGGGTGTATGTTGTCGATCTGGAAACCTGCGAAATTACCGGCCAGATACCGGCCGGCAGCGGTCCCGAAGCGATGGTGAAGGCGGGGAATAAGGTATTTGTGGCCAACAGCGGGGGATGGGGTTATGACAGTACGCTGACCGTGATTGATGCGGTTACCGACGAAGTGTTGCATACGGTAAAGGTGGGCGACCAGCCGGTGGATCTGGCCCTGGATGCCGACGGGTATGTATGGGTGCTCTGCCAGGGGAAGGTGGTCTGGAACCAGAATTTTTCTGCTATTGTCGCCGAAACCCCGTCGCGCCTGGTGCGGGTTGATCCTGCAATCTACGAAGTGACCGGGTGGGAGATCGGCACCACCGGCGATTATTTTAACCCGAAGCGCATGGCCCTCTATGCTCCCGGAGATATCATGTATTTCGAGGAGGCGGGAGGAGTCTATGCCCTGGATCTTTCCGCCCCGGAAATTCCTTCCGATCCCCTGATCACTCTTCAGCCTTATGGCCTGGAAGTGGATCCTGATAACGGCGAGATTTATGTGTTGACCCCGGGCGGGGGTGATCAGCCGGGAAGTCTTCAACGGTATCTTCCCAATGGAGAAGAAGTTCAGTCGGTTTCGGTAGGGTATTTTCCCAATGGAGCGGTTTTCCCGGAAGGGAGCTGATCCGTGCACGAATGTGCAAATTTTTTATCTTTACAGGAGATCATGTTCAGAATGGAAACAACAGACCTGCACAGGATCCATGTCTGCCTGAAGGCAGGCCTCTTTTTGGTGTGCTCTTTTATATGGATAACCGTACCCGTGAAAGCACAGATCTCTTCCGGAGGCATTCCCGCATCCCGTGAGATCAAAGCCGCCGCTGAAATTCCTTTTGTTACCCTTTCTGTTACTGAAAAGAGCCGGGTGACTCAGGCCGATACGGGAATCCGGACCAAAGCTCTGGTATTTGCCTATCCCATTGAAGTGCAGATATCTCCCGACCGGTCCGGTCAGTGGGAAACCCTTCCCGACGGGACCCGGATCTGGAGGGTGGGGATCCGGTCTCCCGGAGCCTATTCGCTGAACCTGCTGTTTAAGCGGTATGCGCTTCCCCCCGGGGCACGCCTGTTTGTTTACGATCCCGAAGGGAAGCATACCCTGGGTGCTTTTACCGAGGCCAACAACAAACCCTCCGGTGTGCTGGCCGTTATGCCGGTCCCGGGCGACGAACTGGTGGTGGAATATAACCTGCCGGCCGGAGTAAAGGATACCGGTGAGCTGCTGATAGGCCAGGTGGGCCATGATTTTTTCAATATTATGCCTCTGCTGGGTACCCGGGACGGAAGTTTCGGACAGGCGGGTGACTGTAATCTGGATATCAACTGTGCTCCGGGATATGACTGGCAGGAGATCAAGCGTTCGGTGGTGAGGTTGCTGATCAATACCAATACTCTGTGTTCGGGAGTGATGCTGAACAACACTGCCCGTGACGGAATTCCTTACATGCTGACGGCGTATCACTGCATCGATTCGGCAGAGCTGGCTTCCAGTGTGCTTACCGTTTTTAACTACGAGAGTTCCTATTGCAACGGTCCCGATATTATTATTGATCATTCCATTTCGGGTGCCGGATTTCTGGCATCCAGTATTCCCCTCGATTTTACCCTGGTGGAACTTAGTGAAGCCCCTCCCAGGGATTATAATCCCTGGTTTGCCGGATGGTCGACTCTTACAAAAAATATTACAAATACCGTTTCCATTCATCATCCTTCGGGGGATGTCAAGAAGATTGCCTGGGATGACGATCCGCCGGAAACGTCTACTTTTACTGATCCTTCCGATACGGTGGATTATGTGCAGAATGCTTTCTGGAAGGTGCGGGAATGGGAAGGAGGAACAACGGAAGGCGGATCATCGGGAGCCCCCCTGTTCAATCCGTTCGGGCAGGTAGTGGGTATCCTTTCAGGAGGGGAAGCTTTCTGCGGAAGACCCTGGAACGATTATTACACCAAAATGTCCTATGACTGGGATTATTATCAGGAACAGGAACACCAGCTGAAAGCCTGGCTGGATGCGGTGAATACCGGTGAAGCGTCTGTCGGAGGCCTGGACCCCTATGTCGGCGAGGTCCGGCAAGCTGATTTTACCTGGCATGCTTCCCGCATTTGTGAGGGCGATCCGGTGGTATTTACCGACCTTTCTTCGGGAAATATCCTGCAATGGAGCTGGGATTTCGGCCAGGATGCCATTCCGGCCACGGCCAGCGGCCGCGGACCTCACCGGGTACATTATACTACGGTTGGGAACAAGACGGTACAACTGACCATTACCACCGAAAACGGACAGGATGTGGCTATCAAATTGCTTCCCCTGACCGAAATGGATGATCCTCCTGTGCCCGGATTCAGTTACGAGGAAGAGGAGCCAAGGAAGGTACGGTTCACCGATCTTTCCGACAATACCCTGTCGTGGTACTGGGATTTCGGTGATTTCAGAATCAGTACGGTACAGGAACCGGTGCATAATTACCTGTATGAAGGTTCCTTTAAGGTGTATCAGCGGGTGGCGAACGGGAGCTGCCTGGATACGATAGCAGGGACTGTGCTGGTCACATCTATTTTCCATCCGGAAGAGGATCAGAAAAGGCAGATCGTGATCTTCCCGCATCCTGCCCGCGGATATTGTTACCTGCAGTTTGAGCATCCTCCTGAAAACGACTGGCATATACAGCTTTTCCATATCGGAGGAAGGCCGGTGAGGGAATGGATCCTTCAGGCCGGGACCGGTCAGCTGTTTCTTGGTCTGGAGGGGCTGGCACCGGGGGTATATATTTTGCGGGGAAGGTCGGGGCAGGCCTCCTTTGCGGAAAAACTCACAGTGGAATGAGGAAGAGATGCCGGATGACCGGCCTTCCGGTGTTGCTGGCGGGGATGATGGTCCTGGTCACGGCAGGCTGCCGGTGGCATACCGGGGATCATTCGCCTGATTCCCTTTCGGAAAGGCCGGGTAACCGTTACGCCAGGGGGTTTGAGATCGTCAGAGAAGCATCCTACACCCGTTTGAATGTATATGATCCCTGGCAGGGAGCGCAGAACCAGGTGTTTAGCTACTGTCTGGTTCCGGAAGGAGATCCTGTTCCCGCAGAGATCCGGAAAGAGAAGGTAATCCGCACCCCGGTGCAAAAGGTGGTGTGTTTTTCTACCACCCAGGTGGCCATGATCGAATTCCTGGGCCGGGGAGATGCCATTGCAGGGGTTTCCGGAGTGGATTTCATTTATTCGCTCCGCCTGAGGGAGAGGGTTGAGCGCGGCTTGATCAGGGAAACCGGATACGACCAGGCGATTTCCTGGGAAACCCTGCTGGAATTGAAACCCGATGTAGTGCTGGCATATGGGGTTACGGGAGAGGTGAACAGGAATGTTCGCAGGATGGATGAGTTAGGGATCCCGGTGGTGTTTACCGCCGCATACCTGGAGCCCCATCCGCTGGGGAAAGCAGAATGGCTGAAATTTATCTCTGCCTTTTTCATGGAAGGGGAGAAGGCCGGAACCCTGTTTGCGGAGACAGAATACCAATACCTGGAGCTGGCCCGTAAGGCTGCTGCGGTGGAGAAACGCCCCGGTGTATTGCTCGGTCTTCCCTGGAAAGATACGTGGTACATTTCCGGGGGCAGATCCTATGCCGCCACCCTGGTACATGATGCCGGCGGCTCCTATCTGTGGAGCGAACTGGACAGTCACGAGAGCCTGCCCTATAGTTTGGAATCGGTGTACCTCCGGTGCCTGCAGGCAGACGTGTGGTTGAATCCCGGAGCTGCCCGGAGCAGAGAAGATATTCGTAATACAGATCCCCGCCTGGCGGAGATAAAAGCGTTCGGGGAAGGGGAGGTTTATAACAACGATGCCCGCATGAGCCCCGGCGGGGGCAATGATTACTGGGAATCGGGCACCCTGTATCCGCAGCGCATCCTGGCGGACCTGATCAGTATTCTGCATCCGGGATTGCTTTCGGGCGATCGTTTGTATTATTACCGCAAGCTTCCATGATATGATGTCCGAACCGAACCATTCCCATGTATCTCCGGGCAGGCGACTCCTGCCTCTCTTTGCGGGTGGCCTGATCCTGCTTGCGGCATTATTCCTGGCCGACCTGATGCTGGGTTCTGTGAAGATCCCGGCAGGGGATGTGGTGGCCGTTATCACGGGAGGTGAGGCTGCCCGGGCCGAATGGAAAGACATTATTATGCATTTCCGGATCCCACGGGCTCTCACAGCGCTGCTGGCCGGTATGGCCCTGTCGGTCAGTGGGTTGATGATGCAGACGGTTTTCCGGAATCCTCTGGCAGGGCCCTACGTGCTGGGTATCAGTGCCGGTGCCAGCCTGGGAGTGGCCCTGCTGGTGCTGGGTTTTGGCGGGGTTTTCGGAACCGCCGTTGCCGGAGGCGGATCGGTATGGGCTATGGCGGTGGCTGCCTGGCTCGGTGCGGGATTGATCCTGCTTCTGATCATGGGAGTATCCCTTAGGGTACGCGACATTATGACGGTGCTGATCCTGGGCATTCTGTTCGGCAGTGTGACCACCGCGGTGGTGAGCATACTGCAGTATTTCAGCGAATCGGCTTCTCTGAAAGCGTTTATTGTATGGACCCTGGGAAGCCTGGGTAACGTTACCGGGATGCAGCTCCGGGTGCTGCTGTTCAGTGTGGGGGCCGGCCTGGTGCTTGCCGTTTTTCTTCTTACTCCCCTGAACGTGCTGTTGCTGGGAGAATCGTATGCCCGGAGCCTGGGACTGGGTATCCGGTGGGTGAGGTTTCTGGCATTCCTGTCTACCAGCATCCTGGCGGGAAGCGTGACTGCCTTTTGCGGGCCCATAGGGTTTGTGGGAGTGGCTGTTCCGCATCTGGGCCGGATGGTATTCCGCACGGCCGACCACCGTATACTTTTCCCTGGAACCCTGCTGGCCGGCGGGATTGTGCTGCTGTTCAGCGATATGGTGTCGCAACTGCCGGGGAGCGACCAGGTGCTGCCGGTGAATGCCGTAACGGCTCTGGTGGGTATTCCCATGGTGATCTGGGTGATACTGAAGAACAGAAAAATCGGATTCGAATGAGCCGGCGGGATGATGTCATACTCGAATTACGTGACCTGGGAATCGGTTATTACCGCAAAGGCCGGCCGGATTTTGTCTTCCGGCATATTACCGCCGGGGCAAGGCGGGGAGAAATGATCGCCCTGATGGGCCGGAACGGTATGGGCAAGAGTACCCTGTTGCGGTGTATTACCCGGATGCTCGATCCCCTGGAAGGAACCATGGAACTGGAGGGTACATTCCTGTCGCGCTACAGCAGGCGGCATCTGGCCCGCAAAATAGCCTGGGTATCCACCGAACCGGTGGGGGTGCAACACCTCAGGGTATACGATCTGGTTTCACTGGGCCGGTTTCCCTGGACGGGTTGGATGTGGACCCGGACCGATGCCGACAGGCGTGCCGTATGGCAGGCTATCGAATCGGTAGGGATCATGGGTCTGGCCGGCAGGGACCTGTACGAACTGAGCGATGGGGAAAGGCAACGGGCAATGATCGCCCGGGCCCTGGCGCAGGATGCCGATCTCATTGTGCTGGATGAGCCGACTGCTTTTCTCGATCTGGTCAACCGGTACGAAATCATTCATTTATTGCTTGACCTGAGCCGGCGGGAAGGGAAGTGCATCATATTTTCCACCCACGACTGGCATATTGCCACCGGTGAGGCCGATCTCATCTGGCTGATGGATGAGGAAGGATGGATATCCGGATCACCCGAAGACCTGGCTCTGGCCAACCGGTTTGAACGGCTGGTGGATTCGGATACCATGAATTATGATCCCCGCACGGGGCAGGTGAAACTGGTGAGGGAACCGGTGATGAAGGTATCTGTACAAGGAGAAGGTGAGGCGGCTTTCTGGACGCGCAAAGCTCTGGAACGTATCGGATGCACCCTGGTTACACATCATCCCGAAATCATCATTACTGCCGTTGACCGGGCAGAAGGAGTGATGTGGCAGGTAAGGAGAAAAACCGATACCAGGCAATTCACTTCACTATATGAACTGGTTCATTTTATTCTCGGGAACCATTCCGGGAATGGAAATTATCAATAAACAAACGGCTTATTACAATTATTTATTCCAAAACTTTTGTAAAATACATATAGCATTTGATTTTCAATAATATTGCATCGATATTATGCTATTCAGTGATGGTTTATTATTTCCGGATTGAATTTTGCGTTTTTCATTGTAACAATTTTCTTTGTATTGAAAGAACGGCCCATGAAAAGGTCGATACACAACACCGAAAGGTGGGATTACACTGGATAGTAAATACCTGATTATACGGGAGTCATCAAATTCAAGATGACTCTTTTTTATTTTTTATAAATGAAATGTGATAAAATTATTTTACCAAGTGGTGATTATGCCTGTGCGGAAGCAATTAAATTCTGCAAAGACAATATGACAAAAATCCATATAGTCAAAATACATAAAGGTTACCCCCAAAAAAATAGAAGTGTATCACGCGATCTGGCAGTACTGGCGGATAAAGTAATTAATGTGTATGAGAGTGAAATCAGATCTGAATTTTTAAAGAGATCCTAAATGTTAATCACTCAAATTTTTTCTTCAGGGATTAGATATTGCTCAGATCATCCAGTTAGAAAGACATAGAGTAGGTTTCCCATGTTTCATTTCAATTCTTCTGTTTCCAGAGTCATTTTCTCCAGCACCTTATACACCGGATACGGATAATATCCCCGTCCCCACTGGGGTACCAGGTAGGTATCGAAAAAGTTCCACAGCAGCAGCCCGTCGTCGGTTTCGGGTTCCAGCAGGTAAGTGGCCAGGTAACCCAGTGGTTGTGCCGTGCGCACCACCAGGGTTCCTTCCGGGAATTCCCGTGTTTCTTTTACAAAGGTGCCCTTCACCTGATTGGTGTAATGGCCCTGGTTAAGACGGGGAGCAGGCGACAGTTCGGTGATGTCGAAGCGCTCCGCTTCCAGGGTATGCGGCCGGGCGAGCTTTTCCACCTGTATGCCGTGGATGTTCAGGTTTTCCAGCACATACGGATCGGGTACGGTGATGAGGTAAGCAAAGGGATATTTTACCTTACTTACAGGTTCGTAATCGGCCAGGTAGGGAACGGTAAGTGTGACGGGCCGGTCGGTTTTCCGGTAACGGTTCCTGCCTTGCGGGTTTTTCACAGGTTTTACCTCATAGGTCATGACCTGTAACTTTTCCGGGGTGGGTATGGCTTCGTAGGTCAGGGCAAAGGAATCGGCCGGGGTCGGATTCTCTCCTTTGTTTATTGCCCGTGAATCGGCAGCTGCCAGCATGTTTTTTATTTCCTGCCGGTGTTCCGATACAAAATCCATGAGCGAGCGGATGAGATAATAGGAGCCATGTACCCGGCTTCTGAAATCGGCATACACATAATTCTCATTGAGGATGGCCAGCCGGTTGCGTAATCCCATGTAATTCACGAAATACCGGGGTTCGCAGGCGTAGTTGAGATATCCTTCCTGAGGGTTCCCCATATCCGTAAATTCTCCGTAAAAGGTGTTTTCCACTCCGTAGGTTTCCCTCAGGGTACGGCTCACAGCCGGCATCATATTGTCGCGCATATAGCGGATGAGCTCGCGGTCGCCGTTGGGGTTGATCATCCAGGAGAAGGTTACCGGTTCCTGACGGTACACCCCGTTGGTGGTGTGCATATCCATGATCACCGACGGATCCCACCTGTTCAGGATATTTTTGATCACTCCCTGCATTTCGCGGGTTTCCACTTTCATGGCATCGCGGTTCAGATCGAGGTGCCGGGCATTGTGCCGTACACCTACTCCGTTGACAGGGCCCACCTGGTTCGTACGGTTCAGGGTGGATATTCTTTCGTTCCCGTCGGCATTCAGGTCGGGGCACATCAGCAGGACCACATCCCTGAACACGGCAGAATTCCCCTGGCTGAGGAGGTCACGCGCAAACATCAGCACGGCTTCCTTGCCTTCCACCTCACCGGCATGGATGTTGGCCTGCACATATACCACAATGCGGGGATCGTTTTTAAGGTCCTGTGGTGATTCCGGCAGGGGGGCGGCCAGGATCATCAGGGGAATATCCCTTCCCTCAACCGTGGTGGCAATGGTTTCCGTCCGGATATACGGAGAAGCCTTTTCCAGCTCCCGGATGAACTGCATCACATCCTTGTATCTGGAAGTGGACCGGTAATCCGTGGCTTCGGCAACAGTTTTCATTCCGAACTGTGCCTGTACATTGTTAAGAAGAGTAAAAACGGCAATCAGGGTGAAAGTAATCTTTTTCATAATGTCATTAAAAGGTCAGTGATACAAATCGACCCTAAAGTTATTTTTTCCTGATTAAAAAAAACTAAAAAATGTTGGGAAAACGGTGAGATATCATATAACTTTACATTTCCGGACTGCCCAGTTTTTGTTCAATTAAACAAAAAATGACTATGGAAAATTCTGTAAAAAAGTTCATTGCCTATTTCCTGATCGGGCTTACCCTGTTTTTTACAGCCATTGCCATCCTGGGCATCTGGGAAATTATCGATCTGGAAGACATTTTTAACAAGATCTTCTTCACCCTTCTGGTAATCTTTGCAGCGGCAGCCGTGGTGCTTTTTGTTTTTACGGTGCTGATCCGGTCAGATGATCACCGTTTACCGGAGAAGGAATGAAGAAAGTGACAGGAAAGTGACAGGAAGTAATACACAGAGGCTGCTCTTTTGAGACAGCCTCTGTTTTTTTATTACTCCGGAAGGCCTGTGTTGTATTTGATTTCTTTGATTTCTATCCTGTACCAGGTGAAATCGCCGCTGTCGAGTTTCCAGGTGACTTTTGCTCCCGCAGGGATCCGGATACCGGCCGATTCGACGGTTTTCTCCGGATTCACTTCCACGCGCCACCGTTCCAGGGTAGGACCTTCTTTCCGGTCGTAATACCTGTCGGCTTCAAAGCCGGTTATGTCTCCTTTTTCGTTGAACAGGAAGGTTCCCGAGGCCTGGATATCTCCCCATGTCATGGTGGCCCGGGCAGACAGGGAGTCGATGCTTTCCCAGGTGATGTAAGGGCTGAGGGTTGCCATGGGAAACCAGATGGTCTCTCCCAGATACCTGAGCAGGGTGCCCTGGTCAATATGCGGCCCGGAGGCATCGGCCACGGTGACCAGCGACAGCAGTTTGATCAGCATATGTCCGCTGCCGTTCATATATTTGTCGCGCCCGGCCAGGTGGATCAGGGGGGCGGCTTTTACATCGGCGATCCAGATGAACCCGGGTCTGTCGGTACGGAAATACTGTTCCGCCTGCAGCGGCATCCATTTCCCTTCAGGGGTGGTACGCATTTCTCCTTCCTGTTTCACGTAAACAGATCGTATTTCAGGGTTTCCCGGAACACCGCTTTTCTCAAGCCATTTCCGTACAGGTAACGGAAGGCTTTTCAGGTTTCCGGAATGAATGATACGGGATTCCTCTGCCATCCCCGAGTACAGTTCTTTCAGTTCGCGGTTGACCATCCGGTGGAATGTCATGTTCCCACAACCCGCCAGGGCCACCGCAAGGATGATCAGGTTTGCTGCCGTACCGAATTTAGCATCCTGCCAGTAGAGTATAATGAGGATTTGCGACATCACTATCCCTGCCAGGGCGGGGATACACCACCAGTGCTTTTCAAGGATAAAGCCTGCTCCTGCTGCCAGGAAAAGGAGTGTGGTCAGCAGCCAGCCGGTGCCGGCCGCTTTGAGCAGGGTGTTATTCAGAGGAAACAGGGTGTTCCCCGATAGTTGTTCGACCTTTCCCAGGTCCCAGCCCTGTACAAAACCCATCAGATGGATCAGGCCATGGACCATAACGATGATGAAAAACAGTATTGGCATACGCTGTGTTTTTTTTCAGATTCCCCGGCCGTCCAGCAGCCGGTTGATCATATCCCCAAGCGTTTCCACGGAGATACGTTTGGCCAGAATCTTTTTGTCCCGGTCAAGGAGGTAAATGGTGGGCGTGCTGATGATATGATACCAGTACCGGAAGTTGGTCTGATGCATGGGGTCGTATACATTGATCCATTCCAGCCTGTTTTCGGCAATATAATCCAGCCATTCGTCCCGGTTGTCGTGGGTATAAACGGCAAACACCTCAATATTCCGGTTTTTCCATTCTTTGTACATTTCGCGCAACTGGGGAGTTGTTACTTTGCAATGCCCGCAATCGGGTTCCCAGAAATACAGCACGGTATAATCGGCTTCAACCTGGTGCAGGCTATGCCATTCTCCCGTAGAGCCTTCCATAATGAGATCATGCCCGGTTTCACCGATCAGGGTGGGGGCAACCCTGGCCACATTCTCCCTGAGCTCGGAAAGGAATTCTTCTTCGGCCCAGAAGGCTTCGCCGCTGAGATATACCCGTTGTGCGATCCTCACGTATACCTTGTCGTGCCCCATGATCTTGCTCTGCATGAAGTTGTTCAGCAGGTAGACCGAAACGTACTGAAATACGGAAGGATGGGCTTTCGACCGGCCGATCAGGTTCATGACCGGCTGTACCAGGGAATCGGGATGCTGGATAAGTACGCGGGTAATATAATACCGCAGTTTGTTATGCAGAATGGGAGTGCGCAGCATGCTGGAATCGGACCACGCAAACCCGTCGAAAAAATGATCGCGCATGTACCCGTATTGCATGACCATCCGCAACGAATCAGGGTTTTTACTATCCGCGGGGATATCGAAATCAGGGATATGCGGTGGTTTCATGGCCTGCACGATATGTGCCAGGAGGCTTCCCTGGTGGTTCACGATCACTTCATCGTAGTAGGCTTCCACTTCCCGGTCAAGATCGGCCAGCCGGCTGCGAGCTTCCTCTATGTTCCGGGCATCCCATTCCGTCGGCGGATCATTTATTTTCTTTCTCAGGGACTCCGACCTCTGCCGGAAAGAGATCATTTTTTGCTGGTATTCCAGAAATGCATCGTTTACCGGAGAACCGGAAAACTGAAGTTCTCCTGCCAGGTTATCGAGACGGGTGCGGACGGAAAAATCCTGGTCCTCCGTGATCATGATCTCGAAGTAGCTTTTGTCAGGAAGCACTACCAGGTATATGCCGCCGGCCAGGGGACGGGATCCGGTAAAAGTTCCTTTCCCCTTTTCGTCAAGGATGACGGTATCGGCAATGAATTTCCGGTCGCCGAAATGATAGCCCAGCAGCAGGGTATCGCCGGCCAGTCCGCCGATCTCCACCCCGATACGGTAACCCTGAGCCAGGACCGGAAGACCGGCGATCAGCAACAGGAAAGCGGTAATCAGCCTTGTTTTCATAGTTCCCACTGTGGATGCAAATATATTGTTATTTTTACTGGTTTGAAAACCTGCCGGCACAGATGATCTCCGTTCTCATACCGGTGTACAACCAGAAGGTGGTTTCCCTGGTGACCTCCCTCAGGAAGCAGGCCGGAAATCTTCGGGTGGATTATGAAATAGTAGTACTGGACGACGGGTCTTCCGGATCCTTCCGGAAAGAAAATGCCGTGATCAAAAAAATGGACCATGTGCGGTATCTGGAACAACCTGAAAATACAGGAAGGGCGGCTGCCAGGAACCGTCTGGCAGATGAAGCGTTACATGCCTGTTTGCTGTTTATTGACGGCGATGTGGTGATTGCCGGGGAATCATTCCTGGAGGATTATCTCAGGTACTATGACGAACAAACGGTGGTGTGTGGCGGACTGGCTTATTATCCCGAACCGCCTGAGGATCCTGCCGAACGGCTGAGGTTCCGGGCAGGGGTTTCCCGTGAATGCCTTCCCCCTTCCGTTCGCAGAACCCATCCGTACCGTTCGTTCATGTCATCCAGCTTCATGATCCCGGCCGGGCTTTTTCACAGGATCCGGTTCGACGAGCGGATGAAAGGCTACGGTCATGAGGATACCCTGTTCGGCTTCCGGCTGAAACAGGAGCATATCCGGATACGGCACATTGACAACCCCGTGATCCATGGAAAGACGGAAACCGGGCGGAAATACCTGCATAAAGCCCTGGAGGCTGCGGAAAACCTGGCAAAGGCCTGGGAACTCACCGGGTACGATCCGGCCTTTGTCCCGGAAGTGAAATTACTGCGGCGGGCAGTCAGACTTCGCAGGCTGGGTCTGTCCTTTCCCGTAAGGAAAATGGTGTCGCTGTTGCGGGAACCGGCCATGCGCAACCTGACGGGACTGCATCCACGCCTTTTTTTACTCGATCTGCTGAAGCTGGATGCCTGTCTGGGAGCTCTGGCCGTAGCCACCCGGAAAACAGCCTGTTGAAAAAATGCGGGAATAAATTCATTCCGGGGCGGTTTTGTCTGCCTGATGCTTTGTATCTTTGTGGCCTGTTTGTTTAGATCACCAGAAAGAACGGAAACCGGGAATGGAAGCTGAAAAGAAACTGACAGCCGCCGTACAGGAGGCGATGAAAGCCCTTTACGGAGCGGAACTGAATGAAGAGGAAATACAGATACAGCAAACCCGCAGGGAATTTGCCGGCGATCTTACCGTTGTGGTATTCCCTTTTCTGAGGTATTCCCGGAAATCGCCGGCCGAGACCGGTAAGGAACTGGGCGACTACCTCACCGGTCATTTGGACATGGTCAGCCGGTATGAGGTGATCAAGGGATTCCTGAACCTGTCCTTTTCCATGGAATATTGGTCGGAACTGCTCGACCGCCTGATCCGGTCGGGTCACCACGGGCTGGGTGACCTGGAGACCCTGAACGGGAAAGTGGTGGTGGAATATTCTTCCCCCAATACCAACAAACCCCTGCACCTGGGGCATATTCGGAACAATCTGCTGGGTTTTTCCATATCGCGTATTCTGGAAGCCCTGGGCAGTGATGTGGTTAAAGTGAATCTGGTCAACGACCGAGGTATCCATATCTGCAAATCCATGCTGGCATGGAAAAAATACGGGAACGGGGAAACCCCGGCTTCTTCCGGGAAAAAAGGCGACCATCTGGTGGGAGATTATTACGTGAGGTTTGAGCAGGAGTACAGGAAGCAAACCGAAGAGCTGAAAAAACAGGGGATGGCCGGGGAAGAAGCCAGGCGGAAGGCTCCGCTGATTGTAGAAGCCCAGGATATGTTGCGCCGCTGGGAAGAAGGCGACGAAGAAGTGAGGGAATTGTGGGCCATGATGAACGAGTGGGTATATGAAGGCTTTGACGAAACCTACCGGGCCCTGGGCGTTGATTTCGACCGGATATACTACGAATCGGAAACCTACAAACTGGGCAAGTCCCTGGTGCTGGAAGGACTCGAAAAAAACATCCTCCACCGTAATGCCGACGGTTCCGTATGGGCCGATCTCAGTGCAGATGGACTGGATGAGAAGCTGCTGCTCCGTTCCGACGGCACCTCGGTGTACATGACCCAGGACCTGGGCACCGCCCGGAAACGGTATGAGGATTACCGGTTCGACCGGCACATCTATGTGGTGGGAAATGAACAGAATTATCATTTCCAGGTGCTGAAACTAATTCTGAAGAAGCTGGGGTATCCCTGGGCCGACAGTCTGTACCATCTGTCGTATGGTATGGTGGAGCTGCCCGAAGGGAAAATGAAATCGAGGGAAGGAACGGTGGTGGATGCCGACGACCTCATTGCCGGTATGGTGGAAACCGCCCGGGAAATGTCGAAGGAACTAGGCAAGCTGGAAGGTTTCCACCCCGCCGAAATTGAAGAGATCCTGCGGATGATCGGGCTGGGGGCGCTGAAATATTTCATACTTAAGGTCGATCCGAAGAAGAATATGACATTCAATCCCAGGGAATCGGTTGATTTTAACGGAAATACCGGCCCCTTTATCCAGTATACCTACGCCCGTATTCAATCGGTCGTTCGAAAGGCCGGTGAAACGGGCAGAACGGTTCCCGGTAAGCTCCCCGCAGGGTATGTGCCCTGTGAAAAGGAAAGGGATCTGATCAGGATACTGGCGGGGTTTGCAGCCACGGTGCGTGAAGCAGGAAAGGAATACAATCCAGCCCTGCTGGCTAATTACCTGTACGAGCTGAGCCGGGAGTTCAACCAGTTTTACCACGATCACAGTATCTTGGGAGCGCCTGACGAAGATACCGTCAATTACCGGCTGCTGCTGTCCGTGTACACAGGCCAGGTTATTGCCAGGGGTATGTATCTGCTGGGCATCGATGTTCCGCCCCGGATGTAGCTGTCTGTCCTATTCTTCCTGTTGCAGCGCCCTGAAAACCAGCTGTCCCCGTTCCAGAATGAGTCCCCGGTTTGTACTGTCGGGCAGGATGGTACGGTATTTTGCCGTTCCGTCGAGCGAAAGGAAAAGGCTGTCGCCCTGCGGGACCAGGAGGGTGGATTTCTTACCGTTTACCATAACCAGTCCTTCCGGGGTGTGCCTCAGTTCAAATTCCACCGGAGAATCTTCTACCCGGTATTTTCCCTTCCATTCGGCCGTCAGCAGGGTGTCGGCCGCCGGTAAAACGGGTCCTTCGGGCATGAACAGGCAGGCGATGCGGTGGTGGATATCTCCATAGGGGGCATCCGACAGGTTCGACACCATGGCTACCGTGACCTTTTCTTCCGGATAGATGATCAGCTGGGTGGTTCCGCCGACAGATCCTCCGCTGTGTCCGAACCAGGGCATGCCCAGGGCATTTGTGCGGGTAACCCAGCCCATGCCGTAATAGGTTGGTTTCCCGTCGAGGGTGGTCTGGCTGCGGGTAAATTCTTCCAGTACCGGCCGGCTTATAAAACTGTCGGTCTGTACGGCATGGGCGAACCGCAGGAGGTCCTCTGCCGTGGACAGGAATCCTCCTCCAGCCCATTTATAGCTGTTGTCCACATCGGGTGCGTGCGCGATCCTCTCCAGGCTGTCGGT
>DQWH01000032.1 GCA_011042635.1 Bacteroidota bacterium | reverse complement strand
GTGGCCCGGGGGAAAGGTTTTCAGGTAATTGACGGGGCGGAATATTGCGGAGGGATCTGTGCTTCCGGAGCAGCAGGATATTCGCGAAAACAACTGGACGAACTTACCGCATTTGTCAAACGTCCCCAGATAGGAGGCAGGGGCCTGATATGGGTGAAATTTGAAACGGATGGAAATATCCGTTCATCGGTGGATAAATTTTATTCTCCGGATGATCTCCGGAAATGGGGTGAATGCTGCGGTGCCCGGTCGGGTGATCTGTTACTGGTCATGTCCGGAGAAATACATGCTACCCGCTATGCTCTGGGAGAGCTCCGGCTGGAAATGGGGGACAGATTATCGATCAGAGATAAAAATCGTTTTATTCCCCTGTGGGTGATTGATTTCCCTCTGCTGGAATGGGATGAGGAAACTGGTCGGTTTTATGCCATGCATCATCCGTTTACTTCACCACGGCTGGAAGATATCGGTTTGTTCGAATCGGACCCGGCAAGAGTCAGAGCCAATGCTTATGACCTGGTGATCAACGGGGTGGAGATCGGGGGAGGATCCATCCGGATCCATGACGAAAGTCTTCAGAAGACAATGTTTAAAAACCTGGGTTTCAGCGAAGAGGAAGCACGAGAGCAATTTGGGTTTCTGATGCAGGCTTTTCGATACGGAGCCCCTCCTCACGGAGGAATTGCCTTCGGTTTTGACCGCTGGGTGGCGTTGTTTGGAGGAAGCGAATCTATTCGCGACTTCATTGCATTTCCAAAAAACACTGCCGGAAGAGATGTGATGATCAATACTCCTTCCCCGCTTCCCGAGGAACAGCTAAAGGAACTGGGCATCCGGATCATTATATAACTAACATTCCTTTGTGGAAAAATTAATGCAGACTTTACTGTTTTTCAATTTCATTCTATTACTTTCAGCCCGAAATTCATATTGAACCAGAGATGCTAAAAATTGTGCGGACGGAGGAGGGATTTCATGTGTCCTTCCTGAAGATCAGGCGGTTGAATACCGTTATATCAGCAATTGTTGAAAAACAACTCATACAGTTGCTGGAAACTCCCGGTACCATTTTGATCCTTAGTCTCGAAGGGATCCGGTTTATTGACAGTTCGGGCTTTGACACCCTTCTGAAACTCGACCAGGCAGCCAGGGCTCATCATGGTCGTTTTGTAATTGACCAGATAGCTCCTGAGGTGGCTGAACTGCTCCAACTGGTAGGTTTACAAAATCATTTTCAGGTGGCCGGCCGGCCGGTGCGGGCGGAAACTCATTGAGTTTTCTGTAGGGTGTCTGTTCCAGGTGAAAGTTGTTACCCCGGGTTTTCGGGGAAGACAAAATCATTGTTGAATTTCGCGTATTTTTCATATCGATTATTTTTTCTAATTTTGGTTATATGTAACCCTTTTCCGAATTATTGTATTATTCAAACGAAAACCATGAAAAAAACATTACTAGCTTTGATATGCATGGTATTTCTATTGCCCTGGGACGGGCAGAAAGCCTACGGCCAGGAGGAAGCCGATTATAAGTTTACCCTCAAAACCAATCTGCTTGCCGCTTTTGCCGGACCCATATGGGTTACCTGGATAGTACCTGTAACTGGTGAGTACAAGGTGTTGTTTGAGGCCAAAACCTTTAAGAAACAATCCCTGCAGGTAGGCGCTTCTTATCTGGGTCCAAGTGTATTTGTCAGTGCCCTGAAAAACGAACTGGGCGATTCTGCCGATGTGGATGTAGGGGTTAACGGGTTCCGGGGCCAGCTCTGGTATAAATTTTTTCTTACCCGTGATTCCGACGGTCCTTCCGGTTTTTATGCCAGCCCACACTTTTCCTTAGCCAGTGCACGTATCGAGAACAAAAATGAACCGGATGACTATGTGAATGCTACGAAGCTGAACATTCACGGTGTACTGGGTTACCAGTTGATCACCCGGGGCGGATTTGTACTGGACATTTTTACCGGCCTGGGATTCCGGGATATGACCTGGGATTATGCCCAGGAAGGTTCTACCGATCTGGATTTCGGCGAGGGGAAAGGCAGGATAAATGTTACCTTCGGATTGAGTTTCGGATACGCCTTCTAAAGGCATAATCAGAAAGATATATACGAAAGGCTTCCGGTAACGGGAAGCCTTTCGTATATATTTATCCTGCAGTATCGGTCCCTGGGGTTCATTCTCTCTTGCCTTCCTCTGTCAGTTCATCCCAGAACTCAATGGCCCGCCGGGTATGGGGAATTACAATGGTGCCTCCCACCAGGTTGGCTACAGCAAATATTTCGAATATTTCTTCTGTACTCACGCCGTGCCGGTAACACTGCTCGAGGTGGTATTTAACACAGTCGTCACATCTCAGGACCATGGAACTGACGAGTCCCAGCATTTCCTTTGTTCTGGCCGGAAGGGCTCCGTCGAGATACGCATTGGTATCGAGATTGAAGATTCTTTTAATTACTTTATTCTCACCCGAGAGCAGGCGCTCGTTCATTTTCCTGCGGTACTCCCTGTAATCGTTCAGTTTTTCGCTCATAAATCTTTTTTTAATGAAGCAATTTACAAAATAGGCGCGATAATGGAACAAAAAAGCTGGTTCCTGTGTTCCCGAAATACGGCAAATTCCGATGCATTTTTATACATTTGCGGTTAGAAAAACAGACACACCTATGTCAGGTCACAACAAATGGTCAACCATCAAACGCAAGAAAGGAGCTGCTGATGCCCGGCGCTCCAAGATATTTTCCCGTATAGCAAAGGAAATTACCATTGCCGTAAAAGAGGGCGGAAGTGCCGACCCGGAATTTAATCCCAGGTTGAGGCTTGCCATTCAGAACGCCAAGGGGGCTAATATGCCCAAGGATAACATTGAGCGGGCCATTAACAAGGGGCAATCCGACTCAGGCGGTTTGCAGGAGGTTACCTATGAAGGGTATGCACCCGGAGGTGTGGGAATATTTGTGGAATGCATGACCGATAATACCAACCGGACGGTAGGGAATATTCGCTCTGTATTCAACAAGCGGGGAGGCAACCTTGGGACGAACGGATCCCTGAGTTTTTTGTTCGACCGGAAAGGTGTTTTTGCCATTCCGAAAGAAGGCTTGGACGCAGAGGAATTCGCCATGGAAGTGATCGATGCCGGAGCAGAGGATTTTCAGGAGGAAGATGATTATTTTGTGGTGTATACTGCCATGGAAGATTTCGGCAAAGTACAGAAGAAGCTGGAAGAAATAGGCGTGGTACCTGAAAATGCGGAATTGCGGCGTATACCGAACACCCTGAAAAAGCTTGATCCGGAAGAGGCCATGAAGGTGCTCCGGATGATCGATGATTTCGAGGAGGACGATGATGTGCAGAATGTTTACCACAACCTGGAATTAACGGAAGAAATCCTGCAGAAGTGGGAAAACAGTTGATGTATCCTCCCAGATCATTCGCCCTGTGAGGGGTTTCATACTGCCGGCCAACCGGTGATTCTTTCTTTACGGCCGGTTTGCAGCGCAGATAATTTTTCTATTTTTACCGAAAAGGGCATCATCATGAAAGGTAAATATATTCTGGCCCTGGATCAGGGTACCACCAGTTCACGGGCCATTCTTTTTAACAGGGAAGGAGGCCTGGCAGGAATGGCGCAGCGGGAGTTCCCGCAATTTTATCCCCAGCCGGGCTGGGTGGAACAGGATCCACTGGATATCCTGAACAGCCAGCTGGAGGCTGTCAACGAATTAATGACCCATACCGGAATTGACCGTACCCAGATTGAGGCCATCGGTATTTCCAATCAAAGAGAAACTGCCGTTGTGTGGGAAAAAGAAACCGGACTTCCCGTATATCCCGCGCTGGTATGGCAGGATAAACGCACATCGGCTTTCATGAACCAGTTCCGCAGAAAGGAAACAGAAAGGTCTTTTCTGGAAAAAACAGGTCTGGTAGCCGATACGTATTTTTCAGCTTCCAAAATATACTGGATTCTCGATCATAATCCGCAACTGCGTGAAAAAGCCAATGCAGGAAAACTCCTGTTCGGCACGGTAGATTCCTGGCTTATCTGGAATCTTACGGGAAGAAAGGTTCATGCAACCGATCTTACGAATGCCTCGCGCACCCTGTTGTTCAATATCAATACTCTGGATTGGGATACTGATATGATGAAACTTTTCGGTGTTCCCGGGGTGATGATGCCCGAAGTAAGACCTTCGGCGGGGGAATATGGCAGGGTGTCGGCCGATTTCCCATTTTTGCAGGGAATCCCCGTAACCGGAGTGGCCGGAGATCAGCAGGCTGCCCTTCTTGGCCAGGGATGCCTGGACCCGGGCATGGTGAAAAATACGTATGGTACAGGATGTTTTCTTCTGATGAATACAGGAACCCGTCCGGTTTTTTCCCGGTCCGGACTACTGACCACCATTGCCTGGGGTATTGACAATCAGGTATACTATGCCATGGAAGGGAGTATTTTTATTGCCGGAGCGGCCATCCAATGGCTGAGGGATTCCCTGGGTATCATTGCAGCGGCTTCTGAAACGGACCCTATATCCAGGGAAGCCGGAGATACGGGAGACCTTTTTGTTGTTCCCGCCTTTTCGGGCCTTGGGGCTCCTTACTGGGATATGAACGCCCGGGGCGGAATACTGGGGATATCCCACTCTACCGACAGAAAAAAGATCGTGCGTGCCACCCTGGAATCCCTGGCCTATCAAACCCGGGATGTCATACTGGCCATGGAAAATGATTCGGATGTTCCTGTGCAGCAGCTGAAAGTGGATGGGGGAGCTTCAGCCAATAATTTCCTTATGCAGTTCCAGGCCGATATCCTGGGTAAGGAAGTGCACCGGCCTGAAAACATCGAAGCCACTGCCATGGGAGCCGCCATGCTGGCCGGGTTGGGGAGCGGTTTCTGGAATACGGATGAGATCAGACAATTTCATTCTGCCGTTACCGTTTTTACCCCTGAAATGCCTTCTTCCGTGAGAGAAAAAAAATACCGCAAATGGCTGAAAGCGGTGGAACGGGTAAGGGCGTGGACCGAACAGGAAGAATCATGAAAGGATTGAACAAAATAACTGCCGGGATTATGATCTGTCTGCTGGCAGGATCCCTGAGCGGTTGCAGGGTGGACGAAGTAGAAGTATCGGGCTTCAGAGGTATCCGCCTGCATCGTTTTTCCAACCAACAACTGGGAGTGGAAGTGCTGATGCAGGTAAATAATCCGAACCGTCTGGCTTTTCGGATTACCGGCATCGACCTCGATGTGACATTGAATGACCGTTATCTGGGAAAGATCACCAATGCCGGGAAAATACGTATTCCGGGACTATCCGACCAGGTGCATTCACTTCATCTGAATATTGAAATGAATAGCTGGATATCAGGTCTTACCACCTTCATCAATATGCTGGGCAAACGAACCGCTGTTCTGGAAATTGACGGATACGTCAGGGTGAAATCCTCCATTCTGGGCAAGACTATCCGGATCAGTGAAATTACCGAGGTGGAGGTGGTTCCGTGAGGATTTTCACAGGGAAAGGGGAAAAAGAAAAAATTGCTATATTTGGTTGGGAATCAATAAAAAATCAGACATGAAAAGAGTACTTGTCCCCGTCGATTTTTCCAGGGACTCTATGAATGCCCTGAATGCTGCCATTTCGGTTGCCAACAAAATAGAAAGCGATATCCGGTTTATCCATGTGAGGAAAAACAAAGATTATGATGAACCGTTTGTTATTGAGGGGAAAGAGCAGGATTACGGTCAGACCGTGGAAGAATTCTGCGGGCAGATTGTGAGGGAATACAGGAAGAAGCTCAAAAAGGGCAACATGGATTATGTGATCAGGCACGGTAAAATATACAAGGGAATCATCGAACAGGCCAGGCATGACAGATCCGGCCTGATCATGATGGGAACACACGGTGTTTCGGGATTTGAAGAATTCTGGTTGGGAAGTAACGCCTACCGGGTGGTTTCCAAGGCTCCCTGTCCGGTTATTACCGTACGTCATGGGTTTAAAAGGAAAAAATTCGGAAAGATACTGCTTCCCATTGATTTCAAAAGGGATACCAGGCAAAAAATACCGTTTACTACCGAACTGGCCAGACTCCTGAATGCCGAAGTGCATGTGGTGGATTTTCGAAGTACTGACCGTACCGATATTAAAATCCGTTTGAAAAAATATGCCGATCAGGCTTACGATTATGTTACCGGGCATGGTGTGAAGGCAGTCCGGAGCAGTAAAAAAGGAGGGGATATCCCGGAAACCATTATCTCCTACGCCGTACACGAGGATATTGACCTGATATCTATCGTGACCTTCGAGAGAGGAACCCCTGCCAATATGGCTCTCAGTACCAATGCCCAGCTGATGGTAAACCATTCACCCATTCCCATTCTGTCGATTCATCCTTCAACGAGAAAGTAATGCTGACAAGGATCAGTTGTATCATATTGTTATTATTTCCCCTGGTGGCGGCAGCGCAGAACGTTGAAGCCATGGAACGCGATACTGTCCCCGATGACCGGAATATGAACGAAACAATCGTGCCGGGTGAGCTCAGGATCTTCCAGGACAAACGGATCGACGATCTGATCCACCGGCATGTTCAGCTCAATGCGGAACGTGGCGGACTTGACGGTTACCGCATTCAGATCTATTTTGGTTCGGGAGCCATGGGAAGGGAAGAAGCCAACGAACATCATGCCAGGGCCCTGTCGTATTTTCCCGAGCTGAAAGTACATCTGATCTATCAGTATTCCTATTATAAAGTGCGAATCGGTGATTTCCGGACCCGGGAAGAAGCGTTCCGCTGGCACCAGAAGGTGAAACGCAGGTTTCCTAATGCCTATATTGTCCCCGATATTATTATATTTCCCAGGATCGATCTCTGACCTGCTACCCTGTCCTGTTAAAAAATGTTCATAAGTCGCCGGCATACTTTTCCGCACATGCCGGCCATTTGTTGTATTTTAGTCTGTCATTAATTGAGAATACATTATGGGGGGAATTTTTGGCACGGTATCACGTGCCGATTGCGTAACTGATCTGTTTTATGGAACCGATTATCATTCCCACCTTGGGACCAAACGGGCGGGAATGTGTGTGTATGACCGGGGAGAATTTATTCGAAGCATTCACAGTATTGAAGATTCCTATTTCCGCACCAAGTTTGAACAGGATCTTCCCAAATTCAGGGGGAATATGGGTATTGGCGTCATCAGCGATACCGACAGCCAGCCCATTCTGATTCATTCCCACCTGGGCCGGTATGCCGTGGTAACCGTGGGAAAAATCCTGAATATGGACGACCTCGAAAAACGGATGCTGAAACAACACCGGCATTTTTCGGAAACCACCCAGGCCGGCACCAATCCTTCGGAAATGGTGGCAATGTTGATGGATGAGGAGAAGAACTTTGCAGATGGCATTGAAAATGTAAGGGAACGGATCAGAGGGTCGTGTACGTTCTTGGTACTGACCCCTGAAGGAATTTATGCCGCCCGCGACAGGCTGGGGCGAACCCCGCTGGCTATTGGGAGGAAGAATGGGAGTTGGGCCGTGGCTTCGGAAACTTCCGCTTTCCCTACACTGGGGTATGAACTGGAATACCAGCTGGGTCCCAATGAACTGGTTTTTATCTCCCCAGAAGAATACAAAAGGGTGATCCCCCCAGGTTCAAGAACGCAGGTGTGTGCATTTCTCTGGGTTTATTACGGATATCCGGCCGCGGAATACGAAGGGGTGGGGGTGGAACTCACCCGCTACCGTTGCGGAGCGGCACTGGCTGGAAAAGATGATACGGAAGCCGACCTGGTTTCGGGAATACCCGATTCGGGAGTGGGACATGCCATTGGGTATGCCATGGGGAAGGGGATTCCTTATATGAGGCCTTATGTGAAATATACTCCCACCTGGCCCCGTAGCTTCATGCCTTCACGCCAGGAAACACGTGAACTGGTGGCCAGGATGAAGCTGATTCCTGTGCGTGAGGTGATTGAAGGGAAAAGGATTGTATTCTGCGACGATTCCATTGTACGCGGCACACAGTTGCTCGATACCATCCGGGTATTGAACCATTATGGGGCGAAGGAAACCCATATGCGGGTGGCCTGCCCTCCCCTGGTATATGCCTGTGATTTTCTGAACTTCTCGGCCAGCAAATCGGTTGCCGAACTGGCCAGCAGAAAGGCCATGCTACAACTGGAAGGAAGGGCCGACGGAGACGCCAGTGAATATGCCACAGCTGGTACGGCAAAATATCAGGCCATGGTGGAGCAGATCAGAAAGCGGATTGGATTGACAACCCTTGTTTACCAGCATATCGACGATCTGGTAAAGGCCATCGGTCTTCCGAAGGAAAAAATATGCACCCATTGCTTCGATGGCTCCAGTTTCGACCGCTGAAAGATTGCTGCGGTAAAGAATCCGGCAGAATGTTTTCGGCCCTGCGGGCAGGGATTTATTAATTTCCGTATTTTTGCTTTGCGAAAAGAACCTTCCGGATGAGTGATACAGTAAAGCACGAATGCGGCATTGTCCTGTTCAGGTTGCGAAAACCCCTGGAATATTACCGGTATACATATGGTTCCTGGCAATACGGGCTGCGAAAGGTGTACCTGTTGATGGAAAAACAGCATAACCGCGGGCAGGACGGAGCCGGTCTGGTTAATGTGAAAATTGACCAGGAACCCGGAAAACAGTACATATTCCGGCAAAGGTCGAACAAAACGAATCCAATATATCTGATATTCAAAAAGATATATGAGGATATCGAGGAGCTGACCTCCCGTGTAACTCGGTCGGTTACTGAAGATCCGGGGTGGGCCAGGAAAAATCTTCCTTTTGCGGGCGAATTATTTCTGGGGCATTTGAGGTACGGCACTTTTGGCCTGAACAGCATCGACACCGTTCATCCGGTTCTGCGCCTGAACAACTGGCGTTCCAGGAACCTTGCCCTGGCCGGGAATTTTAATCTGACCAATGTGGACGAATTGTTTCGGATACTGCTCGATACGGGCCAGCATCCCAGGGAATATTCCGATACGGTGACCATCCTTGAAAATATCGGTTATTACCTGGATGAGGAGAACCAGGATATGTACCACCGGTACCTGGATCAGGGGGTGCCCCGTGAGCAGATCTCTTCCCTGATTGAAGAAAATATTGATCTCTCGGCTGTGTTGAGGCAGGCCAGTAAACGATGGGACGGCGGCTATGCCATCGGTGGGATTGTGGGGCACGGTGATGCTTTTGTTTTCCGCGACCCATGGGGGATACGGCCGGTTTATTATTATCATGACGAAGAAGTGGTGGTAGCTGCCTCTGAAAGGCCGGTTATTCAAACGGTGTTGAATGTCAGATCGGAGAATGTGTCTGAATTGACACCGGGTTCAGCCCTTATTGTCAGGAAAACCGGCCGGGTGGAAACGGTTTCCATTCGGGATGCCGGCATCAAACGTTCCTGTTCGTTTGAAAGAATTTATTTTTCGCGGGGAGGAGATGCCGATATTTACCGGGAACGGAAAAAACTGGGCGAGCTGCTCACTTTCCCGGTGCTGAAAGTAATTGATCATGACCTGCAGCATACGGTATTTTCATACATTCCCAATACCTCCGAATCTGCATTTTACGGCCTGATCAAAGGCTTGCAGGAATACCTGCTGCAATGGCAGCAACGGCAGATCATGATGCTGGGAGAAAGCCCCGATGAAGACAAGTTGAAAAATATTCTGGCTTTCCGCCCACGGATTGAAAAGGTAGCCATTAAGGACGTGAAACTCCGTACTTTTATTGCCCAGGAAAAGGGCAGGGATGACCTGGTGGAGCACGTGTATGATATTACCTACGGAACAGTGGAAGAAGGAAGAGATACCCTGGTGATCATGGATGATTCTATTGTGAGGGGCACGACCCTGAAAAAAAGCATCCTGAAAATACTTGACCGGCTGGGACCCAAAAAAATCGTGGTGGTTTCCTCCTCACCCCAGATCAGATACCCCGATTGCTACGGGATTGATATGTCGAGGCTGGACCAGTTCATTGCTTTCCAGGCAGCGATCGCCCTGCTCAGGGAAAGGGGAATGGAAGCGGTGATTAACGAAGTTTACCTGAAATGCAAGGAGCAGGAAGCCCTTCCCGGGAGAAAGATCGTTAATCATGTTAAAAAAATTTATGATCCCTTTACTCCCGAGGAAATATCGCGAAAAATAGCAGAACTGCTCAGAGATGAATCCATCAGGGCCGAAGTGGTGGTTGTATACCAGACCATCGAAAACCTGCACGAAGCTTGTCCGGGTCATACGGGCGACTGGTATTTTACGGGCGATTATCCCACGCCCGGGGGCAATAAAGTGGTTAACACCGCCTTTATTCATTACATGGAAGGGAAACAGCAGCGTGCCTACTAATCGTTTTCCCTTACTCTTTCGTCTTTGTCGAGGTCGAATGTGGAAATATGTCTTTCCACCTTGGAAGGATAAATATCGGGAATGGTTACCATCATAGCGGTTTCCTCCACATTCCCGAATGATTTGTTTACCGCTGTACCGAATACCCTGAGCGAGTCGGAGAGATTGATGTATGCATTGAACAGGGGCGGTATATTTTCACCCAGTGCCCTGACCTTCTGTGAAAGAATTTTATAATTATCCCGGAAGGTTTCTCCGGAAAAAAATTCACTCACCTCTTTCTTATCTACCTCAATACTCACCGGTTCAATGGGAGTAATGAGGTTGTCGGGATCAGGGAAATGTTCATTTAGAAAGTGCAGGATCATGTTCCTGGCCTTTCTGTTGAAGTGGGGGTACATGGTTACCTTCCCGAAAAAATATTTTACATGGGGGTTCATGACGACCAGGGCCCCCAGGCCATCCCACAGGTTGTCAAGGGCATAGAGGCTTTTTCTTGATCTGGCGGTTGACTGATAGTCGGGCTGGACAAAGGACCGTCCCAGTTCAATGGTCATGGGCAGGTATTCCCTGATAAACTGATCGGAAAAACGGAACATTTCCGAGGTAGCAAGCATCTCGGGCTTCATTTCCTTTCCATCTGGTCCCTGGCCGAGGATGAAACGATACCCCCCCAGTATCTCCCGGGCATCGGGATCCCATACAATCAGTTGCTGGTAAGGATACTCGGAAGTGTCAAATTCATCAATGTCTATTTCCTTTCCCGTTCCTCCACCGGCTGCGCGGAAAGAAATTTCACGCAACCTGCCTATCTCACGCATGATCGTAGGAGAGTTCAGGTAATTGATGATATACAGCTCATTTCCTCCGTTGTTCGTTTTTCTGACGAACTTTTCATCGGTAAGCTCCTCAAGGATCTTCTTCCGTGATAACGGTGCAATAATTTTTTTCATACGGGAGACAGAAATCAATTACTAAATTAATAAATTAATAAATCTGCAGAAAATTATTTCAGGTAGGGGAAAAGTATATTGGGACTCTGTTCCAGGTTGTACACATGGTGTTTGAGGAGTTCGGCCCATTCTTTGGGAGAGTGTCGGCTGTCAAAGGTATCAAATGGAATGGGTTGCCCAATCGTAAGCGTGATTTTTTTGTTTTTTTCCACCTGCTTGAACATTTCATCGGGCAGATAAACCATTTCAATATTTGACCGGATTCCCAGTATCACCCGCAGATTGGCCAGCCTGTAGAAAAAATTGGAATTTCTCCCGCTAAAGTGCGCCGGAACAATATCCCGCTTATATTGCCGGGCTTTTACAATGAAATTCTTTTTCCATTCCAGGTCCCTGATAACCCCTTTTCGTTTTCTGGAACATAACCCTGCCGGGAAATAAAGTATCTGAGCATCAGAAGAATAAGCTTTTTCAATTTTCCGGGCATATTCCAGCGACTGGCGACCGTGCTTGTTCACAGGGATGAAAACCGGTTCCAGGTTACTGATATTCATCAGCAGGTCGTTTACTATGAACAGGACCTTCTCGTGATATTTCCCTATTTCATGGATGAAGACCAGTCCGTCCAGACCCCCCAGGGGGTGATTTGATGCAAAGATGTAACGACCTTCCCGGGGAATGTTGTCCCTGCCCACCACCTCATACTCTATTTTCAGATATTCCAGTGCGGCCGCTATAAATTCCTTTCCACTGAGATGGCCCCGCCGCCGGAGAAAATCGTTAAGCTCGTCCTGATGCACAATCCGTTTCAGATACCTCGGGATAAAACGGGGTAGCAGAGCATACAATCGGGGATTTCTGGCTTTCAGAACATCCTCAACATCAATGAGTTGTATTTCTTTTTCCGGGGTCTGTGCCATGTTTTATAGAGATTCTTCATTCCTGTTGTCAAAAATAAGAAAAAACAGGCTGAAACAGCAGATCAGGTGATATCTGTGAAAAAAAATCCCCCTGCAGTGAATCATTTCCGGTCTTTTTTCCGTAAAACTTTTTAACAAAAGTGGTAAAAAATGGGAGAAAGTGGGTAAATGTGGGAATTTTTCTTTAATTTAGCCCTATTAAATGATCCGTAATGGCAACCTTTATAGGAGATTTTACGTGTAAGGTTGATGCAAAAGGCAGGGTCATGCTGCCTTCTACTTTCAAAAGGCAACTGCCTGCTGAAGCACAGGATACGTTTGTGGTAAAGAAAGACATTTTTGAACAATGTCTGGTGCTCTACCCCCTGCATGAATGGGAGCGGCAGAACCAGATCATCAGGGAGCGTATTAATCCCTACCGGAAGGACCACAACCGTTTCCTTCGAAATTTCTACCGGGGAGCGGCCGAACTGGTGCTGGACGGGAGTAACCGGATACTGATTCCCAGGCGCCTTCTGGCAGAGGTGGGCATTGACAAAGAAGTGGTGCTGGCCGGTCAGGATTCACGCATTGAGATATGGCCGGCAGAAAGTTATGGCAGGATGGAGGAATCTGAGGATGAATTCGCCTCCCTGGCCGAAAAGATCATGGGAGGAAGAACCAGTGAACAGGATGTATAATGGATTATCATATACCGGTTCTTTTACAGGAGAGTATCGATGGCCTGCGGCTGAAACCTGAAGGGGTGTATGTGGATGCTACCTTCGGAGGGGGAGGGCATTCGCGGGAAATCCTGAAGAATCTCAAAACCGGTCGTTTGATTGCTTTTGACCAGGATCCGGAATCAAAAGCAGATCATGTCCATGACGAGCGGTTTTTGTTTGTACGGCATAATTTCAGGTATCTGAAGAATTTTCTCCGCTGGTTCGGCTTTGAGCAGGTTGACGGGGTACTGGCCGATCTGGGAGTTTCTTCCCATCAGCTCGACAGCCCGGAAAGAGGATTTTCTTACCGTGAGGATACGGCCCTGGATATGAGAATGAATCCGTATATTCTGGAATCTGCGGCTGACGTTCTGAACAGCCGGCCGGAAGATGAGCTGAAATGGATATTCCGTAATTACGGAGAACTTCCCCGGGCAGGGGAACTGGCGGCTAAGATCGTTGCTTTCCGCGCGGTGCGCCCCCTGGCAACCGTGGGGCATTTGATGGAAGCCCTGGAAGGATCACTGCCGGCAGAAAGACAGGCCAAATACCTTTCCCGGTTGTTTCAGGCTATTCGCATAGAGGTAAACCAGGAACTGGAATGCCTGAAAGAACTGCTGGAACAGTGTACAGAGGTCATTCGTCCCGGGGGAAGGCTGGTGGTGATCACCTACCATTCCCTGGAAGACCGGATGGTGAAAAATTTTATCCGCTCGGGCAATACCCGGGGGATTATTGAAAAGGATCTGTACGGTCATTTTACCTGTCCGTTCCGTCCCGTTAATCGCAGGGTGATTATACCCGACCGGGACGAGATACGAAGGAATAAAAGGGCACGAAGCGCCAAACTGAGAATTGCAGAACGTGTGGATGAATAAAATGCCATGAGCCAGGAAAAAAAGAACATAGAATTCATTGATGTAAAGGAACCATCACGGGGAGGTAAACGTAGTGGGGTCAGGGAATTCCTTGACGGCACCCTGCTTACCCGCGAATCAGTGGTAAGGCAGCTGCCGTTTGTTCTTTTCCTGACCTTCCTGCTGGTGGTGTATATCGGGAACCGCTATCATGCCGAACGCCTGGTAAGGCAGATCGATCGTCTGGAAAAAGAGGTGAAGGAGCTGAGGGCCGAGGCTATTTCCGTGGCTTCTGAATACAACCGGCTGAACAAACCTTCAGAAGTGTTCAGGCTGGTGAATGAAAAGGGACTGGGGTTGAAAGAATCGATGGAACCTCCAGTTAAACTCAATAACACAGAAAGAAATAAATAAGAACTGCTTTTCGAAGTATGTCCATCAAAAAGGATATTATCTGGCGGATCGGAATGCTTTACCTGGGGGTATTCCTTGTGGGAATTACCATTCTGGGGAAGGCTTTATATATCCATCTGGTGGAAGGACAGGAATACAGGGAAAAAGCAGGGAGGCAGAGTCTGAAAGATATTACCATCCTTCCAAACCGGGGTGATATTTATGCTGCCGACGGCCGGATCCTGGCCAGTTCGGTACCTTATTATGAAATCAGAATGGACATGCGCAGTACGGCACTCAGCGCACAGGTTTTCCTCAGTCAGGTCGATTCACTGGCTATCAGGCTGTCGGCCCTGTTCCGTGATCGTACAGCCCGGCAGTACAAAAACGATCTGATGCAGGCCTGGCAACGGGGTGACCGGTATTACCTCGTGCGCCGGGGGGTGAGTTATGCAGAGCTGAAAAAACTGAAAACTTTTCCCATATGGCGTCTTGGCAGGTATGAGGGAGGATTTATTTATGTTCAGGATAATCTGCGCATAAAACCCCACCAGCACCTGGCTTCCCGTACTATCGGCTACCTTACAAAAGGACCTACAGGGAATGTGGTGGGTATTGAGGGTGCCTACGATCAGTACTTGAGCGGTGTGACTGGTGTCAGACTGATGCAGCGGCTGGCAGGGGGTGTGTGGATGCCGGTGAACGATGGCAACGAAGTGGAGCCGCGCGACGGCATGGATGTGATTACCACCATCAACATCACCCTGCAGGATGTGGCCCATAATGCCCTGCTGCGGCAGCTCATCCGGCACGATGCCCATCATGGCACGGCCATCCTAATGGAAGTATCTACCGGGGCTATCAAGGCCATGGTGAATCTTGAAAAAGACTCAGACGGAACCTACCGGGAACTCTATAACTATGCTATCGGGGAAAGTACCGAGCCTGGCTCGACCTTCAAATTACCTGTTTTGATGGCAGCCCTGGAAGACGGCGTGATCGATTTGAATGATTCCATTGATACCGGCGAAGGAGAATATCAGATTTATGACAAAACCATTCGTGATACCCGCAGGGAAGGCTACGGAAAAATTACCGTCCGTGAAGTATTTGAAGTTTCATCCAACGTGGGAGTAGCAAAAATTATCTATGAGAACTACAGGGATCACCCCCATGATCTGATCGACAGGTTGATCAGCATGAACCTCAACAAAAAGCTGGGAGTGGAAATCAAGGGAGAAGGGACTCCCATGCTCAGTTACCCCGGCGATAAATACTGGTCGGGGATTTCTCTGGCTATGATCTCGCACGGGTACGAGGTGATGCTGACTCCCCTGCAAATTCTAACTTTTTATAATGCCGTGGCAAACAATGGCAAAATGGTTAAACCCAAATTTGTGGAAGAACTGAGGTACAGGGGGAAAAAGGTCCGTTCCTTCGGTACCCAGGTTCTTAATCCATCCATCTGTTCTTCATCAACGATTGAAAAAGCCAGAACCATGCTGGAAGGAGTGGTGGAGAACGGGACGGCTATGAATCTGAAGAATCCTTATTACCGGATTGCCGGGAAAACGGGAACGGCTCAGATTGCTAATAAAAATGTGGGATACCGGCAGGAATCGAAGGTTAGCTATCAGGCTTCTTTCGTGGGATATTTCCCTGCCGATCATCCGAAATATTCTTGCATGGTGGTGATAAACAGTCCCTCCAATTCGGTGTATTACGGCAATCTGGTGGCGGGTCCCGTTTTCCGGGAAATTGCCGATAAGG
Source organism: Bacteroidota bacterium (assembly GCA_011042635.1). Lineage (GTDB taxonomy): Bacteria > Bacteroidota > Bacteroidia > Bacteroidales > VadinHA17 > HyVt-105. The sequence continues at coordinate 6,239 of DQWH01000032.1, read as the reverse complement.
TTTACGCCACCAGCCTCGATATGCATCCCACTGTTGACCGGCTGGCTGCCAGAGGTGAAGGTGGGGTGCCCTATTCCAAAAACGGCAGCTGTTCCCATCTGGTGAAAGTACTGGAAACCCTGGATATGGATTACCGGCAAACAAACCCCCGGGCACCCTGGATTATTCCGGCGGGCAAAGATACTGTGGTGGATATTTATCCACTGGAGGTGACTGGCCACCTGGTGCCGAATGTGGTGGAAATGGGGTTGCAGGATGCCTTGTACCTGCTTGAAAAACAGGGTTTGAGAGTAAGGGTGAAAGGCAGGGGAAAAATAAGAAATCAATCCATACCTCCGGGTACCCCGGTGAAACCGGGACAGGAGATATTACTGGAAATGAGTTTTGTATAAAGTAATGGCGGCACATGAAAAACCTTGGGGACATCATACAGGCAATGGAAGTGATCCGGCAGAAAGGACCCGGTAATCCCGTGCTGACAGGCATTTGCCAGGATTCCCGTGAAGTGGTTGACGGATCCCTGTTTGTTGCCGTCAGGGGAACCCGTGTGGACGGACACCGGTTCATTCCCCAGGCTGTTCAGCAGGGAGCACGGGCTGTCGTATGTGAAAACCTGCCCGGGGAAATTCATCCCGGAGTGAGTTACCTGAAAGTGAAAAACAGTGCCGTGGCCCTGGGATTGCTGGCTTCCGCCTGGTACGATCATCCTTCGTCACGGCTCCGGCTGGTGGGGGTAACCGGAACCAACGGGAAAACCAGCATTGCCACCCTGTTGTATGCCTTGTATTTACGCCTGGGATATCCGGCCGGACTGGTTTCCACCATTGAATACCGCGTTCTCGAAAAATCGCTGCCCGCCAGGCATACTACCCCCGATGCACTGACACTCAATGCCCTGCTGGCTGAAATGGTGCGTGCGGGAGCAGAATATGTTTTTATGGAAGTAAGTTCGCACGCAGCCGCCCAGCACAGGATCAGCGGCATTACCTTTTCTGGAGGCATATTTACCAATATTACCCGTGACCACCTGGATTATCATGGGGATTTTGATGAATATATCCGGGCCAAGAAATCGTTCTTCGACTGGTTGCCTGCCGGGGCTTTTGCCCTGGTGAATGCCGATGAAAAGCACAGTCAGGTTATGGTGCAGAATACTGCGGCCAGGGTCAGAACCTTCGGGCTAAACAGGTTGGCTGATTACCGGGGAAAAATCGTGGAAATCAGCCTCGAGGGCATGATGCTCAGGATCGGTGAATACGAACTATGGACTCCAATGATCGGTCATTTTTATGCTTCCAATCTGCTGGCAGTTTACGGAGCTGCTCTGGAAATGCAACAGAAAAGCGAGGAAGTGGTCAGAGCCATAAGCGAACTCAGGCCGGTCAGGGGAAGGTTCGAAACCCTCCGTGGAAAGGATGGGAAGATGGCTGTGGTGGATTATGCACATACCCCCGATGCTCTTGAAAATGTACTGAAAACCCTCAGCCGGTTCAGGGATGACAACCACCGGATCATGACGGTGGTGGGTGCCGGTGGTGACCGCGACCGGGGGAAACGGCCTATGATGGCAAAAATAGCTGCAGATTACAGCGACCGGGTGATTCTGACTTCCGACAATCCCAGGACGGAGGATCCCGAAGTGATCCTCGACGATATGGAAAAGGGACTGGATGAGACAGAAAAAAAACGGATGGTGCGTATCACAGACAGGAAAGAAGCTATCCGGGCCGCCCTGATGATGGCTACAAAAGGAGATATCGTCCTGGTGGCAGGAAAGGGGCACGAAACCTATCAGGAAATTGCAGGAATGAGATATCCCTTCGATGACAGGGAGGTGATCAGAGAATTCATGAAATAATTATACGGTATGTTTTATTACCTGTTCGAATATCTTGAAAAACTAAATGTGCCGGGAGCCGGAGTCTACCAGTACATTTCCTTCCGCTCGGCCATGGCCGTGATCACTTCGCTGATCATTTCCCTGCTTTTCGGGAAAAGGATCATTCTTTTCCTGCAGCGGAAACAAATCGGGGAAACCATTCGTGACCTTGGTCTGGAGGGGCAGTATGCCAAACAGGGAACTCCCAGCATGGGCGGATTGATCATTCTGGCTTCGATCATCATACCCACCCTGTTGTTCGGTGATCTCAGCAATATATACGTGATCCTGATGCTGATCACCACTTTCTGGATGGGACTGGTAGGATTCGCAGACGATTATATCAAAATATTCAGGCACAATAAAAAAGGACTTGCCGCGAAGTTCAAAATACTGGGCCAGGTGGTGCTCGGGCTGATCGTGGGAATCACCATGTATACCTCCGACCAGGTAGTGGTGCGTGAAAGGTTACCGGTAAGCGAAATCCGGACCCAAACCCTGGAAGACAGCTACCGCCGCGTGGGTGAGCCTGACCGGACGGTACAGACCAGGGATATCAAATCGACCATTACCACCATCCCGTTTGTCAAGAACAATGAGTTCGATTATGCCTGGCTGGTGGATTTTCTGGGGAAACATAAACAGCAGTGGGCCTGGGTGGTTTTTGTGGTGATGGTGATCCTGATCGTGACCGCAGTATCGAACGGGGCCAATATGACTGACGGACTGGATGGCCTGGCTACAGGCACTTCGGCCATTATGGGAACCACCCTGGGGGTGCTGGCCTACCTCTCGGGGAATATCATTTATGCCGATTACCTCAATATCATGTACATTCCCTATACCGGGGAGCTGGTGATCTTTATGAGCGCCTTCATTGGTGCTGCCGTGGGGTTCCTCTGGTACAATTCCTATCCGGCACAGGTATTCATGGGCGATACGGGAAGTCTGGCTATGGGGGGCATCATTGCCGTCTTTGCCATTGTGATCAGGAAAGAACTGCTCATTCCCATTCTCTGCGGAATATTCCTGATGGAAAACCTGTCGGTGGTAATCCAGGTGTGGTACTTCAAATATACCCGAAGGAAATACGGGACAGGACGCCGGGTATTCAAAATGGCGCCACTGCATCATCATTACCAGATAAAAGGCTATCCCGAGCCCAAAATTGTGACCCGTTTCTGGATTGTGGGGATTTTACTGGCCGTCATAACCATTGTTACACTGAAGATCAGATAATAAGAAAAAACACATGCCTGAAAAGATCGCCATACTGGGTGCAGGTGAAAGCGGAACGGGGACAGCCCTGCTGGCCGCCAGAAAGGGATACCGGGTATGGGTGTCCGATCAGGGAACAATCCGCGATAAGTACCGGAAAATTTTGCTTGAAAACGATATTCCCTTTGAAGAAGGGAAACATACCTCCGGGAAGATCCTCGATGCCGACCTGGTGATGAAAAGCCCGGGTATTCCCGATACGGTTGAAATGGTGCAAAAGATCAGGGCCGAAGGGATATCGGTGGTCTCCGAGATCGAATTTGCTATCCGTTTTACGGATGCCACCCTGATCGGGATCACCGGAAGCAACGGGAAAACCACCACTACCTGCCTTACCTGGCATATCCTGAACAAAGCGGGTTTGAAAGCGGCCATGGCGGGGAACGTGGGCCATAGCTTTGCAGGGCTGGTGGCAGAGAATGCCTGTGATTACTATGTCATTGAACTGAGCAGTTTCCAGCTCGACGATACATTCCATTTCAAGCCCCACCTGGCTGTGATATTGAATATTACTCCCGACCATCTCGACCGGTACGGCTACGACATGCAACGGTATGTCGATTCGAAATTCCGCATCATCAGAAACCAGTCCTCTTCCGATCATTTCATTTATTGCTGGGACGATCCGGTGATCAGAAAGGAGGTTGAAACCAGAAAACCGCACATGCAGATGCATCCCTTTTCCGTCAGGGAAAGGCTGGAAAACGGTGCCTGGCTGGAAGAGGATATTCTCCGAATAAGTAACCTTAATCAATCATTTGATATGACCATACACGATCTTGCATTAATGGGACAGCACAATGTGTATAATTCGATGGCGGCGGGTATTGCCGCCCGGATCCTGAACATCAGGAAAGAAACAATCCGTGAAAGCCTTTCCGATTTTCAGGGCGTGGAACACCGGCTTGAAAAGGTGATCAGCGTGCACGGCATCGAATTCATCAACGATTCGAAAGCCACCAATGTCAATTCCACCTGGTATGCCCTGGAAAGCATATCCACGCCGGTGGTGTGGATTGCCGGAGGGGTGGATAAGGGGAATGACTATGCACCGCTGAAAGACCTGGTGAAGGAAAAGGTCAGGGCCATTGTCTGCCTGGGGAAGGATAACTCCAGTATCCACCGGGCTTTTGAAGGCCTTGTTCCTACCATAGTGGATACGTCGTCGATGCAGGAAGCGGTTCAGGCAGCCTATTACCTGGCCCACAAGGAAGAAACCGTTCTGTTGTCTCCGGCATGTGCCAGTTTCGACCTGTTTGAAAACTATGAGGACCGGGGACGGCAGTTTAAACAGGCTGTGAGAAACCTGTAATAATAATCGATCCATGAGTGAGGGAATCAGGAAATATTTTCAGGGTGACCGGGTGATCTGGGCAATAATCATTGTTCTGTCCATCTTCTCCTTGCTGGCCGTATACAGTTCCACCGGAACCCTGGCCTACCGGAAAATGGGTGGCAATACCCTGTATTTCCTGATCAGACACGGTCTGATCCTGGGAATTGGCATACTCATCATTTTTGTCACCCATATGATCCCCTATAAATACTATTTCAGGTTGTCTCAGTTGTTTCTTTATCTGGCGGTTCCCCTTCTGTTCCTTACCCTGCTGATCGGGACCAGCCTGAACCAGGCCGCCCGGTGGCTGACCCTTCCCGGGCTGGGAATCACCATACAGACATCCGATTTTGCCAAGCTGGCTCTTATCATGTATACCGCCAGAATGCTTTCACTCAGGCAGGACAGGATCAAAAGTTACAGGGAAGCCTTTATACCGCTGATTATCCCAATTGTGTTGGTATGCATGCTTATTCTGCCTGCCAATCTTTCCACCTCGCTCATCCTGTTTGCCACCTGCATGGTGCTGATGTTCATAGGCAGGGTCAGGATCCGTCATCTTCTGGCATTTGCCGGTATCGGTGTGCTGGCTATAGGGTTGTTCATTACTACCACCATGCTGATCGACAAGGAGGGAAGGGTCGGTACCTGGAGACACCGCGTGGAACAGTTCATTCAGCCCGATGGCGAAGAAGGGTACCAGGTGGAACAGGCAAAAATTGCCATCGCTACTGGAGGGTTGTTTGGGGTGAAACCCGGGAAAAGTGTTCAGAGAAATTTCCTGCCTCATCCTTACTCCGATTTTATTTATGCCATCATTATTGAAGAGTACGGCCTTATTTTCGGGGGAATCCCCATTATGCTGGCTTACCTTATTTTACTGTTCAGGGCGGGAGTGATTGTGCGAAAGGCTAACCGGACATTCCCCGCTTTTCTTGCCATTGGCCTGACCCTGAGCATTGTTATCCAGGCTGTGGTAAACATGGGGGTGGCGGTCAATCTTTTCCCTGTTACCGGACAGAACCTGCCCATGGTCAGCATGGGAGGCTCGTCACTTTTATTTACCGGAGTTTCCCTGGGCATTATTCTCAGTGTAAGCCGGGGGGTGGAGAAGGAAGTGGAAGAAATGGAAAATACAGAAGATTCAATAGAATCAGATGAACAGGAAGCCGAAAATATTGATTAGCGGTGGAGGAACGGGGGGCCATGTGTTCCCGGCTATTTCCATTGCCCATGCCCTGAAGCAGATGGCTCCCGGGGCAGAGATCCTGTTTGTGGGAGCTGAGGGCAGAATGGAAATGGATAAGGTGCCGGCGGCAGGTTACCGTATTGTGGGTCTTCCGGTTAGCGGCTTTCACAGAAAAGAGGTATGGAAAAATGTCCATACCATGTTGAAGCTGGCCAGGAGCCTGAGCAGGGCAGATTCCGTGCTCAGGGAGTTCGCTCCCGATGTGGTGGTGGGCGTAGGGGGATATGCCAGCGGTCCTGTTTTGAGAAGGGCGCAGGCCAGGGAGATCCCTACCCTAATCCAGGAACAGAATTCCTATGCCGGGCTGACCAATAAATGGCTGGCTTCCCGGGCACGAAAAATATGTGTTGCCTGGGAGGGGATGGAAAAATATTTTCCGGCTGACAAGATCCTGATAACGGGCAATCCAGTGCGTCAGGATATTATCGATTTGGAAGGAAAAAAAGAAGAGGGCCTTTCGGTATTCGGCTTCAGGGCCTCCAGCCCGGTGGTACTGG
>DQWH01000109.1 GCA_011042635.1 Bacteroidota bacterium | reverse complement strand
TTCACCATCCTGTTCCTTTTCTGGACCATTACTCATATGGGCAGAAAAATGATGGGTCGGGATGCCGCACTATCGGCGGGTAATATCATTGCCCTGATGGGAGCCGGAGCTACCGGGGCCCTGGCTTATACTTTTTCCGATACTTTCTGGTTCTCGGCGGTGGAGGGAGAGGTATATGCCCTTTCTTCCCTTTTTACCGCCATAGTTTTCTGGGCTATCCTGAAATGGGAAAACGTAGCCGACCAGCCTGCGGCCAACCGCTGGCTTATTTTTATCGCCTTTCTCATGGGACTGTCCATCGGGGTGCACCTGCTGAACCTGCTGGCCATTCCTGCTATCGTGTTTGTATATTATTTCAGAAAATATCCGGTAACCCGGAAAGGAGTTTTCTATGCCGCCCTGGTTTCCGTTGTTCTGCTGGCGGTGATCCTTTATTTGATCATTCCCGGTTTTGTACGGGTGGCATCCTGGTTCGAACTGATTTTTGTGAATACCCTGGGTTTGCCCTATATGTCGGGAATGATATTCTATGTGTTTGCGGTGTTTGCCCTCCTGGCCTATTTGCTTTATTATACCGTGAAAAGGAATATGGTGGTGGTCAATACCGTGGTGCTGGGATTGACGGTAATCCTCATTGGCTATCTGGGGTATGCGGTTATTCCCATCCGGTCCCTGGCCAATCCGCCCATGGACGAGAACAATCCCGACGATCCCTTTTCGCTCATGTATTACCTGAACCGGGAACAATACGGCGACAGGCCCCTGGTCTACGGTCAGTATTACAGTGCGCCGGTGATCGATATTAAAGACAAGTCGCCCTGGTATGTCCAGCGGGACGGGAAGTATGTGATCACTCATTATACCTCGGATTATGTGTTTGACCCGAGGTTTGAAACCCTCTTCCCCAGAATGTGGAGTAACCGGGCCGAACACACCCGGGCCTATGAAGAATGGGGCCGTGTGAAAGGACAAAGAATCCGGGTGAATTCCCAGGGAGGAGAGGCGGGAACCCGGGTAAAACCCACATTTGGGGAAAACCTGCGATTTTTCTTTTCTTACCAGCTGGGACACATGTATTTCAGGTATTTTATGTGGAATTTTTCCGGAAGGCAGAACGACATACAGGGACACGGAGATATTCTGAAGGGAAACTGGCTAACCGGTATTAAATTCCTGGATGAAGCCAGGCTGGGACCACAAACCGGCCTGCCAGGGCGGTATGACGGCAACGCTGCCAGTAACAGATACTATATGCTACCGCTGCTGCTGGGACTGGCGGGACTGCTTCTTCAATACAGGTACCGGAGCTATGATTTCTGGGTGGTTATGCTGTTGTTTGTCCTTACGGGGATAGCCATTGTGGTGTATCTGAACCAGTATCCCTATCAACCCCGCGAAAGGGATTATGCTTATGCCGGATCTTTCTACGCTTTTTCTGTCTGGATCGGTCTGGGAGTAGCCGGTTTGTTCCGGCTCCTGGCAGAAAAAATACCGCGGGTTACCGCCGCGGTCACCCTGACCCTGGTTTCACTGGCTCTGGTTCCGGGAATCATGGCGGCAGAGAACTGGGACGATCACGACAGGTCGGGACGGTATACAGCACGCGACGTGGCCTTCAATTACCTGAATACCTGTGAGAAAAATGCCATTCTGTTTACCAACGGCGACAATGATACATTCCCCCTGTGGTATGCCCAGGAGGTGGAAGGGGTACGTACCGACGTAAGGGTGGTGAATATGATGCTGTTCATGACCGACTGGTATGTTGATCAAATAAAACGAAAAGCCTATGATTCCCCGCCCGTGAAATTTACCCTGAAGGAGGAAAAATATCAGGAAGGGACCAATACCCAGATACTGGTACGTGAACTCTTTAAGCGGCCCCTGAATATGCGGGAAGTGCTGGATTGGATCAACAGCAATGATCCGAGGACCAAGCTTCAGACACAGGACGGTGAAATGCTTGATTATATTCCTACCCGTACCATCCGAATTCCGGTTGACAGTGCCCGGGTGGTGGAAAACGGAACCGTTCCTCCCGAACTGGCCTCGCAGATCGAACCTTACCTGGAAATACGACTGAAAGGCAATTACCTTTTAAAAAACCAGCTGATGATGCTCGATCTGCTGTCGTCCAACAACTGGGAACGTCCCGTTTATTATGTGACGGGCGGACACGATGATGCGATGGGCCTGGAAAGGTATTTTCAGCTGGAGGGATTCGCCTACAGGCTGGTTCCAATAAAAACCCCGATGGAGGAAAACTCTTCCGATTTTGGCAGGATCCATAAGGAAAAACTTTACAAAAACCTGATGGAGAACTTTCAATGGGGCAATATGAACGATCCGGACGTCTACCTTGACTATACCAATCTCCATACATTCTCCGTGATCCGGCTCCGGAAAAATTTCGTCAGACTGGCCAATTCCCTTACGGAACAGGGTGACCCTGCCGGGGCGGAAACAGTGCTCGACCGGGTGATGGAGTTGATGCCCCATGAAAAGGTCCCGTACGATCATTTTGTGATGGATATCATCCGGGCGTATTATAAATGCGGCGCAGATGAAAAGGCGGACGATCTGCTCGATGAAATGGCCCGTCTGCAGGCAGGTGACCTGGATTATTTTCTGGGACTGGACACTTCCCTGATGGTGCTGATGGATTATGAAACCCGGGTGGCCCTGCAATCCCTTCAGGAATGTGCCCTCATTGCCCGGAGCCAGGGGAAGGATGAACGGGCGGAAAGGTTCAATGAGCTTCTGAACGGGTATTACACAGCCTACGCGGGGAAAGTGGGTATTCAGTAACCGCGGGCCAGATATATTCTTGCATTTGCTGGTCTTTTGTGTCGGTTGGCATACAGGAGGCGCCGATCCCCGGGGGATCGCATGTTTAGGGTGAACGGATATGCCCTTATTCCCTGATTTTAAGGGAGGCAGGCAACTACGTAGATGTCTACGTAGATGTCTACGTAGTTGCCATGGGTTCTGGCTTCTGCATTGGGAAAGCGGGATGATTATTCCCGGATGTTACCGTGTTAATCCGAGTTTCAGAGCAATATCCCGGGGAATGGCATCCCGGTGTACCATGATATTGGTGCTTTTATACAGAACGTATTCCCGGCTGGCATACCAGAAACCCTGATAATTCCCGGTTTCCCCCCAGGAATTTTTTACCCGGTAGTAACGATTTCCCAGCTGATCGGTAGCACACCCTACCAGGTGCATGCCGTGATCATCGGTGGTGGTCAGGTTGTCAAAGCCTTCCTGTCTCATTTCCTGAGTGATCACCCGTTGCCTTGATGGACTCTCCAGTGCTTTCATTCTTTCACTGTCTTCCATTTCTTCCCAGGATTTTTCCGGCACAATGGCAAGGCCGGCTGAAGTAAATCCGGGATCGCTCATATCACTGGCCCATGCTACGGTATACCCCTTGTTCAGGGCATGGTCGATCACCCTTCCGAATTCTTCCAGGGGAAGATTCAGACAGGTACCCCAGGCCCAGTTATCGGGGACTTCCAGCACAAAAGGCTCATAGAAGGGGTGGTGGGTAAAGCTTGTAAGAATGACATAGTCGTCAGGATTCAGCCCAAGGGTTTCCGTAAAACTTTCCGGAGTATACGTTTTCCCCTGGTAGGTAAATGTTTCGGGTAATTCTCCCAGATAGGCATTGAGGATGCCCCGGAATCCATTCATCCAGGACGTGCTCAGCTTGCGGTTCGGATTTTTGATCACGGCATCCATGTAGCCTTTGAGAACGGCATCCAGTTCACGGTGGTTGTGTTTTTCTTCTCCGTACTCCAGGCCCGGGTAGGCTTCTTCCGGTACCAGTCCGTAATTCCTCAGCACATTCAGTGCATCATGGAAGGCTCCTCCTCCGGCGAAATTCACGGTTCCCAACATGCGGACATACTTGTCGGCTTTTCCTTCATAGGTATGCCGCACAATGAACATTTCCGAAAGGTCCATTTCCGGCTTGCCCATGCGCAACAACTCCGATTCGAAAAAAGATACGGATGAAAAACTCCAGCAGGTGCTGGTCCGGTGCTGGTCTTTGACCGGGGTGCAGGGAATGTCCTTCATCATTTGAAATACATAGCCGGAATCCTGTGAAATACCGGCCAGCGTGGTGAACACAGCAATCAGCAATAACATCAATAGTTTTTTCATATCAAAGCCTTAGTAGGTTTTTCCGAAAAATACGCAAAGTTCTTCCAAATACAAGTGTTTTAAAAACATATCCGCAAGAACCATGACCGGTAAAAAACAGAAAGGAGAGGGATGTGGAAAAAATGACTATTTTTAAAATTGGAATAATCAAAAGAAAAACAATATGCCCGGGATCACGACAAAGGGAAAAATCCGGAACCTGGCGTCTCTGGTTGTTTATGCCGCTCTGGCAGTCGTAACGGGTTATTTCTTCGAAAAATATGGAAAGGGATTCGAAGATGTTTCCGTTTGGGAATGGATCATCATGGCCCTGGCCACCTGCCGCTTCACCAGTATTCCGGTTTACGGTTGCATCTTCAGGAGTTTACGCGATTTTATCCGGGCCGATGAAGGGTTCGGACTTATGGTATCGCTCAAATCCCTGATTACCTGCCCCTGGTGTGCCGGTGTGTGGGCAGCCCTTGAAGTTTTTGTGCTGCAGTATTTTGTTCCGTACGGGTATGTTTTGAATATTCTTTTATCCCTGGCGGGTGTGGATGCCTTCGTCCCGGTTCGGGTGAACCTCATTGGCCTGAAAAACGAAAAATCACTGGCCGAGGTGAGAAAACCCGGTTTTTCGATCAGTAAAAATATTCTGTCATGCCCGATCTGCCTGTAAAACCTGTTTATATCAATCCTGAAGAAGCCGGAATTATTCTCGAAAAGCCACTCGGCAAGCGACTTTTTCAGGCAACCGGACTGGAACTGGTGACCCTGAGGCTGGAACCCGGCGAATCGCTGCCCCTCCACATCAATAACCAGCCTGCGGTATTTATTGTGCAAAGGGGACAGGTGGAACTGATGCTGGAAGACACAACCGGGCAACTGTCATCACACGAAGGCGTATACCTGCCCGCCGGTATTCCCAGAGGGTGGAACAATCCTTTTTCCGAACCGGCTGATCTGCTGGTGATCAAATGGTTATGAACAAAAGAACCGGAGAAATATTTTTTTTAGTGGATTTCCAATTCCTATTGTATTTTTTACTATATTAATATCTGATTTTGTTGTTATATGTGGCGTCAACTCTTCCAACGGATCACCCCGCCGAAACAGTGGCACTGGCCTGTCGTTCTGTTGCTGGCGGTGTTTGCCGGTCTGATGCTTTTCAACCTGTATCTTTCCAAAGCACCTTCCTATCTTTCCGACAAACCCGAAACCTGCGTCAACTGCCACATCATGGCTCCGCAATATGCCACCTGGAGCCACAGTTCACACCGGGAATGGGCCCACTGCAACGATTGCCATATTCCGCATAACAATGTGATAAACAAATATTATTTCAAGGTCAAAGACGGTCTGCGGCATGCCATCATTTTTACTTTGCGGAAGGAACCTCAGGTGATCCATATAAAAGAAGAGGGCAGGGAAGTGGTTCAGAACAATTGTATCCGGTGTCATGATCACCTGCTGGATCATTTCCGTTACCTGGCAGGAACAGGCCCTCATCTGGAAGAGATGACCGGTCGCCTGTGCCGGGATTGCCACAGGGAGGTGCCCCATGGAAGAGTCAACAGCCTGTCGAGTACACCCAACGCACGGGTCCCTCTGCCTGAAAGCCCGGTACCTGAATGGCTGAAGAAAATTTCGGAACCCTAATCCAGTGTTGTTATGAAATCCATTCGCCACTCGATTGAAGAAAAGTCCTGGCTGGGCTGGCTCTTTTTCGGACTGACCGTTGCGGTTGTGTTCCTGCTGGGACTGCTGGCATCTTCAATTGTGGAAAGGCGTGCCGAAGCGGTTTTTGCCTATACCCCCCAGGTGGATATCCGCGAATTCGAGCCGCGGAATGAAATATGGGGGATGAATTTTCCCAGGCAGTACCAGTCATACTTACAAACAGCTGACACTTCTTTCCGGAGCCGTTACAACGGAAGTGCCTTTATCGACATGCTGGAAGTAGATTCAAGGTTGGTGGTTTTGTGGGCGGGTTATAGCTTTTCAAAAGAATATAACCAGGGAAGGGGGCATTATTACGCGGTGCAGGATATTCACGAAATCCTCCGTACAGGGGGGCCGGCCGCTCCCGATGAAGGACCCATGCCCAATACCTGCTGGACGTGTAAAAGTCCCGATGTACCCCGGGTGATGTCGGAAGTGGGAGTGGAAGAGTTTTACCGGGGGGCCTGGGCCATGTGCGGGCCGGAGATCGTGAATATTATCGGTTGTGCCGACTGCCACGATCCGGAAACCATGAACCTGCGGATCACCCGCCCGGCCCTGCTTGAGGCGTATAACAGGATGGGGAAGGACATTCAACAGGCCAGCCATCAGGAAATGCGGTCGCTGGTCTGTGCCCAGTGCCATGCTGAGTATTACTTCAAGGGAGAAGGCAATTACCTCACCTTTCCCTGGGATAACGGTTTTTCCGCCGAAGAAATGGAAGCCTATTATGACGGTTATGATTTTGCAGACTGGACTCATCCCCTAAGCCGGGCGCCTATGCTGAAAGCCCAGCATCCCGATTACGAAGTGTATGTGACGGGTATTCATGCCGTCCGCGGGGTTTCCTGTGCCGATTGCCATATGCCCTATAAGAGCGAAGGGGGAGTGAAATTTACCGATCATCATATTCAGAGCCCGCTGAACAATGTAGCCAGTTCATGCCAGGTATGCCACCGGGAAGAAAGGGAAAAACTGGTGGACAATGTGTACCAGCGCCAGGAACAGATCCTGGGAAACCGCGACCAGCTGGAACGCCTGCTTGTGCGTGCCCATGTGGAAGCCGCCGAAGCCTGGAAACTTGGTGCCACGGAAACGGAGATGGAAGATATCCTGACAGGCATACGGCATGCCCAGTGGAGATGGGATTATGCGGCATCCACCCATGGAGGATCCTTCCATTCTCCCGTTGAGCTCAGCCGGCTGATAGGTACGGCCATCGACATCGTGCAGGAAACCCGTATCCGGCTGGCCCGCCTGCTTATAAGAAGAGGATACGATGGGGAAGTGCCTTACCCTGATATTTCAACCAAAGCAAAAGCCCAGGCTTTTGTGGGCCTCGATATGAAGGCACTGAACGAAGAAAAGCAGTATTTCCTGGAAAATATCGTACCCGGATGGTTGCAGGAAGCCGCTGAGCGGGAAGCGGCATGGTGAAAATGATACAGGCAGAACAGAAGTCCCCTTTCCCCAGGGTTTTTATCATACCCTAATAAAAGTATTTATTGATATTATGCTTGATAGGATTCCTTAAAAATTGGCTGCACAACGTTGAACCTGATATCGGCAGAGCAGATTGCCGGCCTGAAATATTCAGCCATGTTACCAGAAAGATCTGTTAAACAAGGAACCTTTCTTCCGATCTCCGCCTTTTTTGTACTGGCCTGCATGGTGGTATTTGCCGCCCTCAGTTATTCCAGGAACTATAAAAAGAAATTTATAGCCCAGGTGGAGAAAGAGCGGATCTCCGTTGCCGAATTAAACGAGTCTGAGCTGACACGCTGGCTGGAAGAAAGAATGGCGGATGCAACGGTTTTTTACAGGAATGGAAATTTTACAGGCCTGGTCGGGCAATACCTCAGGGTAGGAGGAGATTCAGATGCTGAGAAAAGGCTCAGGCTCTGGATGAAACAGGTTGGTGAAGCCTATGATTATAACCGGATCTGCCTGCGCGATACGACCGGTAGAGAACTGATTGCCTGGCCGCCCGGTACGGTTCCCACACCGCACACTTTTCACAGGGATCTTCAAAAGGCTCTTGCGTCGGGAAATATTGTGTGGGAAGATTTTTATGTGAATGAACACGACGGGAACATATACTTATCTGTTCTTATTCCGGTTTTGGAGGAAGAATCCGGCAGGCCGGCAAGTGGAGTGCCGGGTTTTCGGATTGATCCCGAAACCTGCCTGTATCCAATGATCGACCGGTGGCCGGTGCCGAACCTTACGGGAGAAACCCTGATTGCGAGGAGAGAGAAAGATGAAGTGGTGTTCCTTAATCCTTTGCGGTTCATGTCCGATGCTGCACTGAACCTGAGAATGCCGGCAGGTGAAATGAATATTCCGGCCGTTCAGGCTGCTGCAGGACATGTGGGAATTACGCAAGGAACAAGCTACAGGGGCACAGAAGTTTTTTCTTATGTAACGCAAGTGCCGGGTACGGAATGGTACCTGGTAGTCAATGTGGACGAGGATGAGGCGCTTGAACCCCTGGCGGCGGTGCGCCGGAATCTGGCCATGATAGTATTTTTCCTGCTGATCCTCACAGGAGGCCTGCTGGGAATGATCTGGAGGCAACAGTACATTGCTTCTATTAAGGAAAAAACCGAGATGGCCGAAAAACTGAGGAAATTCAAACGGATATATGCCGTGCTGAGCGATATCAACCAGGCGATTGCCCGGATCAGGGACAGAGGAGCGCTGTACCGGGAAGTGTGCCGCATTGCCACCGACAAAGGGGAGTTTCAGCTTGCCTGGCTGGGGAAGCTTGATCAAGCGGAAGGAACACTGAAACGCGTGGCTTTTAATTCGCTTTCCGAGGTCGATGTAGAGAAAGTTTTTCCCGATCTGCCTGACAATAGCCAGAATATGCGGCCGGTATACCGATGTGTTCAATCCGGCGAAAAGGTTGTTGTAAACGACATCCTGGCCGATGATTCCCTGGCTCCCTGGCAGTCATATTTCCGGGAAGCGGATTTTCGTTCCATGGCTGTTTTCCCGATTAAAACGGGGGGAGAGCTGTGGGGAATCTTTACCCTGTTTGCCTCCGCACCTTTTTTCTTCGATGAGGAGGAGATCAGGCTGCTGGAGGAACTGGCTATAGGTGTTTCCTTTTCCATCGAGTACGTGGAAATGGAAGAAAAAGAAAGGGCCTCGAGGGAGGAGTTGAAGAGGATCGAATGGCTTCTGCAGCCAAAAGATTTCCGCCACCATCTTCGCAAACCGTTTTACGGTGATGTTACGTGGCTTAACACCGACCGTACCATTCTGGATGCTGTTGGGGAAGAGGCGCTGAATAATATTCTGGGAGAGTTCATGGGCCTGCTGGAGACCTCCGGGGCTGTGTACGAAAAGAACGGTGATTATGCCGCCAGGATCTTTTCTTCCGGATGGTGCCGGTTTATGGATCAGGCTTCCTGCGAACTTTGCGGAACCGACAACCTGGAAGAAGCCCTGAAGTCGGGAAAATGGCACTGCCATGAATCCTGCTGGAAGGAAGCGTCAAAAAAAAGCATGGAAACGAATGCTCCGGTGGATATGGAATGTGGCGGCGGAATCCACCTGTATGCTATTCCCATTCGCCTGGGTGAAGAGATACTTGGCTCCATCAATTTTGCTTACGGCGACCCTCCGCGGGATCAGGAAAGCTTGAATGAGCTGGCAAAAAAATACGGTACCACCTCTGAAATCCTGCTGAAAAAAGCGGAAGAATACGAAAGCCGGCCACCCTTTATTATTGACCTGGCTAAATTCCGCCTGGAGGGAGCCGCCCGGCTGATCGCCCTGATGGTGGAAAGATACCGTGTCGAAAGGGAGCATGCCCGTTACCTGATGGATTACATTGTCAGGCACGATCCCGATGCCATTGCCGTATTCGACCGGGAAATGAAATATATTTTTGTAAACGAACGGTATCTGGAGCATTTCGGTGTGGAGGAAAAGGATGTGATCGGGAAACATCATTACGATGTGTTTCCCGACTTTCCTGAAGGGTGGAGGAACGCGCACCGGGATGCCCTGAATGGAAAAATTACCCGGAAAGAGGAAGACGAGTTTATACGGGCCGACGGGGAGTTGATATACACCCGGTGGGAATGCCGTCCATGGCATTATTCCGATGGGGCAGTTGGCGGAATCATTATATATACCGAAGAGATCACAGAAAGGAAGAAATCCGAACTCGAACTGAGAGAAAGCGAATCGAGGTACCGCAGCCTGGTGGAATATGCCCCCGATGCCATCTTTATCAATCTTTTCGACAGGGTGATCATGGCCAATCAGGCCTGCCTGAAACTGTTCGGGGCTGAGCATCCGGGAGAACTGATCGGGAAGTCCGTCTTCGAAATATTTCATCCGGACTGCCACGATCTGATCCGGGAAAGAATACGGATCCTGCACGAAACGGGTGAGGCCATACCTTCCGTGGAAGTGAAAATTGTCAGGCCTGACGGGCAGGTGACGGAAGTGGAAACCGTGATCGCTCCCTTTTTCTATGGAGGAGTGAAGGCCATTCATGTGATATTGCACGATCTGACCCGGCGGAAACGGGATCAGAAGAAGCTGGAAGAAAGGAATGCCTTTATCCGGTTGATACTGGATAATCTTCCCATTGGAGTGGCCGTGATTGACACGCAGAGCGGGAAGGCCACGTATATGAACCAAATGTTCGGACATATCTACGGCTGGCCGAACCAGGAGTTGACCAGTGTGGAAAGATTCTTCGAACTGGTATACCCCGATCCGGAGTACCGGGAAAAGATCATGAAGAGGGTCATAGAAGATATACGCAGCGGTGAACCCGGCCGGATGCACTGGGAAGAGGGCATGGCCACTACCCGGGAAGGAAAGAAGAAATATGTGAATGCCGGGAACATTCCGGTGCCGGGGCAGGAGGTCATGGTATCTGTCGTGCAGGATGTGACCGAGGTGGTGGAGGCCCGCATGCGCCTGGAAGAGATTAACCGGGAGCTGGAAGAACGGGTACAAGAAAGAACAGCCCAGCTTCAGGCCGCCAACAAGGAACTCGAGGCCTTTGCCTATTCGGTTTCGCACGACCTGCGGGCTCCCCTGCGGGCCATCGAAGGCTTTTCCCGGATCATCGAGGAAGAATATTCCCCGAAACTTGACCGGGAAGGGAAGCGTCTGTTAAGTGTGGTTCGTGACAGTGCCCGGACCATGGACAAGCTGATATCCGACCTCCTGGAGCTTTCCCGTACCGGCAGGACCTCTATCAAACCCGAAAAGGTGAATATGGCAGAGGTGGTTCGTACGGTGTTCCCTGTAGTGACTACAGACGACATCAGAAAAAAATTCCGTTTGCAGATCGGGGAAATGCCTGATGTTCGGGTCGATCCTTCCCTGATAAAACACGTGTGGATGAACCTTCTGTCGAATGCCGTGAAGTATTCTATGCCGTGCCGGACGAAAAAGATTGAAGTAGGCGGAATGAAAAAAGGGAAAAAACTGATCTATTTTGTCAGAGACCATGGGGTGGGTTTCAATCAGAAATATGCACACAAGTTGTTCGGGGTGTTCCAGCGCTTGCACCGGGCCGGGGAGTTCGAGGGAACCGGAGTGGGTCTGGCTATTGTCCAGCGCATTGTGCACCGGCACGGAGGAGAAGTATGGGCCGAAGGAGAAGAAGGGAAGGGTGCCACTTTTTGGTTCAGCCTGCCGGCTCCGGGCAAAAAAAAGACCGGGGGAAACGGATAGAGTATGACAAACCGGTGAATTTGATAGGTTGAAAATAATAAAAGATAAAAGGAAATATTATGGAAAAAAAGATGGTATCCAGGGCAGTGGAGATCTTGCTGGTGGAAGATAATCCCCATGATGCGGAACTGGCCATCCGGGCGCTGAAAAAAAGTCACCTGACCAACCGGGTGGTGCATGTATCCGATGGAGAGGAGGCGATGGATTTTTTGTTTGCCCGGGGTAAATTCAGCTATCGCAAGAAAACCGATCATCCGAAAATGATATTGCTCGATCTGAAGCTGCCCAAAGTGGACGGCATAGAAGTACTCAAAGCCGTCAAGTCCGATCCCCAGACCAAGGTAATACCCGTTGTGGTGCTGACCTCTTCCAGGGAGGAAGGGGATATTATTGACAGTTACAAGCTGGGAGTGAACAGTTATCTGGTGAAGCCGGTGGATTTTAACAAGTTTGTCGATGTGGTAAAGGAGCTGGGCATGTACTGGCTTGTGCTGAACCAGCCGCCACGTTTATGAATAGAATCATCCGGTTATGGAAAATCGTCTGAAAATTCTGTTTGTAGAGGATGTTCTTTCCGATTATGAGCTGGCGGTAAGAGAGATACGGCAGTCGGGAACGGACATTGAAACCATGAGGGTGGACGAGCCGGTGGCTTTCCGGAAAGCCCTGGGAAAATTTCAGCCCGATGTGGTTATTTCCGATTATGCCATGCCCCGCTTCAACGGACTGGATGCACTGAAGATCACACGGGAAAGCGATCCCCATATGCCTTTTATCGTGCTGACCGGTTCCATGAATGAGGAAACGGCAGTCGTATGTATGAAAGCCGGGGCTACTGATTATGTGCTTAAGGAACACTGCGCCCGCCTTCCTTTTTCCGTGCAGGAAGCGCTGGAAAAACGGAAAATCGCCGGGGAAAAAGAACAGGCCCTGCAGCGACTTCGGGAAAGTGAGGAAAAATATAAATCCCTTTTCTCCAACAGCCACGCGGTGATGATGCTGGTGGACCCCGAAGACGGAGGCATTGTGGATGTGAACCCCGCTGCCTGTAACTTTTATGGCTGGACACACAAAGAACTTACCTCAAAAAAAATATCTGAGATCAATACGCTTACGGCTGAAGAGATTGAAAAAGAAATAAAAGATGCCGTGGCGGAAAAGCGGAATCATTTTCATTTCAGGCACAGGAAAGCAAGCGGGGAAATCCGTGATGTGGAAGTGTACACCGGGCCCATTACCGTGGAAGAAAGAATATTGCTGTATTCCATTGTACACGACATTACTGAACGCCGGGAGCTGGGGAAAGCCCTGCAGGAAAGTGAGAAAAGATACCGGGAGATGTTTGTGAGCAACCCGCTGCCCATGCTGATATACGAGGCGGAAAGTTTTCGAATTATTGAGGTGAATGATGCCGCTGTCAGCAAATACGAATATACCCGTGAGGAATTTACGAAAATGACCCTGGAAGACCTGCACCCTGAAGAAGATATCCCCGCATTGCTGGCTGCTGCTCAGGAATCTTCGGAAGGCTTCAGGTATTCGCGTGCGTGGAGGCACCGGAGGAAAGACGGCAGCCTGATGATGGTGGAGATTTCCTCGCATGCCCTGCCCGAAAGGGAAGGGAAGAAATACCAGCTGGCGCTGGCCAATGATATAACGGCCCGGCTCGAAGCAGAAAACATGCTGCGTGAAGCGAAGGAGAAAGCCGAGGCAAGCGACAGGTTGAAAACAGCCTTTCTGAACAATATTTCCCACGAGGTGCGTACTCCCCTGAATGGCATTGTGGGATTTGCCGGGATCATGATGAACGAGGACATGCCCCGGGAGGAAAAGGAGCAGGCTCTGCAGGTGCTTCAATCGAGCAGCGATCGCCTCATCGGTACCATTAACAACTACATGGATATTTCCCTCATTGTTTCAGGGAACATGGAAGTCAATATCACTACGGTGAACTGCCGGGAACTTTTGCAGGATCTGTTTATGCAATGCAGAGACAGGGCCGAAGCCAAAGGCCTTCAGGCCCGACTGCTGCTTCCGGAATCGCTCTCCGATCCGGTTCTGAAAACCGATCCCGACCTGCTGAAAAAAGCACTGGGACATCTGACAGATAATGCCGTTAAGTTTACCGGTGAGGGGGAAGTGGTGCTGGGAATGCGCAGGGAGGAAGATCAAATGGTTTTTTTCGTGAGGGATACGGGGCCGGGAATACAAAAGGAATCACTGGAAAACATTTTTGCTCATTTTTCACAGGAAGATGATTCACGTACACGGAAATTTGAGGGCAGTGGATTGGGGCTGTCCATTGCCCGGGGTATTTCCGGGATCCTGGGAGGTGTTATAGAAGTCGATACGGAGCCGGGAAAGGGATCGGAATTCCGTATGGTCCTGCCTGGTGAAAAGAACCCCCCTGCCACCGCGAAGGAAACTGCGGCCGGAATTGCTTCGGAACGCGGGGAAGAACCTCTGAAGATACTGGTGGCAGAGGATGATGCGGCTAGTTTCTTTTATCTGCAAAAGATTATGGAGAAAAAGATGCGGGCTGAAATGATTTATGCCCGGAACGGGCAGGAAGCCGTGGAAAAATTCCGTGAGAATCCGGGAATTGCCCTTGTACTGATGGATATCAAAATGCCTGTGATGAACGGACTGGAGGCTACCCGGCAGATCAAATCGACAGATAAAAATGTACCCGTGCTGGCCATAACCGCCTATGCCATGAGCGGGGAAGAGCACATGGCCCGGGAAGCCGGTTGCGACGAATATATTACCAAACCCGTGCAGGTGGATCTGCTGCTGCAAAAAATTCAAAAATATGGGTATCGCTTCCGGAAGTGATTTAACAGAACTGCATTCTGACGACTTTTCCCTCGGGGAACAGATAATGTTCCAGCGTGGCGATCAGCACCTGCGGAGGAATGGGCTTGACCAGATATTCATGGCAGCCTGCCATGAATGATTTTCTTCTGACATCGGGCGATGAATAGGCCGTTTCGGCAATGATGGGAACCCCATGGCGGCATTTCCTGATCTCCCTGATTACTTCCACCCCGTTGATAAAAGGGATCAGGATATCCACCAGGGCCAGGTCGATTTGTTTGTCGGTGTAACAACAATAATCAATAGCATCGGGACCTGTTTCCAGGTGCACAATAGTGACTCCCGTTCTTTTCAGTATCTCCTCAAAATACCGGTAACACGAAAGGTTGTCTTCTACAATAAGAATCACCTTGTCATGCCAGTCCTTCTTGAAAATTGAATTTTCCAACCGGGAATCAGGTTTGGGGTTAGGTTTTCATTTTTCGTCATGCAAAATATAAAATACCGGGCAAAAATCATTGGATTTAAACAGAAAAGGTCCTGTGATTTTTCAACAAGTTGCACAACAAATGTAATGCTCAGAAATACAAAGGAGTAGGCGTTATGACAAACAGGTTGTCAACCGGGAAGGTCATGAAAACCAGAGGAATTCAACTGCAATAAAACACGAATACCGGATCATCTGTTTCAGAAAATCCGGTATTCAAATATATGGTTGTTTTATTACTGTGTTTATATGGCGACCGGGTTTTAATCCCTAACGAGTGGATCAGGTCTGGTCAAAATAGTTCTGCAGCAGTTTTCGCCGCGAGCTGTGGCGCATTTTTTTCAATGCCTTGTCACGCACCTGTCTTACCCTTTCCCGGGTCAGATGCATTTTCTCGCCGATTTCTTCCATGGTCATCGGTTGCATGCCGATACCGAAGGAAAGCTTGATAATATCTTCCTCCCGTTTACTCATGGAACGGAGCACACGTTCAATTTCCTTCTGCAGCGATTCCTTGCTGAGACCTTCGTCAGGAGAAGGTTCACTGCTACTGGCCAGTACATCGAGCAGCGAGCCGTTTTCCTCTTCCGAGAAGGGAGCATCCACCGAAACAGGCTTCCCTGAAAGGGGAAGGGTTTGTTTTACTTTGTCAATGGGTACTCCCATGGATTGAGCCAGCTCCTCTGGTGTGGGAGTCCGTTCGTTTTCCTGTTCGAACTGGTTCTGTGCTTTGTGGAGTTTCTGAAGGGTTCCCGACTGGTTCAGCGGGATCCTTACCACACGTCCCTTTTCTGCAATGGCCTGCAGGATGGACTGCCGGATCCACCATACGGCATAGGATATAAACTTGAAGCCACGTGTTTCATCGAAACGCTGGGCTGCCTTGATCAGTCCCAGATTCCCCTCGTTGATCAGATCGGGCAGACTCAGTCCCTGCCGCTGGTATTGTTTGGCAACGGAAACTACAAAACGCAGATTGGCCCTTACCAGCCTGTCCAGGGCTTTCTGGTCACCTTCCCTGATACGGCGGGCCAGTGCGGCTTCCTCTTCCACACTGATCAGCTCTTCTCTGGCAATGTCCTGCAAATACTTGTCGAGTGATGCGCTTTCCCTGTTGGTAAATGATTTTTCAATCTTTAACTGCCTCATGTCTTTCCCCTCCTTTCCAAAATAAATTTAATAAATTCATGAACGGATGTCAAATCTTTACAGGATTGGTTTTCTTTTTCTCCCCCGAATTAGAACGTTTTCAGGACAAAATTGTTTCCTATTTCATAATTATTTATATAATTTGGTTCCCTGAGCGGGCTTTTGCTATGTGCCGGCTCCGTGAGGGAGATGCATAAAAGGACAGGATGGTTGCGTGCTATGGTATGGATAAACCTTAAAATTCGTTAAAATTCAAAACGATACGTTTTGTTGAGCGGAAAATAACGGACAGTATTATATCAGGTGGCAGATCGAAAGAAAGAAAAAAGGATGAACGCAGAATTGTTGCTCGACAGCTTGCCGGGCATGGCTTTTCGCTGCCTGGACGATGTAAACTGGACCATGCTGTATGTGAGCAGGGGATGCATGAAATTGACCGGTTTTCAGCCCGAGGCGCTGATCGGAAACCGGGATTTTCCATATGAGCACATTATCCACCCGGATGACCGCAAAAGAGTTAGGGAGGAGATACATGCCGCCTTTTCACAGGGGCGGAGCTACGAACTTACCTACAGGATCAGAACAAGTGACCGAAAAACCCGCTGGGTGTTGGAAAGGGGGCACCGTTCGGGAGAGGTTTACAAGGGGAAAGAGATTATCGAGGGAGTGATTGTGGATATCACAGAGCGGAAGGAGACTGAGGAGCGCCTGGCGGCAAGCGAAAATCTGCTGAGAAGTGTTCTGAGAAGCATTCCCGGGGGGGTGGGCATGGTCAGGAACCGGGTTCTGATCTGGGTGAACGATACTTTTTGCCGGATGCTCGAACGTCATGAAGAAGAACTGATCGGGAAGAAAACAGCGGTACTGTATCCTTCAAAAAAGGAATATGAATGGGTAGGACAGGAACTGTACGCTGCTCTGGAAAAAGATGGTTTTGCCGCTCAGGAAGCCGAACTGATAACCGGTTCCGGAGTCATCCTTCACGTCATTTTTACCATTACCTATATCAATCCGAAGAAACCGGAGGAAGGAGCTGTATTTGTGATGACTGATGTTTCTGGCCTGAAAAAGGTTGAGCGGGAGCTGAGGGAAAGTGAAATGAAATACAGCCAGCTGGTACGGTCAAACCCCGATTCCATCATGGTTGTTTCCGGGGGGAAATATGTTTATGTTAATCCGGCCGCTTACAAAAAGCTGGGCTATAGGAATGCGGAAGAAATGGCAGGTCTGGAAGCGGATAAAACGGTGCACCCCGATTTCAGGATCTTTATCAGCAACCGCAGAAAAATGGCCCTGGATGGTGAGGTCAATCCGCCTGTTTTGATCCGAATGCTCAAAAAAAACGGGGAAACCCTGTGGGCTGAAACCTATTCCCTGCCCATGATATACGAAGGGGAAAAGGCCGTGATGGTCATCGCCAAGGATGTTACCGAAAAATTGAAGGCGGAGGAGAAACTCAGGCAAAGCGAAACCATTCTGAAGAAAATCTACGATAATACACCGGTGGGATTGGGGATTATGCAGAACAGTGTGCTGAAACGCGTGAACAGGGGTTTTACCCGGATGACGGGATACAATGAGGAAGAACTGGTGGGCCGTTCGGCCAGCATGCTGTACAATAGTGAAGAGGAGTATAACCGGGTGAGCAAACTGATTGAAAAATACAAAACCGACCGGTCGTTCCAGCCTATTGAAACGGTAATCAGGCACAAATCAGGGGAAGAAGTGCCCATTTACTTTCAAACCTTGCCGGTTCTGGCCACCGACCTGATGGGGGAAATGGTGTTTTCCGTGATCGACCAGACACCCATCCGCGAGGCTGAAACCAAAATGCAGCAAAGCCAGGCCACATTTCAAACATTCATGGATAACCTGTCGGCCAGTGCCTATATCAAGGATGAAATGCTGCGGCATGTTTTTGTGAACCGGCACCTTCTTGATACGGTAGGTCTGAAAGAGGAGGAAATCATCGGAAAAACGGGGCGGGAGATATTCCTGCCTGCCACTGCCGAAACCATAGAACAGATGGACCGGACGGTTCTGGAAAAGGGGAAAACGGTCACCCGCGAATATCCGGTTATTCTTCCCGGAGGAGAAACTTCCTGGCAGTATGATATCAAATTCCCCCTCACGGGGATGGACGGGTCCCGCATGGTGGGAGGGATCAGTGTAGATATCAGTCGGAGAAAAGAAACCGAGGAAAAACTTCGCAAAAGCGAGGAACAGTTCCGCGCCCTGGTTAACTCCGTGGAAGACATCATTTATACCCTGGATTCCCATGGCCGGCATACGGGGCTCTACGGACGGTGGGTGGAAAAATACGGGGCTAATCCCTCCGATTATCTGGGGAAAAGTGCGGAGGACATATTCGGAAAAAAAGCCGGAAGGGTTCACATGAAAGCCAACAAAAAAGCCCTGAAGGGTGAGTTTGTGGTATATGAGTGGGAGGTCGGCGAAGGGGAAGGGAAAAAATATTTTCAGACATCCCTCAGTCCCTTCCGTGACGTGAAAGGGAAGATCACCGGCCTGGTGGGGATCGGCCGGGATATTACGGAACTCAAAAGGGCAGAAGAACGGTTTAGGGAAAGCGAAAAAAATTTCCGGGCCTTCATGGACTATATCCCTGCCTATATTGTTTTGAAAGACAGTCAATTGAATTATATATACGCAAATGAGCGGTTGACCGCTGATCTGGGAATTACAGGAGACGAACTGAAAAGCCTGAAGGATACGGATCTTTTCGAACCGCACGCGGCCGAGACCATCCTCCGGCTGGAGAAAAAAGTGCTGAAGCAGAAAAATGTTCAGGAAATCCCCGGGATCAGGATCAGGTGGAAAAACCGGGAGCGATGGCTCCGCGGGGTGGTATTCCCGGTCAATCTGTCGGGCAATGAAGAATACGTCGGGGAATTCTATATGGATATCACCGCCCATAAGCTGGTGGAAGATACGCTCCAGCAGGTTCTCCAGACATCCGATGATATTGTCCGCGCCATTCCTTCCGGGCTGTTTATCTACGGCCTGGCCGGGAAGGAACAACTGATCCTTGAAGGGGGCAACCCCCGGGCCGCCCGCATTACGGGAATGAAGATAAAACAATGCATGGGCAAGACGTTTGAGGAGGTCTGGCACGATAAGGCCGTAGAAACCCTGAAACAGACTTTTCTGAAAGTCATAGAAAAAGGGAACACATACTATAATGATGATTTTCAATATGAAGGGAAATATTTCAAAAGAACCTTCCGCATCAGGGCCTTCCGTATGCCCGGGCAGCGTTTGGGTGTGGCTTTTGAAGATATAACGGAATTCAAGAAAGCGGAGCAGCGCCTTCGTGAAAGCGAAAAAAAATACCGCGAACTGGTGGAAAAAGCCGGAATCGGTATCCTGATCGACGACCGGGAGGGGAAGGTAACCTATGCCAACCGGGTGCTCGCAAGAATGTTCGGATATTCGAAAAAAGAAATCGGGCAAATAAAACATACGGATCTGTTTTTCCATGAGGATGCGCCCAGGATCAGAGAATACCACCAGAAAAGAATGGCCGGTGGGAAGGCTCCTTCGCGGTATGAACTGAGGGGTGTCAGAAAGGATGGGAAAATATTCTGGATCGAAGTGCGGGGTACCCTGCTGAAGGAGGGAAATGAGATTGTCGGAACCCGAAATTACCTGTGGGATATTACGGAAAGAAAGAAAAGGGAAGAGAAGCTCAGGGAGTCGTACCGGCAGATACGCGAGCTTAGCCATCGTCTGGATTCGGTGAGAGAAGAAGAACGAAAAGAAATTGCCCGGGAAATTCACGATGAGCTGGGGCAGATCCTTACCGCTTTGAAAATCGACATCTCCTGGCTGGAAAAACATAGCGGCGCGGATGAGACAGATTATCCGATCAAAGTCCGGTCCATGAAAGAAATGACCGACATGGCGATCAAGAGTGTACAACGGATATCGGCGGAACTGCGGCCCAGCCTGATCGACGATCTGGGGCTGAAAGACGCCCTGGAATGGATGATGAACGATTTGCAGAGAAGATCGGGAATCCATATGCAACTCGATTTTGTGCCCGAGTTATCATTTATTGACCCGCAACAGGCCATTACCGTTTTCCGCCTGGTGCAGGAGGGACTGACCAATGTGGTAAGACATTCGGGAGCTGACCGGGCCCGGGTTTCCTTTGCGGTCAGGGAGGGCATGCTGAAAATCAGCATTGTGGATAACGGGAAAGGCATTGAGAAAAAGAAAATCCAGTCATCCGAATCGCTGGGCATTATGGGCATGCGGGAGCGGGCCCTGTTGTACGATGGCCATGTGCTGATATCCGGGGAAAAAGGAGTCGGAACCACAGTTACTATCCAGGTGAAATTCCATAAACAGGAACTGCCATGATCAAGGTGCTAATCATTGATGATCATCCCATTGTCAGGCAGGGGATATCCCAGATCCTCTCGGAACTCGACATGGTGGTGGAAACCACCGGGGCCGGAACCGTTGAGGAAGGACTGAAACGGTTCCTGAAAGAAAAATTCGATGTGGTGTTGCTCGATATCAGCCTGCCGGGACGGAGCGGACTGGATGCCATCAAAGATTTCAAAACGATCGGGTCGTCGGTTCCCATACTGATGCTGAGTATGTTCCCCGAAGAACAATATGCTATCAGGGCCCTCCG
Organism: Bacteroidota bacterium; assembly: GCA_011042635.1. Taxonomy (GTDB): domain Bacteria; phylum Bacteroidota; class Bacteroidia; order Bacteroidales; family VadinHA17; genus HyVt-105. The sequence continues at coordinate 1,934 of DQWH01000109.1, read as the reverse complement.
CTCAGGGGCTTCAGGCTACCTTACCAAAGACAGCGCCCCCGATGAGCTGGTTGCTGCTGTAAAAAAAGTGCTCAACGGGGGGAAATACATTACCCTTTCCCTGGCCGAGAAAATATTCGACGGTCTGAGTGGTTCCGGCGAACCCACCCGGAAACTGTCTGACCGGGAACATGAGGTGCTCCTCGGAATAGCCCGGGGAAAATCCATCCGTAAGATCGCAGCCGACCTCCACTTGCATGAAAAAACAGTCAGTACCTACCGGGCTCGTATCCTCGAGAAGCTGCGGCTTTCCACTAATGCCGATATTATACGCTATGCCATCAGGGAAGGACTGGTGAACTGACGGAAGACAGCGGCATGAATCCCTGCTGATCTTTACGCAACACCCCCATTTCTTACAGAAAGGTAAGTGTTTTCCTACACCCGATTGAGCGTATGCCTTACATTTATTTAGGGTGCAGGTTTACGGGGAATTACGTGAGCAATAGCTATTTTAATAGCTTGGGATACAGAATAGCAATATCTCTAATTGACACAGGCATGATGGTCGTAATTATTGACAGGGCCCGGCTGATCTTGTCCCGGATGGCAGCCATCCTGGCAGAGACCGATGAGGTGGATGACATTGTAAAAGTGGTTAATCCGGAAAGGGCGAAAGAAAAGCTTAATGCAGCATAAACCCGATGTAGTGATCATGGATTTGAACCTGAGCGGAATCGACAGTCCGGGGTTGATCACGGAAATTTCCCGCGTCAACCCGAAGATCAGGTGGATCGGGCTTACCAGCTATGCGGTGGAGCAGTTCCGCAAAACCTGCCGGGGTGGAATACTGCCTGGATAAAAACCATGAATTTGAGCAGATCCCTGATTTGCTGAAGAACATTAGAATCCATAATGCCGTGGGAAATGACTGAACAAACAAAATGGAATGGGGGTGGGAATGGAAAAGCAATATGCGGAAAAAATATTCGAACTGTTTCATCAACTGGATCCGGCGAAAGGCGGGAAAGGCCTGGGACAGGCCATTGTACGGCGTGTAGTGAGCCGTCATAACGGGTCGGTAACAGCCGATTCCTCTCCAGGGGAGGGAACGGTTTTCCGGATATGGAATTTTAATAACTTTTAGCCCATGAATACGAATAAGGAGGTTGTAGTACTGATTGCCGAAGACAATCCGGGCCATGCACGGTAGATTTTACGGAACCTGAGAGAAGCCGGTGTGACCGATGAAATTGTCCACATATACCCGTGATCATGATCACCACTACCGACGATCCCCGGGAAGTGTCCGGATGCCACCGCCCGGGCTGTAACAATTTTATATCGTAACCGGTTGATTACAAAAAATTTGAAAAACCATATGGCAACTCGGACTGTTCCCCCATATAATAAAAGTTCCTTCACGGAATAAACGAAATATTTCCGAATGGTTGTCAGGTATTGTTTTGTGAACGAAAATTTCGTGAATGAATAATGGTCAGAAAGAAACAAACCCCGTTCAGGATACTGGTTATTGAAGATGACCGGCGACTGAACCGCCTGGTACAGAAAATTCTGGAATCGGAAGGGTATGCTACGGAGGGTTGCCACACCGGAAAGGAAGCCCTGGAATGGATGGAGAGGGAAGAATTTGATCTGTTGATGGCCGAGTATGTGCTGGCCGATATGTCGGCAAAAGAGCTGCTGATGAAGATCATCCTGCTCGACCGGATCGTTCCTTTTGTCATCATGACCGGGTATGGCGATGAGCAGGTGGCTGTTGACATGATGAAAATGGGTGCCCGGGATTACCTGGTGAAAGGGCCCGATTTTCTGAATTTCCTTCCGGCCAAGATAAACAAGGTGGTTGCCGGAATACGCACCGAACAGAAACTGTTCCGTTCGCGCATCGCCCTGAGGGAAAGCGAGCAGCGTCTGAGCCGGATACTCGATTC
>DQWH01000131.1 GCA_011042635.1 Bacteroidota bacterium | reverse complement strand
GGAGTTGCCGGTGATTACCTGGCTACGCGGGGCTCATCGGTTGTTGTGATTACCTCGGGAATTCCACGCAAACCGACACTATGGTGCTTTTGCCCCGCTATACTTTCATGGGAGGGGTATCTGTCACTCAGTTGCTCGGACAAGAGGAAATCGAAAAAAATGTTGAACGGACCCGTAAGAGCGGGAGAGAACCGGTACAGATAATGGATACATCGGCCTGGTATGTTCCGGGGCTCCCGCCGCACAAAATGGTAAAAGCCATTGTCATGGACCAGCACAGGATCCTGCCGGTATGTGCCGGGTTGAACGGTGAATACGGACTGGAAAACCTGTTTATGGGGGTAAAACTGGGCCGGAACGGCATGGAAGAGATTATAAAGATCGAGCTTAACCAGGATGAGAAGGAACTGCTGCAGGAGTCGGCCCGCGCCGTGAAAGAGGTCATGAAAGTACTCGACGATATGAAACTGTTTGAGGGAGCCCACTGCTGCGAATAGAAACCTTGCCGGGTATATTTCTTTTCCAGGATTTTTTTATCTTTGACAACAGACAGGAGCCAGGTATTAATGTCAGCTGTTGAGAAAATTACAGTAGTTGGTGCCGGCAATGTAGGTGCCACCTGTGCCAATGAGATTGCCCGGCATGAACTGGCCGGCGAGGTCGTACTGGTCGATATCAAGGAAGGATTACCCCAGGGGAAAGCTCTCGACATGTGGCAGACCAGTCCGCTGCAGGGTTTTAATACCCGCATTTACGGGGCCACTAACGATTATGTCATTACTTCCGGATCAGAGGTGGTGGTGATAACTGCCGGTATCCCCCGCGGACCGGGCATGTCACGCGACGCTCTGATCGACACCAATGCCCGGATCATCAAGGCGGTAACGGAAAATATCCTGAAATATAATCCCAATCCTATTCTTATCGTGGTGTCGAACCCGCTTGATGTGATGACCTGTGCCGTATGCAAAGCAGCACGGAACAGGCTTCCCTCAGGAAGGATCTTCGGCATGGCCGGAATACTCGATACTGCCCGGTACAAAACCTTTATTGCCGAAAAACTAAATATTTCACCCAAAAGCATCCATGGCATTCTGATGGGAGGTCACGGCGATACCATGGTTCCCCTTCCCCGCTATACTACGGTTTCGGGTATCCCTATCAGCGAAATGCTGGACGACGCCACCCTGCAGGATATTATTGAGCGGACCAGGAAAGGTGGAGGAGAGCTGGTAAATCTCATTGGCACTTCTGCCTGGTATGCTCCCGCAGCCGCCGCTGCCCAGATGGTCGAATCGGTGGTGAGGAACCAGAAGCGGGTGTTTCCCGTTTGTGCCCATCTTACCGGTGAATACGGTCTGAAGGATATCCACCTGGGTGTTCCCGTGGTGCTGGGGAAGAATGGGATTGAAAAGATCATCGAACTGAAGCTGAACGAAGAGGAATACAAATTGCTGCACCAGTCTGCCCGGGCCGTGAGGGAACAGCTTAAAAAACTGGACGAGCTGGGTATTTTCCCTCCCGGTGAAACATGTGACGAGGCCGTTTGATTGATATATTGTGCCGTACTGTCTCCCTTTACCCCGGATGCGAATCATGATTATTTCCTGACCGGTTCATTCCGGGACTTCTAAAAAAATATATTATATTTGCGCGTCCGTATTGGAACTGAAATATTTCTGAATCAATAATTAAACTAACAAAATGCGTAACAGAGGTGCCATCTTAGTATTTACCATCACCCTGGCCCTGGTTTGTCTGTACCAGTTATCTTTCACGTATGTAACCAACAAGGTCAGACAGGATGCGAAAGAATATGCGCAGGGCGACCTGGAGAAGGAAATGAATTACCTGGATTCCATTGCCGGCCTGCCGAAAAGCCAGTGGAGTTACCTGGGCAATACTTTCCGTGAATGCCAGGAGAAGGAGATTAATCTCGGGCTCGACCTGAAAGGGGGGATGAACGTGATCCTGGAAATCTCCGTGGTGGACATAGTCAGATCACTTTCCAATTACAGTACCGATACCACTTTTCTGAAAGCCCTTTCTCTTGCGCAGGAACGACAACGAGAAAGCCAGGAAGATTTCCTGACTCTTTTCCAGGAGGCTTTTGAGGAAATTGATCCCAATGCCAGCCTGGCTGCCATTTTTAACACCATGGAACTGCGCGAGCAGGTATCGTTCAATTCCACGAACGAGGAAGTAATGCGGGTGCTGAGAAACGAAACCCGCGATGCTATTGACAATGCATTCAATATCCTCACCACGCGTATTGACCGTTTCGGTGTGGTGCAACCCAATATTTCCCGGCTGGAGACCCAGGGCAGGATCCTGGTGGAACTGCCGGGGATAAAGGAGCCCGATCGGGTACGGAAGTTGCTGCAGGGCTCGGCGCGCCTGGAATTCTGGGAAACCTACGAGAATGAGGAGCTGTATCCTTATTTCCTGGAAGCCAATACCAAACTGAAAGAGGTCCTCGATGCCGAGAAAGCGTTGAGTGAGCAAGAAGAAACCGAAGACGTTACAGAAACTGCTGTTCTTCCCGGCGAACAAATCACGGAAGCAGCGGTTGAGGAAGCCGATACCGGAGCTCTTTCCCTTCTGGAACAGCTGGAAGCGGAAGGAGAAGAACTGGACTCTACCGCCATTTCCCGGGAACTGATGGAAAATTATCCCCTGTTTGCCGTGTTGAACCCGAATACCGCCGGCGATGGACGCACCCTCCTGCCCGGCTCGGAAGTGGGATATGCCCACTGGAACGATACGGCCCAGGTGATGCGTTACCTGAATATGCCGCAGATCCGTTCCATTTTTCCCAGAGATGTGAGGTTTTACTGGGATGTGAGTCCTATTCGCGGCGATGAAACGGAAAGCTATTATTACCTCCATGCTATACGGGTTACCAGTCGCGACGGCCAGCCACCGCTCGACGGGGATGTGATCACCCAGGCCAGGCCGGAATTTTCACAGAACCAGGGAACGGCCGAGGTCAGTATGAATATGAATGCCGAAGGAGCCCGTGAGTGGGCGCGCCTCACCGGCAACAATGTGGGCCGGCGAATTGCCATTGTGCTTGACGATCTGGTATATTCGTCCGCCGTGGTGCAGGGCGAGATCAAGGGTGGGGCCACTTCCATTACCGGGAACTTTACCCTGGACGAAGCCCGCGACCTGGCCAATATTCTGAAATCGGGGAAACTGCCGGCTCCCGCCAGGATCATTCAGGAAGCCATTGTCGGACCATCACTCGGGCGTGACGCCATCAGGGCCGGAGTCAATTCCTTCCTGATCGCCTTCATGATGGTTCTGATGTACATGGTGTTCTATTACAGCCGCCGGGCAGGCCTGGTGGCCGATATTGCCCTTCTGTGCAACATGTTCTTCCTGATGGGGGTTCTGGCCTCCCTCGGACCGGTACTCACCCTGCCCGGGATTGCCGGTATTGTACTGACCATCGGTATTTCGGTCGACTCCAATGTGCTGATCTTCGAGAGGATACGGGAAGAATTGCGGGCCGGTAAGGGGATGCGCCTGGCCATTGCCGACGGATACAAAAATGCCTATTCGGCCATCATCGACGCCAACGTGACTTCCCTGCTTACCGGGATCATCCTGTACGTTTTTGGTACCGGGCCCATCAAAGGATTTGCCACCACCCTGGTGCTGGGTATCCTTACTTCCTTGTTCTCGGCTATCTTTATCACCCGCCTGGTGTTTGAGAGAAGCCTCGACAGGAACGCCAGACTCAGCTTTGCTACCCGCATTTCCGACAAGATCCTCCAAAATCCCAGAGTGAACTTCCTGGGCAAAAGAAAGGTTACCTATGTGTTATCCGGAGCCATGCTGCTGGTTTCTGTCATTTCTCTGTCCGTCAGAGGGCTGAATTCCGGGGTGGATTTCACGGGCGGAAGGAATTTTGTGGTGAGATTTTACGAACCGGTAAATACCGCCGAAGTCCAGGCTTCCCTGGCGGATGTGCTGCATGCCCCCCCCCAGGTGATCATATACGGATCGACCGATATGGTGAGAATATCCACCCAGTTCATGATCGACAGCGTGGGGGATGATGTCGACAGGCATGTGGAGGAGCAACTGTATGCCGGATTGCAACCCTTCTATCCGGACGATTTCACCCTGGAAGATTTTACCGCACAGTCGGCTGATAAAGAAGTGGGATTGATGAGTTCCCAGATGGTAGGTCCCACCATTGCCGATGATATCAAGGTACAGGCGGTATGGGCTATCCTGTTTTCCCTGATTGCCATTTTCCTGTATATCCTGATCCGGTTCCGGAACTGGCAGTACGGACTGGGTGCCGTGGTATCCCTGATCCACGACAGCACCATTGTGCTGGGCCTGTTCTCCCTGCTGTACGGACGGATGCCCTTCTCCCTGGAGATCGACCAGGCCTTCATTGCCGCTATCCTTACGGTGGTGGGGTATTCCATTAACGATACCGTGATCATATACGACAGGATCAGGGAGTATGTGGGGATTTACCGCAAACGGGAAAGGGGCGAAATCATCAATGCCGCCCTGAACAGTACCCTTACCCGTACCATGAACACCTCACTGACAACTTTTGTGGTGTTGCTGTCTATTTTCCTGCTGGGCGGTGAGGTGATCCGGGGGTTTATTTTTGCTCTCCTGGTCGGTATCGTTGTGGGTACCTATTCTTCCTTGTTTGTGGCAACCCCCATCCTCTACGATACCGTGGGAAGAGCCCGGCTGAGGGCCAAAGCAAGAGAATAAATGTAAAAAGGAGACCCGGCAGACCCGGGTCTCCTTATATTTTATACAACCTGTCTGAATCTTCATTATATTTGTGATGTATATGACAGGAACTATGAACGCCATCGTATGCTTTATCAGCGGCCAGGAAATCTTCATTGTTTTCGTGGTGGTTCTGTTGCTTTTCGGTGCGAAAAAAATACCCGAAATTGCCCGCGGTCTGGGTAAGGGTATGAGGGAATTCCGGAAAGCTACGGAAGATATCAAGCGGGAGATCAATGAACAATCGGAGGATATCTCCAACGATATCAACGATATCAAAAAAACCCTGAATAACTAATGCAAACGGATCCATTCCCTTCCTCATCGGTTCCGGGTGTGGGTTTACGGCTTTATTAACATCCGGAGAGTATGGGAGATCTGTTTTCTTTGGTACTGGGACTGGTTCTGTTATTGTTCAGCGGAGAATTTCTGGTGAGGGGAGGAACTTCCCTGGCCCGGAACTTCCGGGTTTCCAACCTGGTGATCGGTGTAACGGTGGTTTCGCTGGGTACCTCCGCCCCCGAACTCGTGGTCAGCCTGGATGCAGCCCTTACCGGCCATCCGGCCATTTCCATCGGCAATGTCATTGGCTCGAATATTTCGAATATGGCGCTGATCCTGGGACTCGTGGCGCTGATCCTCCCCATTTCGGTAAACCGCGATTCCATCAGGTACGACTGGCCCGTAATGATGCTGGCCAGCGTGCTGTTCTTTTTATTTATCCTGAACGGATGGCTCCAGCGCTGGGAAGGAATCCTGTTCTTTTTTTCCCTTATCGGGTTTGTATCATGGTCCATTATCAGATCCCGCAAAGAGAACCACCGCAGGAAAGTCAAACTTCCTCCCGCCAGCTACCCGGTATGGCTTTCCTTTCTCCTGGTGGCGGTGTCTTCCGTTGGTCTGGTATTCGGAGCCAACAAGATGGTGAATGGGGCTTCGGGAATTGCTATGCGTCTCGGGGTGAGCGAACATGCCATTTCCGTGACCGTGGTGGCCCTGGGAACCAGCCTTCCGGAACTGGCTACGTCATTGGTTGCCGCCATACGGAAAGAAATGGATATTTCAGTGGGCAACATCATCGGTTCAAATATTTTTAACCTGTTCGGTATCCTCGGGCTGACTGCCACGGTAAAACCCATTGCCATTGCCCATGATGTGACCTCAGACGTGATGTGGATGCTGGGATTGTCCGTCCTGCTGCTTTTGTTTATGCTGCCTTTCCGGAACGGAAAGATCAGGCGGTGGGAAGGACTGGTATTCCTTGTATGTTATGCCATATATGTGTATTTTGTTTTCATCTGTTAAAGGCAGATATGATCAGAACAGAAAATATCACCAAATATTTTGGAAATCTGCAGGTTCTGAAGGGTATTGACCTGGAAGTGAACAAGAAGGAAGTGGTTTCCATCGTGGGAGCCAGCGGAGCCGGGAAAACCACCCTCTTGCAGATCATCGGCACGCTCGACCGCCCTACTGCGGGGAAAGTTATGTACGACGGGCAGGATGTATTCCGCTTGAAGGACAGGCAACTGGCCCGGTTCAGAAACCGCCGGATCGGCTTTGTTTTCCAGTTCCATCATCTGCTTCCCGAATTTACTGCCCTCGAGAATGTATGCATGCCTGCATTTATTGGCAGGATCCCCCGGCGGGAGGCTGAAAAAAAAGCCCGGGAGCTGCTTGTGTTTCTTGGCCTTGAAAACCGGCTCGACCACAAACCCGGTGAACTTTCGGGAGGCGAACAGCAAAGGGTGGCCGTGGCCCGGGCCCTGGTCAATAACCCCGATGTGATACTGGCCGACGAACCTTCGGGCAATCTCGACAGCAAGAACAAGAAAGAACTGCACGAACTGTTCTTCGACCTGAGGGATCGCTATAACCAGACCATTGTTGTGGTTACTCACGACCGCGAGCTGGCGCATATGGCCGACCGTATGCTGACCATCCAGGACGGGATAATCCTTTGATCCTTTTATGACAACGGGGCGGTATGAATGAGAATGAGCAGTTCGATTTTCCGGAAGCCAAATCCGCGGAACATAATCATCCGGGTTTTGTTGGCACCGATCCCATTAGTATCCCCCATCGTTTTTCTGATCCGCATGATATTGAAATCGCCGCATTCCTTACCGCTGTCCTGGCCTGGGGGCAGCGAAAAGCCATTATCCGGAATGCTTTCCGGCTGATGGATTTGATGGAACGGTCTCCTTATGAATTCCTGAACGACGGTGCAGAAGAAGAGTGCAACCGGTTTCCCGGTTTCGTGCACCGTGCCTTCCAGCCCGCCGACAGCCTTTTTTTCCTGCGTTCCCTGCAACGAATGGTGCGGGAACAGGGTGGGATAAAACCGGTTTTCGTTAACCACTTTTGTAAAACAGGTGGCCTGGAAGATGCCATCAGGTATTTCAGGCAGCAATTTTTCCGGCGGATGGTGAGGAACAATGGTAGGGGGAGTGGATTTCGGATTGTGGGAGGAGATACCGGCTGCTCCCCTGTACATTCCCACCGATGTGCATGCGGGAACTGTGGCCGGAAAACCCGGACTCCCGGAACGGGAACAAAACGACTGGAAGGAGGTAAAAGAACGGACCGGGATACGGAAGCAGTTTTGTCTGGAAGATCCGGTGAAATATGATTACGCCCTGTTCGTCGGAACGGGTGTTTTTGAGAAATTTTAACTGAATCAATTACTCAACCGCTAAATGGCCAACCCCTGGTTTCGCTTCAAGCAGTTTACGGTGTGGCAGGATAAGGCAGCCATGAAGGTAACTACCGACGGGGTGTTGCTGGGTGCCTGGGTGCGGGTTGACAGCCGGATTACGAGTGTACTGGATGTGGGAACAGGAACGGGCCTGATAGCCCTGATGATCGCCCAGCGGTGTGGAGCTGTGGTAGATGCCATGGAAATCGATCCTCTCTCGGCGGAACAGGCCCGGGAGAACGTGAGCCGTTCACCCTGGCCTGACCGGATCAGGATTGTGGAAGGTTCTTTCCAGGAATATGCCGCCGCCACGGAAATCCGGTACGACCTGGTGGTAAGCAATCCGCCCTATTTTTCCGATTCCATGAAGCCGGCAGACCGGGCAAAGTCCCGGGCCCGGCATGCTGAAAGCCTGACGGCAAACGATCTGCTGGATGGAACCCTGAAGGTGCTGAAGCCGGCAGGATGCCTCGCCGTAATCCTTCCTGCAGCGCAGGCCGGTGAATTTGAATTCCTGGCCAGGGACAGGCAGCTGTATGTGATCCGCCAGTGTGAAGTATATCCACTGAAAGAAGGGGAACCGGCCTGGATGTTGCTGGAACTTTCTCTCCGGCCCCGTGAACGGGTGAAGGAAACCCTGGTGATCCGGAACGGGAACTATACCCCGGAATACCGCCGCCTCACCGGAGAATTTTACCTGAAATATTAGGGATTTATTCGAAAAAGGTGAATATTTTTCATGGTCTGGGTATTACAGAAAACCCATGATTCCGGTAATATATTTGTGATTGTTTTCTCGGAGAATTATTACCCGTGACATCATGATCCGCCACAAAGGAGAATATACTATCATTCCCGGATCATCCGGGGAGACGGTCTCGGCCCATGACGAAGCTTCGCTTGTCAGGGCAGGCAGGATGGCAGCAAAAGTCAATCCTCAAAAATGCCATGAATTCCGCAGGGACGGCAACATCATAACACTTACGTGGCAAACTACGTAGATTGCAACGTAGATAACTACGTAGATAGCAACGTAGTAAACTAAAAAATTCAGTAAGTTACCATCGAATATTTTCCGAAACCGGAAGGTCAAATTCCTCAGTTAAAAGGATATTTACCTTTTCCAGTTCATTCAGCACGGGTTCATAAATTTCAGGGATTACCGGCCTGTGTACCCCTTTTGTTCCGACCTTCCCTTCCAGCAGCATCCTTACGGCAATAGCTGCCGGCAGGGATACGGTGCGGGCAACGGCCGTATCTTTTTCAGGGGTTCCGAAATCGAGCATCCGGCTTCTGATCACTTCCTGTTTCCCACCTGTGTATTCCGCAAGAAACGTGTGCTGCATCACCACCATGTCGCGGTCTTCTTTTCCCAGCATCATTTTATCAAGCATCAGGCCGGCCAGAACTTCAAAGGGGGAGTCCTCGTCGCGGTTAACCGGCCGGTTGCTGAACAGCCCCAGCCATTCCATGGCGTCCAGGGCATGGGCATTCCCGGCAAGATCCAGGCGTTTGGCCACCAGGGAGCGGATGGAGTGTGTTTCCTGTTCTCCCAGAAGGAATGTCAGCATGCCGGCGTAGGTTTTCCCTTTCAGCGGGATCTTTTCCATGGAGGTCAGGTGAAGGGCTTTCAGGGCATCGAAGGTTTCACACCAGCCCGGAAAACGAAATGTGCCCCGGAATAGGGTATCTGCCTCAGGAATTCCGTAAATATTCTGGTAGGTCAATGAATCGCGGTTTGGGTAGACTTCCAGCTCGCCCGCTTCGGGAAAGTACAGCCGGAATGTATCCCTGAACAATTCTTCAGTGGGAATATCCACTATCTGCTCTTTTTTCAGGTATTTCCCGGTGTTGTTCCCGGCCATGATCACGCCCCGCGGGCTCCACGAGAACTTGTAACGGAAGGGATTATCGGCTGCCTCGGGAGCCGGCAGGGCTCCGCAGAGTGAATAAAATTCCCTGATCTTTCCCTTTTTGCCGTGCACGTGGTCGATGATGCGCATGGCCGACATGTGGTCAATGCCGGGGTCCAGCCCGATCTCGTTCAGGATCAGAATGCCACGGTCTTTGGCTTCCCGGTCCAGGGCCTGCATGTCGGGCTTCACATAGGAGGTAGTAACCATGTTCCGGCGGTGCTGCAGGCAGTGTTTGGCTACCAGCAGGTGATGGGCATAGGGCAGGAGGCTGACCACCACATCGTTCTCGTTTACCAGCTTGCTCAGGGTAGCGTCGTCGTCTACCGTCCAGGCTACGGCTTTTCCCAGGGGATGGCCCTGGATCATGGCTTCTGCTTTGGAGGCGGTGCGGCTGGCCATGGTCACATGTACCCCGTTTTCCAGCAGGTATCGTACCATGGGCCTGGCCACCATCCCGGCTCCGAGAATCAGTACTTTATGCATATTTTTTCCTTTTTGCACAGGCCCCAAATGTAGAAACTATTTTCCTGAATGTACATGCTGTTGAATGAATACGGGCCTATTTTACAACATGTCCTGAAAGGATACGAAGATACCTGTTTGTGATCTGCTGAATGAAAAAAGATCTTTTCCCTCCGGCAATAAGATTCCTTTTATGATATCACGGGATATACCCCCGTATTTCCTCGCCGTTGCTTTTAACTCCCAGAGCCTGGACAATGCGGTTTACAAAGTTAAAATAGGCCATCACCAGTGTCGTATCCAGTATGGCCTGGTCTGACAGTCCGGCTGATTTCAGCCGCTCGATACCCTGAGGATTGTCGAAGTGTGATGGATTTATCGTCAAGTTTTCCGCAAATTTGCACAGAATAATCTGGGTTCCGGTCAGACCGGCATTGCGGAAATCGGTTATCAATTGTGTAATTTTTTCGTTTTTTTTTCAGTATTGGTTCAGAGCTTCCGCGCGGTGGAGCCGGCAGTATTCGCATCCGTTTTTTATGGAGAACACCACAGCCATCATTTCCCGGTCAGCCCGTGACAGGTCCGATTTTGAAAACATGATATCCAGATACAAGTCGATGTGCTTTGCAATACTTACCGGCCGCAAACTCTGGATTTTGTGAACTTCGGCCGGTTTGCCCCTTTTTCTGATCATATCATGGTATATCTCAAGCAGTCTGCCGGAGGCCTCACGGTAGTCCGTTATTTTGATTCTTGCCACCAGTTTCCTTCTCGTTTTAGATGCAGGTCCCTATGCAAATATATTGTACTATTTTTACCCGCAAACAGGGAAAATAAACAGATTGTTTTTAAGCAACCACGACATAATGATAATACAAAAAAAGAGGGGATCCCTGTGGATCCCCTCTGCGGAAGGCAGGAAAACAAAGTCGAATTATTGTTTTATCCAGGTGGTTTTGAACACGTCGTATATAAAACCTTCTTCTTCGGTCAGCAGGTGGGCCCAGTTATCGATGAGGATTTGCGAACCGTCTTCCGCGATGGTGCCGGTTATAGCTGTTTCTCCTGCTTCCGTGTAGAGTTCTGCGGGTGGGTAGGTCCAGGTAATGTCTTTCAGGTTTCCGCCGTAAAAAACTCCCACATCCCCGTATCCGTCACCGTAGGGCTGCCCCAGGGCTTGTCCGGGTTCCACCGAAATGGCAAGGGCTTCCTTATCGATGGTGGCGATTACCGGCTCGTCCGATCCGCTGACTCCCACGATCTGTACCTGGTCAAGCTGGTCGGGTACGGGTGAGACGGTAACTGTCCAGGTTTCGTCGTACACCCCGGGCCCGTCATAGCTTACGGCTTCCACTGTATAGTTCCCCAGCCAGTTTTTCAAAGGATGCTCATCATCGGCCAGGGTTACAACTACCGTACTTTCCTCGGCGATCCGGTAATCACGGCTGTTTGATACGATTTGCAGGGTGAACGTCTTATCTCCGGTAAACTCGTTGTTGTTAACCGGAGTAATAGTTAGCCGGGTCACACCGATTTCTACAAGCAACTCTTTGGAAGAAATGGTAAAGTCCTGTCCTTCTATGGCAGGCTGGCTGTGCCCCTCTACGGATATTTCCAGTATGACTTCGGTCCCTTCCATACCTGAGGGGGCTCCGAGATAGATCTCGATCTCTTTTCCTTCGGCCTGGTCTTCGGGAATAAGCAGTGCATTCTGTTTGAATCCCACCACGGCCATGGATTCATCAAATACGATCCTTTCCTTTTCGCAGGAAGCGATCAGCAGGATCAGAAGGATGAAAGTGCTGTATTTCATAGCGATTTGTTTCATGGTATCGATCATTTAATATTAGTTGGATGAATATCCAGGATTCTGTTCCATATTGGTATTGGCATCGATTTCTGCCTGGGGGATGGGCATGGCCCACAGGTAGTTCTGTTCGGGAGTTCCTCCGGGGATGAAGGCCACATCTTCATTGGCCGCTCCACTGTAATCGGTCCTATCCAGTGAACGCTGTGTTCTGGCCAGGTCAAACAGTTCATTGCCTTCGAAACAGAGTTCCCTCCTGCGTTCATCATAAATATCCTGCAGAGTAACTGTGGTGGCTTCCGTTAACCCGCGTCGTGTACGAATGGCATTGTAATCGTCCAGGGCGGTTACTCCGATGATCCCGGCCCCGTTCAACAGTGCTTCTGCTCTGATCAGGTACATTTCGGCCAGCCGCAATACGGGAACATTGTATTCTCTCCGGGGAGTGTTCCCCAGCCTTCCCGGATACTTCAGGGTCCAGTATTCTCCCGGGTATTTGGCGGGCTCCTGGAAAAGAGAAGCCCTGACATCGCCCGGTTCATAAAGATCCAGGAGATCGTGGGAGGTGGCAATGTCTCCGTAACCTTCCGGGTCAACCATATAGGAAATGGCCAGCCAGTATCCATGGGCATCGTTCCCTTCCGATCCGTCCACCTGGAAAATTACCTCGGAGGCGGGACCCACACTTCCCCAGTAGCCGTTCATATCCCATGTGGTATAGTCGGTTTCTTCGAAAAGGGAGTAAGGGCTGTTGAGAATGATATCGGTGGCCAGATCGGCGGCTCCCTGCCAGTTTTCCATGTACAGGTATACTTTGGCAAGCAGGGCTTTGGAACTCCAGGAAGTAGCCCAGGTGCCGTCGTTTCCTTTGGGATTGGTTTCCTCCAGTATAAGAATGGCATCCTGCAGATCGTTTACGATCTGGTCGTAAACTTCTCCCACGGTGTTCCTGGCAGGATACTGATTTTCAGTGACCAGTACCAGGGGAACACCGGGATTGTTCCTGCCGGAGGAATAGGGCTGGGCATACATCCTGAGCATATCAAAGTATGCCAGAGCGCGCATAAAGAGGTTTTCTCCCTTCAGCTGTAAAATGCTTGTTTCACTGACTCCGGGTTCGGAAAATCCGTCGTCAATGGCATTGATCACGTTATTCGCCCGCGCAATGGTCTGGTAGGCCGTGGTCCAAAGCCGTGAAGTGGCCGAGGGAGAATTGATCCAGAAATACTCATCGGTGTAGCGCCCCGAACTGATGGGACCGATCTTTGCGTTTCCGCCTTTCAGGTCGGCGGTGAGTACAAAACCGGCTCCATACCAGTTGGTAGCGCAAAGCTGGGTGTAGGTGCCTGCCGTAGCAGACTCAAGACCCCGGTAGGAAGAAAGGGTTAGTTCATCCGACTGGTCCAGGCGGGGAAATTCTTCCAGATAATCCTTGTTGCAGGAAACCAGGATGCCTGCCAGCAGGAGTGGAAAAGTTATGCTTTTGTATAAACGTGTTTTCATGGTTTCTCAGGATTTTGATTAGAATGAAAGTTCAACACCGAAAACGATCTTTTTGGTAAGCGGATAAATGCCCAATCCCGTTCCTTCCACACCTCTTTCCGGGTCCCAGTAATCTACATCATGGAAGGTATACAGGTTCAGGGAACTGGCATATACCCTCATCCGGTCGAGTTTCAGCTGGTTCACCAGCCTGTCGGGCAGGTTGTAGGAAAGGGTCACATTCTTTATCCTGAGATAATCGGCGTCATACATCCAGCGGGTACTGCGAAATCCGCTCGAGTTGGTGGAGTTATCGGCGATGGGTTTGGGGTTGCGGGTCACATCTCCCGGCTCTTTCCAGTAATCCATGGAGGTATTGGCCTGATTTCCCGGCCACAGGTATCCGTCGCTGTTGATATACCGGTTTTCTTCAATTACTACCTGGTGGCCGGTCTTGAATTCCATACTCACATCCAGAACCAGTCCTTTCCATGCCACCCGGGGGATGATCCCTCCCGTAAACCGGGGTTCGGGGCTTCCGGCAAGGTAACGGCGTGCTTTGGCATAGCTGTTGGTCAGGGTTCCCCTTTCTCCGGTATCGGGATCTTCCGTCCACCACATGGCTTCGCCGGTACCCGGGTTCACTCCGGCATAATCATACAGGTAAAAGCTGTACAGGGATGCGCCTACCCGGTGTAAAATGCGGTTGTTGTCAGGATTGATGAATTGCCGGTCTTTTCCGAGGTCCAGTATTTCACTTCGGTTATGGGCCAGATTGAATCCCATTTCGAAACTGAAATCCTTGTTTTCAACAGCATTCCAGTTGACCAGGATCTCCCACCCGCTGTTTTTCACTTCGCCGACATTGGTGCGGATAGAGGTGAATCCCGAGGTGTGCGACAGGGGATAATCCAGCAGCATATCCTCAGTATAACGGGTGTAAAAATCGATGGTTCCGGTCAACTTCCCGAAAAGGGCATAGTCCACACCGATGTTATATTCCCGGTTGGTTTCCCATCCCAGTTCCGGATTGGCAGGCTGGGAAGGCACCAGGCCGTTCACCCCGTTGTACTCTTCGGTAGTGTAAAGCCCGTACTGGTCGTAATTGCCGATATTGTAGTTTCCGCTCATCCCGTAACTGGCACGCAATTTCAGCTGGTTGATGAAATTCAGGTTTGCAGCAAACGCTTCCCGGTGGATGTTCCAGGATCCCCCGAGGGACCAGAACGTACCCCAGCGGTTGTCAGCCCCGAATCTGGATGAACCGTCGGTCCGGATAGTGGCCTGGACATAATATTTACCGTCGAAATTATAATACATCAACCCGAACCAGGAAAGCAGGGTAAACGCATTTTCCACATAATCCACCTCATCCTTTTCGGTGGTAGAAGTGGTAGGGAAGGGGATATCCGGATCCACATCGGGAGAATATACGTAATAACTGTTGTCCGTGTATCTCATGGCTTCCTGCCCGGCAATACCCTGCAGATTATGTTTCCCGAAACTCCTGGTATAGGTCAGGGTGTTCGAGGTAGTCATCTGGGCATACCGGGTACGGCTGGTCTGCAGGGTCCCCAGATCGGTCGTGGGGTCGGCTTTGGGTGACCAGTAACGTCTTCCTTCGCCGTCGGCGTATTCGTAATTGTTGGTGGTTTTGAACATCAGGTCATCCAGAATGGTCCATTCAAAGAAGATGTTTCCGATAAAGCGGTTCATTTTTTCCCACTGCTCATCGTATTCTGCCGAAGCCCTTGGATTGGTATTTCCGTTCTCGGGAACCACCAGGTTATAGGTGACGTCATCGATCTTGTTTCGGGTGTATGGAGAAAGCAGAGTGGCTCCGAAAAGGGGATTCACAAAATACAGGTCCTGCATGGCCACATCGTTGGTTATGGTGTGTGTGGCATTAATACGAGTCCCCATTTTCAGGCGGTCGCTTATTTTGTGGTCCAGGTTCATGCGGGCCTGGAATTTCTCATAATCCACCCCATAAAATATTCCTTCCAGGTTTTCGTAGCTGCCCGAGAAGTAATGGGTGGTTTTTTCATTCCCGCCTTCCACACTCAGCTCGGCGTTGTAGGTTTTTCCCGTACGTGTCAGCACATCGAGCCAGTCGGTGGTAACCGAATCACGCAGGGAAAGGGGAAAGTAATACCGCGGATTGGACGGATCATCCGGGTCTTTTCCGGCATTGATCACAGCATCTCTTGACCACATAAGGTAGTCTTCCGGGCTCAGCACCCCGTAATCGTTATCGTTGGCCAGCCGGTCATAACCCGTCGATACCCGGAAGTTCATTTTCGATTCCCCTGCTTTTCCTGATTTTGTCGTTACCAGGATCACACCGTTGGCCGCCCTGGATCCGTAAATGGAAGCGGCTGCAGCATCCTTCAGAATGGAAATGGATGCAATGTCGTTTGGATTCAGCGATGAAAGGGAGTTACCCGTATTGGTGAAGTAGTTCTGGTTTCCTTCCATAACGGGTACCCCGTCGATGACATAGAGAGGCTGCGTTCCGGCCAGGATGGAGCTGATACCCCTTATCCTAACCTCTGTTTCACTTCCGGGCTGGCCTGAGGTGGCAGAAACTACTACGCCGGCTACCTTTCCTGAAAGCATTTTATCAATGCTGGTTTCAGGAACATCCCGGATGTTTTCACTGGCCACCACGCCTACGGAACCCGTTTTGGCTTCCCGGCGCTGTACACCGTAAGCAACCACAAACACTTCGTCCAGTCCCAGTACGTCCGGCTCCATCACTACATTGATCGTGGTGCGGCCTTCAAGGGGGATTTCCTGTGTTTTCATTCCCACAAAAGAAAACACCAGGAACTGGGTGTCTTCTGAAACCATCAGGGAATAATTCCCGTCGATGTCGGTAATGGTCCCCCGGGTAGTGCCTTTTTCCACGACCGATACTCCCGGCAGCGGCTGGCCGTCATCTCCTGAGGTTACCCTTCCTGCTATCCTGATTTCCTGAGCCAGACCGGTTGTCCAGGTCAGAAGAAATCCAAGGATAAGAACAATACTGATTCTTTTCATAGATCGAAATTTTAGGTTAATAATCATGGTTTGCACCAACATGGCACGTTATGCATTCTGCCCAGGCATCGAAATGAAAAGACAGGGTCGTCGCTCAGACGACCCTGCCTGCATGCCGTGTCTCCGCCATGAACCGGAACGGTCCTCTAAAAGAATATGGATAACAGGTGCTGGACGGTAAGGGTAAGAAGCATTCCTTTTTGAATATGGGATAACCCTTGATTATCTATGAAAAGATGATTATATTTGTTCAGCACACTCTTCCACTTTTTTCAGGTTGAAGAAGAGACGCAGTATGCAACATTCCCGGTTTCCCCAAAAAACCGGGAATGTTTTTATCTGGTTTATTCGAAAGAACCCGTGGAGAAAGGTTACTCCGGTAAGAGAAATCCCTGTCCGCTTCCTGTGATGGTTTCATATATTATGCCAGGGAGTGCAAGTGACTCACAGTTAAGCAAATATATTAAATAGAGATGTTTACTGCCCCCGGACCGGTGTCCGGAACCAGCACAGGAGTGCACGTATTCGTACACTATGTAACAGGGCGAAAATCGTATGCTGCAAACGAGGTTGGCAGGATCCGGAATGTTCCGTTTGCCGGAAGGTTTACCTGATTTTGATGAAACGGCTCAGCATGATGGGGCCGGTCTCATTTCTGAGCTCGATCAGGTACATACCGGTTTCAAATCCGGAAACATCCATTCCGCTGCGGAGGGTGTTTTCACCGGCTGTTTTTATCAGCCGGCCTGCCAGATCGTAAATGCGCACTTCCCTGACGGAAAGGCCGGGATCATGCCGGAAGAAAATATTGGTGGAAGCAGGGTTGGGATATACCAGGTATTTGGTGAATTCCACCGTTGGGGTGGTATCGGGCCCCTGGGGGGGAGCTCCGATGCCCAGGATGATCTCTGCCTCAAGGTAGTTATTGTACAGATCGGTGAGCGAGAACCGGATGGTATCGGTCTCTTCGTCGGCTTCCGTGAAGACCCGGTTGGTCTTCAGGGTATCCCCGTCCAGGTAATAGTCGGGTATCCAGGTATCGACCAGAAGGGTAGAATCGCAATGCAATTGAATGTTGTATTCGTTGTCTTCTGCTTCGTCTATTACCTCCAGGATCCCCACCGGGGTTCCTGGAGGCTCATTCATTTCAACTACGTAATGGTTCAGTATGATACCGGTGGGATAGTAATAGGGCTGTATGCCGATTACAGCCGCCTGGTTTTCATTGTAGTTATGCGAAGTGCCCGGGGTCAGGTTGTCCAGCACATACCATCCGTCGTATTTACCTCCCCAGCCCCAGTTGATATGAAAAAACCGGTTGTACATTACCCCGTCTACATTGAAGGCATGTCCGGGGTCGTCGTCATCGGCATCTCCCGAGTAGATCAGCGGACGCCCCAGTTGCAGTTGCTCAATGATCAATGCTTTCCAGGAGTCATCCGAGTAAAATTCACGTCTTTTATAGCTTATGTTTTTGGAATAGTAGAAATAATTTTTCAGGGCTGCAGAGGAATAGCTGGTCTGCGTGCCCGATCCGTCGGGCCCGAAATCCATTTCCGTGGCCACGGCGCAATGATACAACAACAGGGCATTGTGATCGTCGGAGGACGAAACAGACATGGAGTCCCAGTAGTAGGTGGCGGCACCGAAATCGGCATACTGTACCCCGTAATCGGGATGGTAATAATTCTTTGAACCGGTTCCTGTGGCGGGAACTTTGTATACGCTCATGGCCTGTGCCATGGCCACGGCCACACAACCTACATATACATGCCCGCCGGGTCCATCGGGGTCTTCCGGGCAGAAACGGTTGTAGCCCTTTCCCTGGTTCCAGGTAACCCGGATCAGGATGCTGTCTTGATCGACCTGTGTGGTTTGAATGGATTTTTCCGTGGAAAGGAGCTCTTTCCACCGCGGATGTACCACTCTTACAGGGTCTTCCAGGCTTTCTTGTATCTGGAGGTGTGCCCTGTTCAGCCAGTGGTAGGCCGGATTGCTGCGGTCGGGATCCAGCGGTTCGAACCGGCCCTCAAAGGAGAAACCGATCACAGGTTCCGCCTCGTCGGAAGCGCTCATCAGGATCCAGCCTTCGGGTTCCAGTTGTAGAATGTACAGGGAAGTTTCTATTTCGGATGGCCAGGCTTCCAGTGAACGAATGTGCCTGGGTCCGCCCGGGAAGGTTGATTCCATAAATCGTCTGGATGTCTCTTCCAGGATTTTTTTATCAATGGTTTGCCCCGGGAGGGAAGTTGTGAGGAAGAACAGAACAGGGAGCAGCAGGAATCTGCCGGTTATACGGCAACCTTCCAAGTATTGTTTGAGCATCGGTATTTTCGTATCATATGCTTTGTGCAAAGATAAAAAAATGCGGGTAATACGAGTTATAATAACGAATAGGGAGAGGATGCGATTTCTGTAAATATCTGTAAATAAAGAAGGGGATCGTAAAAGACCCCCTTCTTTATTATCATGAACGACTCCTTTGAAAAGCTACTGCTTTGTCCATGTTGTGTTGAACACATCATAGATAAAACCCTCATAATCTAAAAGCAGGTGGGCCCAATCATCAATCAGGATCTCAGATCCGTCTTCTGACACTGTTCCGGTAATTAATGTTTCTCCTGCTTCAGCATATAATTCTTCTGAAGGAGTGGACCAGGTTATATCCTTTAAATTACCACCCCAGAAAACTCCGGTGGGTCCGTATCCATATACATCACCAATTTCCTGGCCTGGCTCTACCGTAATAGTAAGATTTTCCTTATCGATTGTGGCAACAACTATCGACGATGAACCGGCTATACCAACAAGATTAACCTTGTCAACAGTACCTGGAACGGGAGTTACGGAGACCGTCCATCTTTCATCATAAACACCTGGACCGTCATAGCTTACTGCATCTACTATGTATGTACCCAACCAGTTCAATAGCGGATGTTCATCGTCCTTGATGGTTATAACGGCAGAACTCTGGACAGCCTGCTCGTAATCTTTGCTGTTGGAAACAATAGTTACCGTAAAGGTCTTGTCACCCGTAAAGATATCATTATCCACCGGGGTGATGGCAACTTTGGTTATTCCCACTTCCAGGGTTACCTGCTTGGATTCGATGGTATAATCCTCGCCTTCTATGGCGGGATTGGCATGGCCTTCGGTAGATACCTCCAGGGTAACTTCGGTAGGTTCTGTGCCGGAAGCAGCTCCCAGATACAGGATAATGGAATCCCCCTCGGCTTCAGGAATGGTAAACGAGGCGGACTGGAATCCCACCACGGCAAGGGATGTGTCGAACATGATCCTTTCCTGCTCACAGGCCGAGAACAGCAGGACCACGGAAAGGACCAGACTTAATTTGATTATGTAGTTTTTCATAATGCTGCAATTTTTAATTTGTTACTAATAACCGGGGTTCTGCTCCATATTGACGTTGGCGTCAATTTCAGCCTGCGGTATGGGCATGGCCCAGAGATAATTGTCCAGGGCGGAGCCTCCTTCAATAAACGGTACGTTCTGGTTTTCCACCCCGTCATAGTGGGTGCGAATCAGGTCGCGCTGGGTACGGGCCAGATCGAACAGCTCGTTGCCCTCGAAGCAGAGTTCCCTGCGGCGCTCTTGATAAATATCCGTCAGGGTGACCGTTGCGGCATCTGTTAAGCCGCGGTTGGTACGGATGGCGTTGTAGTCATCCAGGGGAGAATATCCGGAAGCGCCGTTCAAAGCGGCTTCGGCCCGGATGAGGTACATTTCTGACAGGCGCAGCACGGGCACGTTGTACTCCCTTTTGGGTTCCTTGCCCGTTCGGCCGGGGTACTTTAACGTCCAGAACTCATCCCGGTATTCTTCAGGCTCGAGAAACAGGTCGGCGCGTACGTCCCCTGTTTCATACAGGTTCAGCAGGTCGTTTGAGGTGGCAATATCGCCGTATCCTGACGGATCCACCATGTAGGAAATGGCCAGCCAGTAGCCGTGTGCCGAGTTCCCTTCCGATCCATCTACCTGGAAGATGATCTCGTCCCCTCCATTGCCGTAATTTACCGGATCGTCGCCCCA
The DNA here is from genome assembly GCA_011042635.1 of Bacteroidota bacterium. Lineage (GTDB taxonomy): Bacteria > Bacteroidota > Bacteroidia > Bacteroidales > VadinHA17 > HyVt-105. The sequence goes on along the minus strand of DQWH01000131.1, from coordinate 2,793 downwards.
GTAACCTCCATTGTCCCAGGTGGTGTAATCGGCTTCATCAAATAGCTCGAAGGGGCCGTTCTCGATCACATCATTGGCCATGCTGGCAGCATTGGACCAGTTTTCCATATACAGGTACACTTTGGCCAGGAGGGCTTTGGCGGCCCATTTGGTGGCCCAGGCTCCGTCGCTGCCGCGGTCATTGGTTTCAGGCAGCAGGTCGATGGCGTTCAGCAGGTCCTGAACTACCTGGTCGTACACTTCGCCCACTGTGTTCCTTTCAGGATATGCATTTTCCGTAACCAGTATCACCGGTACGCCCAAGTTGTCGCGTCCGGCCGAATAGGGCTGACAGTACATCCGGGCCATGTCGAAGTGGGCCAGGGCACGGAGGAAGAGATTTTCCCCTTTGAGAACATCCAGATCTTCCTGATCCACACCTGTCTCGGAAAAACCGGCATCAATGGCATTGATCACATTGTTGGCACGGGCTATGGTATTGTAGGCCGTGGTCCACAGGTTGGAGGTCTGGTCAGGGTTATTGATCCAGAAATATTCGGGAATATAACGCCCGGAGGAAACGGATCCTCTTTTGGCATTGCCCCCCTTCAGGTCGGCGGTGATCACAAATCCTGCTCCGTACCAGTTGGTATGGCAGAGATTGGCGTAGGCACCTGCCGTGGCATTATTCAGTCCGTCAAAGGTTGACAGGGTCAACTGGTCAGACTGGCTCAGCCGGGGAAACTCTTCCAGGAAATCCTCGCTGCAGGAAGCAAGCATTCCCAGGACTATGATTCCGGCAATTATTTTGATTGAAAATTTTGCTTTCATAGGTAAAAAATATTTATGGGTTTAGAATGACAACTCAACACCAAACATGAATTTCTTGGTGAGCGGGTAGATACCGAAACCTGTTCCGTCCACGCCCCTTTCGGGATCGAAATAATCCACATCGTGGAAGGTGTAGAGGTTCACGGCGCTTCCGTAAATCCTCAGGTTCTGCAGTTTCATGCTGCTCACCAGGCTTTTGGGAAGATTGTAGGAAAGGGTTACATTTTTGATCCTCAGGTAATCGCCGTCGAACATCCAGCGGGTGTTTCTGTACCCGTATGAGCTGGTGGAATTGTCGGCAATGGGTTTGGGGTTCCGGGTAATATCGCCCGGCTCTTTCCAGTAATCCAGTGCGGTGTTGGCAACATTCCTGAGCCAGAAGTTTCCATCGGAGTTGAGGTAGCGGTTTTCTTCGATCAGTACCTGGTGTCCTGTTTTGAATTCCAGGTTTACATCGAGCATGATCCCTTTCCAGGTGAGACTGGGGTTGATCCCTCCGGTAAACTTCGGTTCGGGCGTTCCGGCAACGAACCTGCGGGCCTGTGCGTAGGAGTTGGTCAGTTCGCCTCTTCCGCCTGTATCGGGATCTTCGGTCCACCACAGGGCTTCTCCGTTGGCGGGGTTCACGCCTGCGTAATCGTACAGGTAGAAACTGTACAGGTGTTCGCCTACCTTGTGCAGGATACGATTATTTGCGGAGCTGATGAACTGTTCGTCCTTACCCAGGTCGAGGATCTCACTGCTGTTGTGGGCTATGTTTACGCCCAGGTCAAACTGCAGATCGCGGGTGCGCACTGCGTTCCAGTTCAGCATGAATTCCCAGCCGGTATTGGCCAGTTCCCCGATGTTCATCCTGATGGATGTGAATCCCGAGGTTCGGGACAGTGGATAGTTCAGCAGCATGTCTTCGGTGTACCGCTTGTACACTTCAAATGAGCCGGTGAATTTGTCGAATACGGCAAAGTCGAGACCCACGTTGTATTCCCGGTTGGTTTCCCAGCCCAGGTCGGGGTTTGCCGGCTGTGAGGGAGCAAAACCCACCGTACCGTTGTACTGGACGGTTCCGTAAAGACCGTACTGCTCGTAGTTGCCGATGTTGAAGTTACCGGTCAACCCGTAGCTGGCGCGCAGTTTCAACTGGTTGAGGAAGTCGAGGTTTTCGGCAAAGGCTTCCCTGTGGATATTCCAGGAGGCGCCCACCGACCAGAACGTACCCCACCGGGTATCTTTTCCGAACCTTGACGATCCGTCGGTACGGATACTGGCCTGCAGGTAGTATTTGCTGTCGAAGTTATAATAGGCCAGTCCGAAGTAAGAAAGCAAGGTGTAGGATGATTCTCCGTAATCTGTTTCGTCCTCATCCGATGATGCCGTAGGTGGATAAGGAATGTTCGGGTCAACATTGGGAGAATAAATGTAGTATGAATTGGAATAGTATCTGGAAGCTTCCTGTCCACCGATCAGCTGCATGTTGTGTGCCCCGAACGAGTTTTCATAGGTCAGGGTGTTCGAGGTGGTCAGCAATTGGTACTTGGAAGTGGAAACCTGCAGGGTAGCCACCCCGGAAGCTTCTGCTTTATCTGACCAGTACCTTCTTCCTTCCCCGCCGGTGTATTCGTAGCTGTTGGTGGTTTTGGCGGTCAGTCCGTCGAGTATGCTCCATTCCAGGTAAATGTTCCCCAGGAACCGGTTCTGCTTTTCCCACTGTTCGTCATGTTCGGCCGTAGCCAGCGGGTTGGCGTTGGCCCAGTAAGGAATATCCAGGTTGTATGTTCCATCCTCGTTGTAAACGGGAGTGAATGGGGAAAGCAGCATACCCGAAAAGATGGGATTCACGTAATAGAGCGATTGCATAGCCACGTCGTTGGAAAAGGTGTGGCTGGCATTGATACGGGTTCCCACCTTCAGTTTTTTGTTCATCTGATGGTTGATGTTTGAGCGGATGGAGAACTTTTCAAAATCCACGCCATAAAAGGCACCTTC
>DQWH01000149.1 GCA_011042635.1 Bacteroidota bacterium | reverse complement strand
GTATAATTTCGATATATTAATACATATTTTAATATTATTTATTTAATTTTTAATATTACTTAACTATTTTTCTCTCATATTCTTTCATGGCATCAGCCAGCAGCTTCACGCTTTCCAGTTCCAGGGCATTATAGCACGAGGCCCGGAAACCACCCACCGAACGGTGGCCTTTAATCCCCACAATGCCTTTTGCAGCGGCATAGCTGATAAAGTCGGGTTCCAGTTCCTTGTATTCCGGTTTCATTACAAAGCAGATATTCATGCGCGAACGATCTTCCGGAACAGCCGTCCCCACAAACATGCGGCTTTCGTCGATGGTTTTGTACAGCATATCGGCCCGGGCTTTGGCGAGCTTTTCCATTTCCTTCACACCGCCCATATTTTTCACCCACAGAAGGGTTTCTCTCACGGCATACACGTTGACCACGGGAGGAGTATTGAACATGGAACCCTTTGACAGATGGGTTTCATACTTCAGGATCCTGGGAATGGGCCTGTCGGCCACTTTTTCCAGCATATCATCCCGGATGATAATAAACGTAACACCGGAGGGTCCCATATTTTTCTGGGCACCTCCATAGATCATGGCATATTTGGACACATCCACCGGGCGGCTGAGGATATCGGACGACATATCCGCAATAAGGGGAACCGGCGAATCGGGATCGGTAAGCAGTTCGGTACCGAAAATGGTGTTATTGGTGGTAATATGGAAATAATCGGCATCTTCAGGAATACGATACCCTTTGGGCACATAGGTGAAATTTTTGTCTTCGCTGGAAGCCAGCACATCCACCCGTCCAAACACCCTGGCTTCCCTGATGGCATTGCCGGCCCAGGTTCCGGTATGCAGATAGGCTGCCTTTGTTTTCAGGAAGTTCATGGGAATCATGGCAAACTGCAGGCTGGCCCCTCCCCCCAGGAACAGGACCGAATATCCCCGGGGAACATCGAGCAGCTCTTTCAGCAGGCTCATGGCATCTTCCATCACGGCTTCAAAATCTTTTCCCCGGTGGGAAACTTCCATGATGGACATTCCCGATTGATTCAGTTCACGTACGGCATTTGCGGTATTTTTCAGTACCGGTTCCGGAAGTTTGCAGGGACCCGGATTAAAGATATGTTTTTTCATGGCAAAAGAATATTTGGGTTAGTTGAATAATGGTTTATTCGGCTTTGTAAAAGGGCATTTTCACCACTTCGGCTTCCAGGCTTTTGTTCCTTACCTGAATAAAAAGCCTGGTCCCCGGCGATGCATTGGGAGTATCCACATATCCCATTCCGATGCCTTTGTTCAGCATAGGCGACATGGTACCGGAGGTCACTTCGCCCACCTGTTTCCCGGAGGCATCCATAATGGGATAATGCTGCCTCGGAATCCCTCTTTCCAGCAATTCAAAACCCACCAGTTTTCTTTTCACCCCTTCTTTCTTCTGTTTTTCCAGAAATTCCCTGTCAATAAAATCATTCCCTTCCACAAACCGGGTGATCCATCCCAGACCCGCCTCCAGAGGCGAGGTGGTATCGTCAATATCATTTCCGTACAGACAAAAACCCATTTCCAGCCTCAGGGTATCCCTGGCAGCCAGGCCGGCCGGTTTGATTCCCTCCTCTTTTCCAGCTTCGAAAACGGCATCCCATATTTTCCCCGCGTATTCATTGGGAAAATACAGTTCGAACCCACCAGCTCCGGTATACCCGGTGGCCGATATAATCACATCTTTCACGCCGGCCAGTTCCCCTACAACGAAAGTGTAATATTTTAGGCCGGCCATATCAACCGGGGTCAGTTTCTGCAACACGTTTGCGGCCAGCGGTCCCTGAACGGCCAGCTGGGATGTTTCCGCAGAAGCATTGATCAGCTCGGCCCCCACGCTGTTCTGGTCGTTCACCCATTTCCAGTCCTTTTCAATATTGGCCGCATTCACTACCAGCAGATACTCTTCGGGCCCGAACCGGTAAACCAGCAGGTCATCCACAATTCCTCCCCGGCCGTTGGGGAAACAGGTATACTGCACCATACCATCCTGCAACCGGGCCAGGTCGTTGGAAGTAAGCCGCTGCACCAGGCTGAATGCTTTCGGACCTTTACACCAGAATTCTCCCATATGCGATACATCGAACACTCCCACCCTTTTTCTCACGTTGCGGTGTTCATCCATCACACCGGTATATTCCACAGGCATCAGAAAGCCGGCGAAAGGCACCATTCTGGCACCCTGGGCGGTATGCTTGTTTGAAAAAGCTGTTTTTTTCATAAACAGGAAAGATATGATTCGTTTGTGAACAAATGTACCAATTTTTCGCTGGAAAAAAGACAGATGAAAATCAGTTTTTCACCGGAAACGGGTTGTTTCAAAACACAAGGAAAGGGTAATAAGGCAAAAGGCCCGCCGCGGAAACAGCAGGCCTTTCATAACCGGTAAGGAAGAGCGGGTCGCTTATCCAGCTACTTGCTGAGAATTTCGAATTCCACCCGCCTGTTCCGTGCCCTTCCCTCTTCCGTTTCGTTGCTGGCAATGGGACGGGTAAAGGCATAACCCTTATATTCCAGTCGTGACGGGTCAATTCCGCTGGTTATCAGATAATCCACCACGGCTTTGGCCCGGGCTTCCGAAAGACGGGTATTGCTTTCAAGCGAACCGACATTATCGGTATGCCCGGAAACCTCAATGCGAATGGTAGGATTGGTGGTCAGCAGCCTGAACACCCTGTTCAGCTCAGGGTATGATTCAGAGGTAAGCTTGGCCGAATTAAATTCGAAAAAAATGTTTTTCAGAATCACTGTCTCACCCACCTTCACTTTTTTAAGGAAGAAATTTTTGATCATTTCTTTTTCATCCGGATCTTTCGGCAGGCCGATCACATCGAGGTAGAGCATATATCCTTCCGAAGTAATTTCCACCCCATAACTCTTTCTTTCGGCAAGTGTAAAGCGGAAACTGCCTGTCCGAGGATTGGAAATGGTGGTAGCGATCACCTGGTTTCTGTCCAGATCGATCAGATCGATCTTGGCAGCCACCGCGTTGGTGGTGCCTTCTTCCAGCACGGTACCCAGCAACCGGAAGGTGGTATCCACGGGAGGAGCAACCTGTTCTACAATTCTTACGGTATCTTTTATCACCATTACCACGGTATCCACTTTCGGCTGTGGTTCGGGTTCTTCTACCACTTCCGGTTCAGGTTCGGGAGGAGGCAGGTATCTGATACGGTAAATATCCTTCCAGCCAAGGGTAGATTCCAGGGTAGCAGAATAATGGGCTATGGCGGTATCGGGAGTGGTTCTGTAGAACACCTCATCTCCCGGAGTATTGATTGGATAACCCAGATTGACGGGAGGAGCCCACTCTCCGTTTTCACCCCTTACGGTCATAAATACATCGTACCCGCCCATGGTATTGTGCCCTTTCGAGCTGAAATACAGGGTGTCGCCCGAAGGCGTAGCGTGTACTCCCTCCTCATCCCAGGGGGTATTGACCACCGGACCCAGATTCACAGGATCGGTCCATTTGCCTTTTTCGTCCAGCCGGCTGTAGAAAATATCTTTCCCCCCGCAGCTTTCTTTCGGAAAATCGGAAACAAAAAACAATTCCGTCATCCCGCGGTTAAAGGAAAGAGACGTTTCCTTGTACCGGGTATTGAATACGCCCGAAAGCCTCCGGGGAGACTGCCATTTATTCTTCACGTACAACGAGGAATACAGGTTTCCCCTTTTTTTCTTTCCAATATACAGATACAGTTCCTGGTTATCAGGCGTCAGATAGAGAGCCGATTCGTTTCCTTTGCTGTTGACCGGCTTGCCCAGATCCTCGGCCTTTTCCCATGATGCGCCGTTGTAATAGCTGTAGTAAATATCTTCGTAATATTTGTTGTCGAGCGGATGCCGCCGGTCATGGCCCGCGAAAGGCCTGCGTGAGGTAAAATACATCCTGGCTCCCGTTGACGACAACACCGGATTGTAATCGTCATACGACGAATTGATGTTTCCGCCGAGATTGGTAATTTCCACCCTGAGGGTATCCTGTACCAGTTCTTTTCCGTGCCTGCATTCCTGTATCCATTTCTCCACATCCACATCGAGCCGCTTTCTTTCTTTCTCGCTCAGGCTGTCAAGATAAGACCGATACCCGTTAATGGCTTCATCGAACATCAAATTATAATGATAGGCACGGGCCATCATCAGTGGGAGTTCGGGAGTCAGCTCTTCATCGAATTCGGAGGCTATCTGAAAATACCGGAGTGATTCCCGGGGCTTATCGGAGTACAGATAAGCCACCCCGAGTTTGAAGTTCAGGGCCGGGTCGAATTCATTGTATGATTTGGCCTGCAGGTAATGTCGAATGGCCAGGTCGAAAGTGCCTATCCCTTCCCTGAACCATTTATCCCCGGCACGGATATGACTCCAGGCCTGATCGAACCCCTGGGGTTCCTTCATGAAATCCAATCGTTTTACCTTCAGGAAAGGCTGGGCCGGCAGTGATTCAGCCATAATGAACAGCCCGATACAGAGCAACGAAAGTAGTATTAACGATTTTCTCATCATAACACGCGTTTGTTGTGGTTTAGATACATGTAAACGTTTTAAAAGTACTAATTTTTTCTTCCCCTGTTGGCAGCATGCCGAAAAATAAACAATATGATAATGTGTATTGTTATCAGTATATCTTTACGAAAAAAAGCGAGGAAGGTTATTGTCAGGTTGTTTTTGAGGATATGAAAATATTTTTTATTATTTTTAAATAATGTCAATTTTTGTTAACTTCCATCATTCATGACGCAGACATCATGAACGTGTAGAATATAATTTTATTTTTTTATGAGCGGAAAGGAATCATTGGTAAATCTGAAGTATCTTGAGGAAATGACAGGGGGAAGCAGGGAACTGGTAAAGGAAATGATCGATATTTTCATCAGCCAGATTCCTGAATTCATTGAAGAAATGAGGAAACTACATAAGAAAAATGACTGGCATTCACTCGGACTGCTTGCACACAAGGCCAAATCATCGGTGGCCATTATGGGCATGGAGGAACAGGCCGCCAAACTGAAAAAGCTGGAGCAACTAACAAAGGAAGAAAAGGAAACCGGGCAATACGAAAACTATATCAACCAGTTTGAAAAAAACTGCCTCAGGGCGATTGAGGAACTGCAACTGGTGAAAAACAACCTGTAAACTCATTAACATGAACGGTAATCTGCTGAAAACCGAAAAAATTGACAACATTGACGTGGTTTCCTTCGAAAATGTGAAAAAAATTAATGCCCTGATTTCAGAATCGGTAAAGGAAGAGCTTACGAGTTTTTTTAACAAACCCAATACCAGGCTGATTCTCAACCTGGAAGGCATCAATTACATTGACAGTTCCGGTTTCGGGGTATTCCTTTCCGTGATGAAAACCGCCAACAACAATTACGGCCATTTCAAATTGTGCAATATCTCCCCTGAAGTGATGGAATTATTCAAGCTGCTTCAGCTGCATAATATTTTCGAAATTTACGACGATCTGGAAGACTGCCTGAAAAGTTACAGTGAGCCGGGAAGCTTGTTACCCGGCCACAAATGAATAGAGACTGTCTCAAAATGATGCTTAACCGTAAAAAACCCATGCCCAACCTGCCTGTAAACAGGTTCTGACAAGGCACACATAATTATATTCCAGATTGATAATTCGTTGCGGTTAAATAATTCCGGAATTTCGGGACAACCTCTTTTTATTTTTCCGCTTTTTCTTTTTCGTGAACCGGGGCATTCCGGAAAACAATCCCGTCTTTTCCGCCATCGATCACAATGATGCGGTCTTTACTGACCTTTCCGCTCAAGATGGTACGGGCCATTTCATTTAGTACCTGCCGCTGGATGATCCGTTTGATCGGCCGGGCACCGAACTGGGGATCATACCCCTGGGCGGCAATCAGGGCCACGGCCTCATCCGTATAGCGGGCATGCACCTGATTTTTCTCCAGCATGGCCACCACCTGATCCATTTGCAGGCGTACGATCTGCCGTATCTCTTCCTCCGTAAGCGGATTGAACACAATGATCTCGTCAATCCTGTTCAGGAATTCGGGACGGATGCTCCGTTTCAGCAATTCAAACACTTCAACGCGGGTTTTTTCTATCAGTTCTCCCCGGTTCTCACGGTTCATCTTTCCGAGGTATTCCTGGATAATATGCGATCCCACGTTAGATGTCATGATGATGATGGTGTTCCTGAAATTAGCCGTACGCCCCTTGTTGTCGGTCAGCCGGCCTTCGTCGAGCACCTGGAGCAGGATGTTGAACACATCAGGGTGAGCCTTTTCAATCTCATCGAGCAGGACCACCGAATACGGCTTGCGCCGCACCGCTTCGGTCAGCTGCCCCCCTTCGTCGTATCCCACATATCCGGGAGGTGCCCCGATCAATCTCGACACCGAATGACGCTCCTGGTACTCCGACATATCGATACGGGTCATGAGGTTTTCATCATTGAAAAGAAACTCCGCCAGGGCACGGGCCAGTTCGGTTTTTCCCACACCGGTGGTACCCAGGAAAATAAACGACCCGATGGGCCGTCGGACATCCTGCAAACCTGCCCGGCTTCTCCTGACAGCATCGGCCACGGCGGCAATGGCTTCATCCTGGCCCACCACCCGCCGGTGCAGTTCATTTTCCAGGTGAAGCAGTTTTTCCCTTTCACTCTGGAGCATGCGGCTTACGGGGATACCGGTCCATTTCGAAACCACCTCGGCAATATCTTCGGCACTCACCTCTTCTTTGATGAGCGGAGAATCGCCCTGTTTCTCCTGCAATTTTTCATTCAGCTCCACGATCCGTTGCTCGGCTTCCTTGATCTTACCGTACCTCAATTCAGCCACCCGGCCGTAGTTACCCTCGCGTTCGGCTTTTTCTGCCTCGAAACGCATGGCCTCCACCTGTTCCCTGATCTTCTGAATATCCTCCACCAGTTTGCGCTCTTCCTCCCACTTGGCCCGTAAGCGCTTCCTTTCATCGTTCAGGTTGGCCAGTTCACTCTCAAGGGCCGACAGTTTTTCCCTGTCGCCTTCGCGTTTGATGGCTGCCCTTTCAATCTCCAGCTGTTTTACACGGCGTTCTATTTCATCGATCTCTTCGGGCAGGCTGTTCATTTCAAGCCGGAGCCTCGATGCCGCTTCATCAATCAGGTCAATGGCCTTGTCGGGAAGGAACCTTTCGGTGATATACCGCTGTGAAAGTTCCACGGCGGCAATAATGGCTTCATCCCTGATCCTCACTTTATGGTGGTTCTCATACCTTTCTTTCAGGCCCCTCAGGATAGAAACCGCACTGGCGGTATCGGGCTCATCCACCATCACGATCTGGAACCTGCGTTCCAGCGCCTTGTCTTTTTCGAAATATTTCTGGTATTCGCCCAGGGTGGTGGCCCCGATGGCCCTGAGCTCACCGCGGGCCAGGGCGGGTTTTAAAATATTGGCTGCATCCAGGGCTCCTTCACTTTTCCCGGCGCCTACCAGGGTGTGTATCTCGTCAATAAACATCACGATCTCCCCATCCGATGCCACCACTTCTTTCACCACGGCTTTGAGCCTTTCCTCGAACTCGCCCTTGTATTTTGCGCCGGCAACCAGGGCTCCCATATCCAGAGAGTACACCTGCTTGGTCTTCAGGTTTTCGGGCACATCGCCCTTCACAATGCGGTGCGCCAGCCCTTCGGCAATGGCGGTTTTCCCCACACCGGGTTCGCCGATCAGGATAGGATTGTTTTTGGTACGGCGGGAAAGAATCTGCAGGATCCGCCTGATCTCGTCATCCCTCCCGATCACAGGATCCAGCTTGCCGGTCCGGGCCATTTCATTCAGGTTGATGGCAAACCGGTTCAGGCTGTCGAAGGTATTTTCAGCCGTCTGGCTGTTCACTCTGGCTCCTTTTCTCAACGACTCGACGGCCTGCATCAGGGCTTTTTCGGTGATCCCCTGATCCTTCATCATCCTGGCCACCTGGTCGTTGCCGGCCAGTATCCCCAGAAGGATATGTTCCACCGATACAAACTGATCGCCCATGGCCTTCGATTTGCTGAGGGCCTGCTGCAGGGCTTTGTTGCTGGCCTGGGACAGATACGGCTCGCCTCCCGAAACCCTGGGGTATGACTGCAGAATGCTGTCAAGCACCTGCTCCAAACCCGATTCGGAAATCTGCAGCTTGCCCAGCAGGTATGATGAAATATTCTCACCATGGTGCAATACTCCCTTCAGCAAATGTCCGGGCTCAATGGCCTGATGCCCGAACCCTTCAGCAATCTGAAACGCATGTTGTACAGCTTCCTGTGCTTTTATTGTGAACTGATTCAGGTTCATATTTGTTAGTTTTTTATTATATTATTGAATAACTTTTCCACGTTCTTTTCATAACAATATCAAATGCATTGCCATGGTAAAGAAGTGGGGTTTTTCTGTAATATTGGCGTATATGATCCGGTTCGACCGGTCATTTTGACACCCGGATGAAAGACCGGCAACAAACGTCTCATACGGATTTTTCGTACTTTTGTCGGGAAGATTAGACAATGAAAAACAAATGGTTACATATTATTCTCCTGATCAAGGTCGTGTTGCTGGTGTGCGGGCAGGAAGCCAGGGGGCAGCAGGGGTCGAATAACCTGTTTTTTGCCGATCACGATCAGAAGAAAATGACCCTTCCATTCCGGTTCATCAATAACCTCTCGATCATTCCCCTGTTCATCAACAATTCCGACACCCTGTTCTTCGTGCTGGATACGGGTCTCACCACCGCCATTCTCACGGAATTGTCACTGAGTGACAGTCTTTCTCTTGAATACAGCCGGAGGGTCAGGCTGAGCGGCCTGGGGGAAGGGGAACCCATCCAGGCTCTTCACTCCACGGGCAACCGGTTCAGAATACACGACATTGTGGGGTACAATCAGGACATGTATGTTTTGCTGCAGAATATATTCAATCTGTCCTCTCTGCTGGGAACCCGGGTACACGGGATTGTGGGCTACGATCTGTTCAATAGTTTCATTATCGAAATGGATTACCCCCACCGGCTGATCACCCTGCACAATCCGGTCTTTTACGAACCGAAATATACAAGAAACAGCATCACCTTTCCCTTGGAAATGCAGGGAACAAAACCTTTTATCACGGCAGAGATTGAACAGGAGGACGGATCCCGCATCACCGTAAAACTGCTGGTCGATCTCGGAGCAAGTCATGCTCTGTGGCTTGATCCGCACACCGACGACAGGATCCGTTTGCCCGAAAAAACCGTAGAAACCTATCTGGGAACCGGCCTGAGCGGTCAGATCCATGGCGTACTCGGCAAAATCAGCAAGCTGATCCTGGGGCCTTATATTTTAAACGAACCCATTGTGGCTTATCCCGATTCACTTTCCACCGCACGTGCCACAAGGCTGGGAGAACGGAACGGGAGCATCGGTTCCGAAATACTGAGGCGGTTCTATGTGATCATCGATTACCCGAACAAAAAACTGACGCTCTCTCCGAACCGCTCATTCCGGGATCCGTTCCGGCAGAATATGAGTGGTATTGAAATAGAGTCGACCATACCGGGATTGCCTTACTATCAGATCACCTATATCAGAAAAAATTCACCCGCCGACCGGGCCGGGCTGAGACGGGGCGACGAGATCATTTCCATCAACGACCAGTCGGCACTGACTATAAGCATCAACAAAATTTACGATATATTTGAAAGCAAGCCGGGACGTAAGATCAAAATGACGGTTCGCCGCAGAGGTGAAAAGTATAAAACCATCTTTTATCTCGAAGACTGGCTGTAATCAGGAAATTTACCCTCTCACCCAAACGCCTGTCGCCACCCGTTATTTTAAAAAATCATCAAAATAGGTAGAAACCTTGTTCATAAGATGTACCCGGTCGGTCCCCCTTACATTGTGCGGATGGGTAGGATACACGAAATAGTCGGGCTGGGTTCCCGCCTGGATGCAGGCACGCAGAAAGCTAAGAGAATGCTGCCACACCACGACATCATCAAGAGCCCCGTGGATCACAAGTAACCTGCCCCTGAGATCACCCGCCCGTGACTTCAGGTCCGACCGGGCATATCCTTCGGGATTTTCGCCGGGAGTGTCCATGTACCTTTCCCCGTACATCACTTCGTATAATTTCCAGTCGGTTACCGGTCCGCCGGCCACTCCCACTTTGAAAACCTCAGGATGCCGCAGCATAAGCGACAGGGTCATAAATCCACCATAGCTCCATCCGTGCACCCCTATGCGGTCCGTATCCACCCAGGAATGGGTTTTAAGCCATTCAATCCCCCGCATCTGGTCTTCTACCTCCACTTCTCCCAGCCTCCGGTGAATAATACTTTCAAAATTCATTCCCCGGTTGGCCGAACCCCGGTTATCGAGAGTAAAAACCGCATATCCTCTCTGGGCCATATAATGCGGCCAGAGCCCCGATTGTGCCAGCCATCCGTTTGTGACCAGCTGGGCATGGGGTCCGCCGTATACGTATATCACCACCGGATATTTCTTTTCAGCATCAAAGGGCACCGGTTTGATAAGCCGGTAATACAGGGGGGTAACCCCGTCACCGGCCATAATGCTTCCCATTTCGATTTCGCCCAGAGCATACTCCTTCAGGGGATTTTCCGATTTCATCAGAATCCTGCCCTTTCTTTTTCCGGTTCCTGTAAGGGCGGTAACCAGTGGCGTTTCTATGTTCGACCAGGTATCCAGGAACCAGGTGCCGTCGTCATTCAGAAGGGCCTGATGGATTCCGGGATCGGCAGTGAGACGTTTCAGGCGTCCCCCGGTCAGGGGAACCGTATATACCTGTCTTTCCAGCGGACCGGCTTCGGTTGCCTCGAAATAAACATTAGCGCCTTTCCTGCCGAACCCCAGCAAGCGCGTTACTTCCCACTCTCCTCGGGTAATCTGGCGGATAAAGCCTTTCTGAAGATCGTACAGATAAAGATGATTGTAACCGTCCCTTCTTGACTGCCATACAAAACGGGTAGAGCTTCCGGGAAGAAATACGGCGGGATGCTGAGGCTCCACATACCGTTCATCGCGTTCCTCGAAAAGGGTCTTCACGAAACTCCCGTCAGACGCATCATAAAGCTTCATTTGCATGTGATTCTGTTCCCTGTTGAGATGGGCAACCAGAATATACTTTTCGTCGGGAGTCCAGGCCAGGTTGGTAAGATATTGCACGGCAGGCTCCCCTGTTTCAAGATACAGAATTTCATCCGTTTCCGCATGGTAAACCCCTACTTTCACTACCTCGCTCTCCATTCCTGCCATGGGATACCGGATAGGTTCGGGGGTAGCTACACGGGTCATGAAGTTTACAATGGGGTATTTCGTTACGTTTCGTTCATCCTTCCGGTAAAAGGCCAGATATTTCCCCGAGGGGCTGAAGAATATACCCCCCGAGATACCGAATTCGTTGCGGTGGACCGACTGACCGTAGACCACTCCGTCTATCGAATCGGTACTGATCTTTACTCTTTTTCCGCCGGCGTGATCAATATAGAGCTGGTTCCCGCGGGTCCATGCCACAGCCTGCCCGCCGGGCGCCATTTCAACAGTACCGGCATCTCCCGGTATATTCATTACGGAAAGTATCTTTTTCCCGGCCATGTCGGCACGGCAGAATACCGAAGAAGTGCGGAAAGCAATGGTGTTCGGGTCCTTCCACTCAAAACGGGGGATCATAGAAACCTCCTCAAGCTGTTGTCCGCCGAGCATCCCGTTGAGGTCTTCGAGGGTAAAGGCAACCGTTATGCCGGAATCATTTACCGACGACTGAAAAACCGTATCGTTTACCACCCAGGTAAATGTATTGGGGCTACGCCATTGCAACTGGCTGAACCGTTCGGGAGACAAGGTTCCGTACCCGCCCAGCACGGCTTCTTCCATGGTAAACAGCTTACTCTGCCCTGCAGCAGGGCCTGTCAAAACAAAAAATAAGAAAGAAATGAACAGAATATGTTTCTTCATGAGCACAGTAAATTTAAGGAGCAATATTAATGACCGTTTCCGATTTTTCAAAGAATAAAAAATGCAGATCGGAAAAGAAAGTAAAAGGGTTTTACTAAATTTAGCCACAAAACCCGGAAAACGAATCATTCTGACCAATGAGTGAAAAGATATTAAAGGCCCTGATGCAACTTTTCGCAATCATCGCCCGTCCGGAAAGCAATACGATAGACAGGAGATCGGTCGTCGAATCGTTACTGAAACGACAGCTCAACCAGGAACTGGTGAAAGAATACCTGATGGTATTTGACGGCTATTACAGCATCCATCAGGACCGCCAGAAAGAAAAAGACAAGAGAAAACACCGGATCAGTTCCAGTTCGGTGCGTGTACTGAAAATCTGCACCGAGATCAATGACGAACTCACCACCCGGCAGAAGATCATCGTTCTGTTTCAGTTACTCGAGTTTTCAAAATCAGACGGCGATACCGTAACCGATCAGGAACTGGAGTTCATCAAAACCGTGGCCGAGACCTTCAACATACCCGAAGATGAATACATCAGGCTGAAGGGTTTTGTGCTGTACCCTTTCGAACAGATACCCAATTCCTCCCGGGTGATGCTGATCGACAACAACAAGAACTTCACACACCCCAAGGTGAAGCATATATATGCTGAATCGATCCAGGGGCAGATCAGGATCCTGAATGTGGAGATCGCCAACATGTATCTGGTGAGGTATATAGGGCAGAGCGAACTGTATATGAACGGACAGCTGATTCAGAAGGACAAGGTATACGTATTCAATACCGGGTCGTCCATCCGCGATCCAAAAAGCAAGCCCATTTATTACGGGGATGTGATCAGCCAGTTTGTAGCCGAACTGCAGGAATCGAGGATAATATACGAAGCCAGGGAGATTGAATATCATTTCAAGGGAGGCAAGGTAGGTTTGCACCGCATGAGTTTTGAAGCTGAATCGGGACGTCTGATAGGGATTATGGGAGCCAGCGGGGCAGGTAAATCAACCCTGCTGAATGTACTGAACGGCAGCAATCACCCTTCACATGGCCAGGTGATTATCAACGGTATGGACATCCACAGGGATAAGGAAAAGGTGGAAGGCCTCATCGGTTTCGTTTCACAGGACGATCTATTGATCGAGGAACTGACTGTTTACCAGAACCTGTATTACAATGCCAAGCTGTGCTTCGACAATTATACGGAAGAAGAACTGGTGGAAGCGGTGATCAGGGTGCTGCAAAACCTCGGCCTGTATGAAATCAAGGACATACAGGTTGGCACTCCTCTTAATAAGAAGATCAGCGGTGGCCAGCGAAAAAGGCTGAATATTGCCCTGGAACTGATCAGGGAGCCGGCGGTTCTGTTCCTCGACGAGCCCACCTCGGGATTGTCAAGCCGGGATTCGGAGAATATCATGGACCTGCTGAAAGAACTGACCCTGAAGGGGAAACTGGTATTCGTCGTGATCCACCAGCCCTCGTCGGATATTTTCAAAATGTTTGACAAGCTGCTGATCCTTGACACCGGAGGTTATCTGATTTACGACGGCGATCCCATCGAATCGATCATTTATTTCAAGTCGAGAATCCATCACGCCAACTGGAATGAGAGCGAATGCCACGTGTGCGGGAATGTCAATCCGGAACAGATATTCAACATTGTGGAAGCCAATGTGCTGGACGAATACGGCAAAGTCACCCCCACCCGGAAAATCAGTCCGGAGGAATGGTATGAATATTACCGGGAGTTTGTGAGAAACACCCGGAAAAAACCGAAACCGTCTACCGACATTCCAAAAATATCTTTCAAAATACCCAACAAATTCAAGCAGTTCAGGGTATTTGTCCAGCGCGATATTCTTTCGAAACTGGCCAATATGCAATACCTGGCCGTTACTTTTCTGGAAGCCCCGGTGCTGGCACTGCTGCTGTCGTTTCTTATCAAGTATTATGATGTGGGGGTAGGGAATGAATACGGATATACCGTGTTCAACAACAGCAATGTCCCGGTATACCTTTTTATGGGAGTGATCATTGCCATTTTCATGGGACTGAGTGTGAGTGCCGAAGAAATCATCAAGGACCGAAAAATCCTGAAACGGGAAGCGTTCCTGAATCTGAGCTGGGGAAGTTATGTCATGTCGAAGGTAACTGTGCAATTTACCATTTCGGCCATTCAGGCCCTGACCTTTGTATTGATAGGAAACAGCATCATCGAGATCAGGGGCATGTACTGGCAGTACTGGCTTATTTTATTCAGTTGCTGGGCTTCGGCCAATCTGATGGGCATGGTCATATCAGACAGTTTCAAGACAGTGGTTACCATTTACATTCTGATCCCCTTTCTGGTCATTCCCCAGATTATCCTGAGCGGGATTATTGTCAAGTATGAGAAGCTGAACCCGCTCATTTCCAATCCAAAGACCATTCCCTGGTATGGAGAGCTGATCACCGCCCGCTGGGGTTATGAAGCCCTGGCCGTGTATCAGTTCAAGGAAAACGCCTTCGAAAGGAATTTCTATGACATTGACAAGATCAGAAGCAATGCCGATTTCAAAAAGCTTTACTGGAGCACCAGCATGGATAACAAGCTCGACCAGATAGGGATGAATATGGCCGACCCGGGAAAAGAGAAAGTTCTGAAGAAAGACCTGAAGCTGGTAAGGAATGAAATTGGCAAGGAACTGGCCCGCAATCCCCTGATCCCGTTTGATCATATGGAACAGTTGTATCCCGACCGGATCACACCCGAAGTACTGGACGCTGCCAGAACCTACATTGAAACCGTCAGGGTATACAACCGGAAACGTTCCAATGCGGCCCTGCAACGGCGGGATGAGATTATTCAGGATATGATGGGGCGCCTGGGTCGGGAAGGATTCAATCAGTTACAGCGCGACCATAAAAATGACCAGCTAGCCGAATTTGTTACCAATGCCAACGAAACCAGCCGTATTATCGAATACAAGGACGACCTGATCCAGAAAATGGATCCCATCTATATGGATCCCGAACATCCCTTTATCAAAGCCCATTTTTATGCCCCGCAGAAAAAGTTATTCGGATATACCATCGACACCTTCTGGATGAACCTGGCCGTGATCTGGGTAATGACCGCGATCTTCCTCATTGCGTTGTATTACCGGTGGCTGAAAAAGTTCCTCGATTTCACGGAACGGTTCAGCGGCCGGTTCTCCAACCAGGAAGAAGTAGGGGAACCATAAAAATGCATCCATCCCTGAAACATGAATTGGGATAAAAAAGAAAAAGCTGCCGGAAGGGGCAGCCTTTTCTTCCCGGCAACACCGGGGAAATATCATTATTCTACAATCTCTATCATTTTAAAAGGTATACGAATGATCGATTCATAATCCTCTCCGGCTTCGAGCATATCCTCATCGTCTTCTTCATAATACCAGTTGATCTCCACTTCGTTTTTAGCCTTGTGAATGGCCTCCAGCTTTTTGAAAACATCCAGGATGCATTTGGAGGAGCTCGTATTGAAGTATTCCAATTGGATGTTCACCACCGTTTTATCCAGCGGATTTTTCTTGTATTCTTCCAGCCAGTCCACTAAAGGTTTGTAAAACTCAATGGAGTTTTCAGGAATGGATCTCCCTTTGATCTCGATAATTCCCTCTTCCGCATTGAATTTTACCGACGGAGTCTTGGGCGTTCCCTCAATGTTAATTGGTTCCAGTTCCATATGTGATGCAATTTATTATTTTATTTTATGATGATTTTTCAGAAACAAAAACATCCAGGTTGAAAAAAAAGTAATCATTATTGAAATTATGAAAAACATAATTCAGTTTATTCCCGGTTTTACGGGCAATATCCACCAGGCCGAGACCTCCTCCTCCCTTGTCTGATATTTTTTGGTGATTCAGTATAAATTTGTACATGTCTTTCAGCTCTTCCCTGGAAAGCAAATTGATTTTGTCAATTTTGTCTTTCAGGTATTTGATCTTTTCCGACTTGATAAAATTCCCGGTGGCGATCTTATAGGAATCGTTTACCCTGGATACCACCAGCACTCCAAACCTACTTTCGTATTCATCCCTGTAATCCTCGGGCAGATCATCTATATGATGATACAGGTTTTGAAGGCTTTCCACCAGCACATTATAGACCTTTTTCCTGAGCTTGGCATCTTCATTGTACTCCTGAAGTTTGCCCTCCACAACATCAAGGGCGTGGTTGATGATTTCTGTGGTAATACTGCCCTTATATGAAAGAAGTACATGCCCCCCCTCCAATTCCTTGAAGAAATCGTCAACATTGAAGCCCATCTCAGGATGTTGTTGTTCCTTGCTCAATGTAAAAGTATAGAAAATAAATCATTAACTGAACAAATATAAAAAAAATTCCAACTTATCAGAATGCACCTTTCCACCTGTTGATATATGCCGTCATTTTTTTCTGTTTATTCTTCCTGGCATCCGCATATATTCTGTGACCGGCAATGTCCAGCAAAGGTTGCTTCACATATTCGGTTTTTTACGAATGTGTGGAACTTTTTGACGAACCGGTATCATTTCCGGAGCCGTTATTCCCTGATTTCCGTGTCCCCGTATACAGATCATAGCCGTAAAAATAACTTGCCAGCGGTCCGTTATACAGGGTAGTGCGCCTGATGGTTTTCAGGCCCAGGGCTTTGAGTGCTTCCCGGTTTGATGAAAGGATCCAGGCTCTGTAACCTGTAAATTTATGCTTGAGTACCTTTCCCACCTCAGAGTAAAAACTGAGCTGGTCGTTCATCTTCAACCGTTCGCCGTACGGAGGATTCATAATGATCGTGCCTTCGGGAGCGGGTTTTACCAGTCCGTCAAAAGGTTTATGAGCAAGCCTGACATGCCTGCGCAGGCCGGCCCGTTCCGCATTCCGGGCGGTAATATCGATTGCGGCAGCGGAAATATCCCCTCCCAGCAGGAGGGGGGCGTCCTGTCTCTCGTTCTCATGTGCCCTGTCTACCACTTTGCGCCAGAGGTCCGGGTCATGATCCTTCCATTTCTCGAAGGCAAACACCCTGCGCCTGTAACCGGGTGGAATATTCATGGCAAGACGGGCAGCTTCCAGCAGGATGGTTCCCGATCCGCACATCGGATCAATGAACGGTGTACGGCGGTCCCAGCCCGAAAACATCACCAGAGCTGAGGCAAGCACCTCGTTCAGGGGAGCATCCACCTGTTCGGTACGGTACCCGCGCTGATGCAGGGAATCACCCGAGCTGTCGAGCGACACCACGGCTCTGTCTTCTTGCAGCAGAATATGTATCCGGATATCCGGGTATTCAAGGTCCACATCGGGCCGCTGACCCGTTAGTTCCCTGAAACGATCGGCCACGGCATCCTTGGCCAGCCGGGCTGCATACCGGGTATTTCGAAATATTTGCGACGAACCCACCACATCCACACGCAGGGATTGCCGGTGGCTCATTATTTTTTCCCAGGGATATTGCCTGATCAAACCGTAAAACGCTTCCCGTGAGCCGGCAGGACCCGAACAGAGGGTTCTGAGCACCCGTACCGCCGTATTCAACTGATAATTGGCCCTGTACAGCCCGGCCATATCCCCCCGGAAAGAAACGGCCCGGTGCAGGATACGTACGGGTTTCCCGGTCATTACACGTATTTCTTGCGCCAGGAGCTCTTCCAGTCCGTGAAAGGTCTTCACCACCACTTCGAAAGATTCCCCGGCCGACCCGGGTTTATTTCTGCCCACAGGTAAATGTTCTTTCGTCATTGAAAAACTGTTGAAGTATCAAACAGGCATTTTTCATCCTTTCCTCTCCGTACCCGGTCACCGGTCGCCAGGGCAATCCCATGGCATCCAGTTCCTTCTTGTATTGTTCCGACAGGTATTCGCGCCTGGCTCCCGGATTTTCCCTGAGCGGGTCGGGCACCCAGGGAATATCGGTCTCACAGAGCAAAAACAGGTCTATATCCGATGTCCTGAGTTCTTCATCGAGCCAGTCAGGTTCCCGTTTGAACACTTCCCGGAACCACACCCTGGTAATAATCAGATAGGTATCCAGGAAAAGATATCCCCGGGCTTCGGCAAGGTATTCGGATGGCTGTTCTCGTTGCTTCCGGGCAATCCGTTCCACATCCTCGTACCGGTAGGGTCGTTTCAGGTTCCCGACATATTCCCGTGCGAATTCGGGGATCCAGACCGTTCCGGCCAGCCGGGCCATATCTCTCGCCAGAGTGGTTTTGCCGGTTGATTCGGCACCGGTGATCACCACCTTCTTTACGGCTAGTTCCGTTTCAGAAGATCTTTTTTCCATTCAACATATCCTTTGACAGCCATCAGAGTATATACGGCAAAAAGACCCACCGTGGGATAAAGGCCCTTATAGATATAAAGACCCATCGACACGGCATCGACCACAACCCATATCAGCCAGTGTTCCAGTAATTTTCTGGCCAGCATCCAGGTGGCGGTAATGCTTGCTGCCGTGGTAAAGGCATCCCACCGGGGAACATCCGAATCGGTAAAACGCTCGAGTACCCAGGCTATCAAAACAAAAAGAACCAGGGTAATGATCAGCAGCGCCACCCATTGCCGGCGGGAAGTCCGGCTTACAGGCAGTTCGTCGGACCGGTTACCGGGGGCCCCGTGCAACCAGTGGTACCACCCGTAAATACTGACCACCAGATAGTACCCCTGCAATCCCATATCGGCATAAAACTTCGATACAAAGAACACATAGATGTATACCGCCGAGGTAAAAATGCCCAGTGGCCAGAGCCAGATGTTCTGCCTGATGGAAAAATACAGGTAGATCAATCCGGTGACCGCACCGAAGATCTCAACAACCAGGTTCAGATGATGGATTAGCCAGTCCATAATCCCTGACAGCCCCTGCCGGTTTAATTTCCGAGGAGAATCCGGGAATACTGTTCATTATCCTGTAACAGGTCCACCGCCTTTGCAAGGGTCGGGTCCACCTGGTTTACCACACGGAAATATTCGGTGGTATCCCACAGGTCGCGGGCAATCAGAGCTTTTATTAAAAGAGCTATCAGTTCCCGTGACTGATCGATTTGTTCCCGGTCACGGGGCAATCCGTCCTTTTCCGCATAACTCACCAGTTTTTCCATCAACTCCTCACCTACGCGGAAATGGCGATCGAACCGCTCAAAATCAGGATACTGTTTCCTCAGGGTTTTGCGGTGGGTATCAATATAATCAAGGATGAAGTGGTTGAGTATTCCCCTCTGGATCAGGTCGCGATAATAATCTGAAAATCCCACGGTATCGGCAGGGACAAAAATATCGGGCATGATTCCCCCTCCCCCGTATACTTTTCTGCCCGACTTCAGGGTTTGATACATTAACGAATCGGGCAGTGAAATGCTGTCGGCATGAAGATATTCCCCCCTGGCATAACGTAAGTAGATCTCTGCCAGGTAAGCATCGAATCCGTTGTCATAGGGTTTTTGAATAGAACGCCCGGTAGGAGTATAATACCGTGCTACCGTCAGCCGCATCATCGAACCGTCGGGCAGGGCGAACAATCTTTGCACCAACCCTTTGCCAAACGACCTCCGGCCCAGAATGATTCCCCTGTCCCAGTCCTGCAGCGCTCCGGCCATAATCTCGCTGGCCGAGGCAGAACCCTCATCAAGCAGTACCACTACCCGGGTATCTGTCAGGGTACCGCCCCTTGTGGTAAAATAGTTCTTCCTGGGGGTATTCAGTCCTTCCATGTACAGAACCAGCCGGCTCTCGGGGAAAAACCGGTCGAGCAGATCAACTGCCACTTCCATCACACCACCTCCGTTCCCCCGCAGATCGATCACCAGATCCTGCATACCTTTTTCAAGCAGATCGCCCACGGCATCATCAAATTCTTCCACCGTGGTAATGGAGAAACGGTTCAGTTTGACATACCCCACCCGGTTATTCACCATATAGGCGGCATCCAGGCTGTATATCGGGATCTTGTCGCGTGTAATAGTAAAATGGATAGGTTCATCCACTCCCCTTCTTAAAACGGTCACCACCACCTGGGTTCCTTTTTCTCCCATCAGCCTGTCCTGCACTTCGGTGGTGCTGATACCCACACCGGCCACCTGTTCGTGGTCAATCTCGATGATCCTGTCGCCTGCCCTCATACCCACCTTTTCCGAAGGGCCTCCCGGAATGGGTGATATGACAAGTATGGTATCGTACAGTACATTGAACTGTATCCCGATGCCCTCGAAATTTCCTGACAGTTCATCATTCATCCGGCGTACTTCATCGGAAGGAATGTACACCGAATGTGGATCGAGGTCTTTCAGTATTTCCATGATGGCCGTCTCAACCAGCTTCTCCTCGTTGACCGAATCCACATAATAGCTGCTTACCAGATTCAGCACCCGGTTAAGCTTGAACGCCTGTTCACTGAACATCTGAGCCTGGGCAAGAACCGGCATCCACAGCAACAGAAACCATCCTCCCCATCGTGATAATCCCCTGTTTATCTTCATTTTTTTGTATTTAGCTTATTGAATATATACCCTGTGTATCTTCTTTCCTGTTTATTCCCATTCTATGGTAGCCGGAGGTTTTGAACTGATATCGTATACCACCCGGTTAATCCCCTTTACCCGGTTAATGATCTCATTGGATATTTTGCCCAGAAAATCATGAGGCAGGTGGGCCCAGTCGGCCGTCATGCCATCGGTCGAGGTCACGGCCCGGAGAACCACCACATATTCATAGGTCCGTTCATCACCCATCACCCCCACGCTTTGCACCGGCAACAGAATCACTCCGGCCTGCCACACTTGATCGTACAGCCCGTTTTCATTCAGTCCCCCGATGTAAATATCGTCGGCTTCCTGGGCCATTTTCACTTTTTCAGGAGTGACTTCTCCCAGAATGCGTATTCCCAGGCCGGGTCCGGGAAACGGATGGCGCCTGAGAAACTGTTCGTGCATACCCAGTGCCACCCCCACCTTCCGCACCTCGTCCTTAAACAGCAGTCTCAGGGGTTCCAACACTTTCAGGCGCATCCTTTCCGGAAGGCCACCCACATTATGGTGCGATTTGATGGTGGAAGAAGGGCCATTCACCGACACCGATTCGATTACATCGGGATAGATGGTTCCCTGGGCAAGCCATCTCACCCCGCTGATACGGTGTGCTTCCCTGTCAAACACATCGACAAAGCACCGGCCGATAATCCGGCGTTTTTCCTCCGGATCGGTTACTCCCTTCAACCCGGCGTAGAATTCTTTCCTGGCATCAACTCCGATAACATTCAGTCCGAGATGCCGATACGAATCGAGCACATCACGGAATTCGTTCTTTCTGAGCAGTCCATTATCAACAAAGATACAGTACAGGTTCTTTCCAATGGCCCGGTGCAGCAACATGGCGGTAACCGAGGAATCGATCCCTCCCGAAAGACCCAACACCACCCGGTCGGATCCGAGTTTTTCCCTGAGTTCTGAAATGGTGGCCTCAACAAACGAAGCAGGCGTCCAGTTCTGCCGGCAACCGCAGATATCCACCACAAAATTCCTCAAAATAGTCAATCCTTCCACGGTATGATACACTTCAGGGTGGAACTGTATTCCGTAGGTGTTTTCTCCCTGCACTTCATAGGCTCCCACCCTCACATCTGCGGTGCTGCCGGTAATTTTAAAATGCTCCGGTATTTTTTCAATGGTATCGCCATGCGACATCCACACCTGGGTATTCAGGGATACTCCTCTAAACAGGACGCTTCCCGGATCAATAAACCGGAGATTGGCTCTGCCGTACTCCCTGGAAGCAGAAGCAAGTACTTCCCCTCCCGATTCCCGGGCAATATACTGCGCCCCGTAACACACACCCAGCAGTGGTATTTTCCCCCTGATATGACTCAGATCGGATTGGGGGGCATTTTGATCCCTGACAGAAAAAGGACTTCCCGACAGGATCACCCCTTTCACCGCGGGATCCCCTTCTGCAAAACGGTTATAAGGATGGATTTCGCAATACACATTGAGCTCACGCACCCTTCTGGCGATGAGCTGGGTATACTGAGACCCGAAATCTAGAATGATGATCTTTTCCTGCACTTTTGCCGACTATTTCATTGAGCCAAAGATAATGATTTATCGTTTCCCTACCTTTCCTCAGCAGCAGTTGATCCGCCGGGTAATATTTCATAGGTCTCCCCGTCAACGGCAGCCACCGTATGCGGAAAAATGGTCCGGGCCTCTTCCACCAGAGGTTCAATTTGTTTGTAGCGAGCCGAAAAATGGCCCAGGATGAGTTTTCCCACCCCGGCCTTCCGGGCCAGTGTCGCCGCCTGGAGGCTGGTGGAGTGACCCGTTTCTACCGCACGCTTTTTCATGGTACCATCGTAGGTGGCTTCATGGTAAAGCACATCGATATTCCTGATCTTTTCCAGGAATGATTCCGTATAAACCGTATCGCTGCAGTATGCGTATGACACAGGAACGTGCTTGCTGTATGTCAACTCATCAAAGAGCACCCTGGTACCATTGTCCAGTTCCAGGTCGCTTCCGTTTTTCACCTGCCTGATCTGTTTCAACGACATATTGTATTTTTTGATCATGTCAGGATAAATGTTCCTCGGGCGGGGTTTTTCCCTGAAAAGAAAACCCAGGGTAGGAACACGGTGTTTCAGAGGCAGGGTTTCTACGGTAATACGATCATCCTCGTAAATCTTCTCCGACCTGGAATGGTGAAGGGGATGAAACACCAGTTCGTATCCCAGATAGATATCAAAATCGGCAAGATGCTGCCTGAGATGAGCCTCAAAATGGGCAGGAGCGTACACATGAAGCGGATATTCCCTTCCCAGCAGGCTCAGACTCGAAAGAAGGCCATAAAGTCCGAATACATGATCGCCGTGCACGTGGCTGATGAATATGTGATGCAGTTTTCCCAGGCGGATCCGGTATTTACGCAGCTGCATCTGGGTTCCTTCTCCGCAGTCTATTAAAAAAAACCGCTCATGTATATTGAGCACATGAGCGGCGGGATGCCTTTCGGATGTGGGCAAGGCGGAACTGCTGCCCAGTATGGTCAGGAGAAATGCCACACAGTTCAGTCCTTTTCTGATTCGGCCAAAATCAGCTTCTCGGCCTCACTCACCGTTTCGGTAATATTCAGCACGGTATCGAGCTGTGAAATGGTGATCAGTCGTTCCACGGCTTCAGTCAGACCGGCCAGCACGAAGGTGCCATTGGCATTTTTACACAGACGATTGGCAACAAGAATAGCACTTAATCCGGAGGAATCACAATAACGACATTTTCTCAGATCCAGGATAATATTCTTCTCACCGTTACCGGATACCAGCACCAGTTCCGATTTGAGAGTGGGTGCTATGTGGGTATCGAGCTTTTCGACGAGAACCTGAATGAGAGTATGATTCTACATCTTTTCGATATTGAATTCCATAATTCTAAATTATCACTAAATATAAGAATTATTTTTTATTTAGCATCTCTTTTTGCTCTTTTTCTATCTCATCCTTCAGGGCTGCCAGGTCGCTGATATCACCCAGTGTGGTCTTTTCCAGGTTGCTTTTCAGTTTCTGGGCCGCCTTTCTGGTGGAAGCCTCCTGAGAACGTTTGCT
>DQWH01000053.1 GCA_011042635.1 Bacteroidota bacterium | reverse complement strand
GGGTAAACCCGAGTTCCGGGCCCATGACATGAACCACTCCCTGAAACGGATGCCCCAGCCCGAAGAACCTAATCCCGTGTTCCCGTGCATTCTGTGTTAACTGCTCCACCTGCTTCCGCGAAAGCGGGTCTTCAATGGGCTGTTCCTGTTTGACAGTGGGCACGTTATGATCGGCCGTAGCCACCGTACTGCATGGGCGGAATACTTTCAGTTCCCTTTCCGCCAGGCCGGCAAATGCCTGCGGACTGGTTACCTCATGCACCAGGTGCAGATCGATGTACAGCACATCGGGTCCGTGTTCTATCTGTCGTACCACATGGCTGTCCCATATCTTATCAAACAGGGTTTTCGGTTCTTTCATAACTGCGGTCATTGTTTTACAGATCGTTCAATTTTCGATACGGCATCCAGGAATGCTTCCACCGAGGCGGTGATGATGTCTGTGCTGGCCGAAAAACCATAATACAGCTTCCCCCGGTTTTCCACCTGCACATGCACCTTTCCTATATCGTCACTGCCCCTGGTAATGGCCTGCACCAGGAACTCTTCCAGCTGCACCTTGCGGGAAAGTATCTTTTTTACTGCTGAGAAAGCCGCATCGATGGGTCCGTTGCCGGAAGCGGTTTCCGTAATTTTCCCGTTTTCCGTATTGACCGTAACTGTAGCCGTGGGCTGTACCGAATTCCCGCATAGAACCTGCAGCCCCGCCAGTTCAAATCCCCTGGCTTTTTTCCGCGAAGTTCCTGCAATCGCTTCCAGGTCATCGTCCTTCAGTTCCTTCTTCCGGTCGGCCAGTTCGAGGAATTTTACATACATGCTGTCCAGTTCATTTTTTTCCAGGCGGTAACCCAGGGTTTCCAGCCGGTGCTTCAAGGCAGCCCGGCCGCTTCTGGCTGTAAGGATAATCGACGACTGCCTCACCCCCACATCTTTTGGATCTATGATCTCGTAATTCAGTCGGTTTTTCAGCACACCGTCCTGATGGATCCCTGAAGAGTGGGCAAAAGCGTTCCTACCCACCACTGCCTTATTGGGCTGCACGGGCATGTTCATCAGCGAAGACACCAACCGGCTGGTGGAAAATATTTTCTTCGACCGGATGCCGCAGAAAAGGGAAAAGTCTTTGCTTCTGCTTTTCAGGATCATGGCCACCTCTTCGAGGGAAGTATTTCCAGCCCTTTCACCGATTCCGTTGACCGTCACCTCCACCTGGCGGGCTCCGTTAATGATTCCCGCCACCGTATTGGCCGTAGCCATTCCCAGGTCGTTATGACAGTGAGTGGAGATCACTGCCCGGTGAATACCCTTCACATTTTCCCTCAGATACCGGATCTTTGCCCCGTATTCTTCAGGCAGGCAGTAGCCGGTGGTATCGGGAATATTGACCACGGTGGCTCCCGCCGTAATCGCTTCCTCCACCACCCGGGCCAGGTATTCGTTATCGGTACGCCCGGCATCTTCTGCGTAGAACTCCACATCCTCCACGAATTTTTTTGCGTAATGTACCGCTTCACGGGTTCGTTCAATGATCTTTTCGCGGGTTGAATTCAGTTTGTATTCAATATGAAAGAAAGAGGTGCCGATACCGGTATGGATCCTGGGCCTGCGGGCATGCCGCAGCGCATCGGCCGCCACCTCAATGTCTTTTTTCACCGCCCGGGTCAGGGCACAGACCACCGGTTCCGACACGGCTTTCGAAATTTCCTGTACCGACCGGAAATCTCCCGGGCTGGAAACCGGGAAACCCGTCTCGATCACATCCACTCCAAGAGCTTCCAGCGCCCTGGCCACTTCGATCTTTTCAATGGTATTCAGCTGGCAACCGGGCACCTGTTCCCCGTCGCGCAGTGTGGTATCAAAAAAATACACTCTGTTATTATCCATTCCCCCGAACGGTTTTACGGTCTCAGTTTTCTCACGGCAGTTCCTGTTTGCCACATCTCCGATTCCCTAAGCTGTTTCAACTCTGCAGAAAGTTTTTCACGGTAATTCTCCTGCCGGTTGGCTTCGATGGTAATGGCCGCTTCCTTACCGGAAGCTACGCTTTTGTAAAGCCGGTCGAACACAGGAGCCACCGCGTCCCTGAACCGGTTTTTCCAGTCGAGCGCTCCCCGCTGGGCAGTAGTGGAACAGTTGGCATACATCCAGTCCATCCCGTTTTCCGCCACCAGCGGCATCAGGCTCTGGGTCAGTTCCTCCACGGTTTCGTTAAAAGCTTCGGAAGGGGAATGCCCCATGGCCCGCAACTTATTATACTGGGCCTCCATCAGTCCGGCCAGGGCACCCATCAGCACCCCCCTTTCGCCGGTCAGGTCACTGAATACTTCTTTCTGAAAGTCGGTTTCGAAGAGATAGGCGGATCCGATCCCGATCCCGAGGGCAATCACCCGGTCCCATGCCCTGCCGGTAGCATCCCTGTATACAGCGTAGCTGCTGTTGAGGCCTTTGCCTTCGAGGAACAATCTTCGCAGGGAGGTGCCCGAACCTTTGGGAGCCACCATGATAACATCCACCCCTTCGGGCGGCACAATACCCGTCTGGTCGCTGTAAGTCACGCCGAACCCGTGGGAAAAATAGAGGGCTTTCCCCGGCTCCAGGTTCCTTTCAATGACAGGCCACGCACTGATCTGCCCCGCATCGGAAAGAAGGAACATAATCACGGTCCCTGTCCGGCAGGCTGTTTCTATATCGAACAGGTCTGTCCCTTCCTTCCAGCCGTCGGCCAGTGCTTTCTTCCAGGATGCACCGCCGCTGCGTTGTCCCACGATCACCCTGAATCCGTTATCTTTCAGATTGAGAGCCTGTCCCGGCCCCTGAACCCCGTATCCGATCACCGCCAGGGTTTCGTTTTTCAGGATATTCCTTGCCTTTTCAAGGGAGAATTCCTCCCGGGTGACGACATTTTCCGTCACACCTCCGAAATTGATCTTAGCCATGTTTTGTTGTTTTAGTATGATTCGTCTTCTTTCATGATGTAATTAAAAGCCATTCCCTTTTCTTCCAGGTGAACCGTCAGCTCTTTCATGGGCTTGGTAATGGCCACCCGCCCCGAACGGACAAATTCCAGCAGCCTGTGGTTCTTCAGTTTCTCAAGTAATTCCTGTGTTTCCGTTTTATGACCGGTTTTTTCAATGACCGTATACTCTGGGGTTACTTCCAGGACCCTGATCCCGAAATCCCTGATCAGTGTTTCCAGTCCGATGTATCCTGTCACCTCGCTGGTGGGAAGCTTGTAAAGAGCTATCTCCTGGTAAATGATCTGGTCTGTAGTGTAATAAAAAGCCTTCAGCACATCCACCAGTTTTTCGATCTGCAGGATCACTTTCCTGACCAGATTCTCATAACTGTTGATAGCAATGGTAAAACAATGTATGCCGGGAATATGCGATTCCGAAACCGTCAGGCTTTCAATATTGATCTTCCGCCTGGTAAAAATGATGGTCAGGCGGTTCAGTAAACCGATATGGTTTTCGCTGAAGACATTGATGGTATATTCCTTTATTTCTTTTTTCTGTCCGGTGTTCATGGTATCCTGTTTAGATGATTATTCAAGACGAACATTGGAAACCGATTCCCCGGCGGGTATCATCGGAAATACGTTATGCTCGGGCTCCACCATGACCTCCAGGAAAGAGCATTCCTCAGAGGCCAGGAGGCTATCGAGTTTTTCCGCCAGATCTTCCCGTTTAATGCACCGTTCCCCATGGATGCCGTATGCATTTGCCAGGGTTACAAAATCGGGGTTTTGCAGTTCGGTAAAGGAATACCGTTTTCTGAAGAACATATCCTGCCACTGCCTTACCATTCCCAGGAACTGGTTGTTCAACAGGACAATTTTCACCGGCACATTCGACTGGGCGATGGTACCCAGTTCCTGGATTGTCATCTGGAATCCTCCGTCACCCACAAAGAGCACAACTTCCCTGTCGGGCCGCCCGATTTTTGCCCCAATGGAAGCCGGCAGGCCGAATCCCATGGTACCCAGTCCTCCTGAGGTAACAAAACTTCCCGGACGGTTGAACCTGTAATACCGGGCAGCCACCATCTGGTGCTGACCCACATCGGTAACCACCACGGCCTGCCCTTTCGTTTTTTCCGACACCTGGTGTACTACCTCATCCATTCTGATATGCCCGCCAGCGGGCTCCCGGCCGGGACGGATCACTTTTTCCTCCTCCTCCGAACGGAATGAACCGAATGTATCGATCCACCCGGTGTGGCGGTTTTCTTTCACATAAGAAAGAAGGGTGGATAGTGCTTCCCGGGCATCGGCAACAACGGAAAGGGTAACCGGCACATTCTTGTTGATCTCGGCAGGATCAATATCGATATGAATGATCTTTGCCTGCCGGGCATAACTTTCCAGCCGGCCGGTAATACGGTCGTCAAAACGCAATCCGACGGCGATCAGCACATCGCATTCGTTGGTTTTCACGTTGGGAGCATAGTTGCCGTGCATACCCAGCATGCCAGCGTACAGCCTGTGCCCAGAAGGAAAAGCCGATAAGCCGAGCAGGGTGCTGGCCACCGGAATATCGGCCCGGGTGGCCAGTTCCATGAGATGATTCTGTGCACCTGCGATCAACACTCCGTGACCGGCCAGGATGAGAGGCTTACGCGACTGGTTGATCAGTCTGGCCGCCTCCTGTATCTCATTCAGTTTTACTTTCGGATAGGGAAAATAGCTTCTCAGCCGGGTGCATTTCCGGTAAGACCATGTTGTTTCCCCAAACTGGGCATCCTTGGTAATATCCACAAGTACCGGACCGGGCCGGCCGGTCTTTGCCAGGTAAAATGCCTGCGCAATGATCCCGGGAACATCTTCCGCCGAGGTGATCTGGGCATTCCATTTGGTTACCGGCATGGAGATACCCACCACATCGGTTTCCTGGAAAGCATCTGAACCGAGTAAAGGGGAAGCGACCTGGCCTGTGATGCACACCAGCGGAACCGAATCGACCATGGCATTGGCCAGGCCGGTGATCAGGTTCGTGGCCCCCGGGCCGGAAGTAACCAGGCAAACCCCCACTTTCCCCGTGACCCTGGCATATCCATCGGCCGCATGGGCAGCCCCCTGCTCATGCCTTACCAGAATGTGCCTGATCCGGTCGCGGTAATCAAACAGGGCGTCATAGACGGGCATGATGGCCCCTCCGGGGTATCCGTAGATCACATCGACTCCTTCTTCCAGAAGGGAAAGCATCAGCGCTTCCGATCCTGTGACGGTACAGCCCGCTTTTGAAGCCGTAGCCACTTTTT
The DNA here is from genome assembly GCA_011042635.1 of Bacteroidota bacterium. Taxonomy (GTDB): domain Bacteria; phylum Bacteroidota; class Bacteroidia; order Bacteroidales; family VadinHA17; genus HyVt-105. The sequence continues at coordinate 19,114 of DQWH01000053.1, read as the reverse complement.
TGTTTTCATGATTTTCCCTGAACATGAGACAAAATATTAGGGTTCAACGATTCTTACAGCACCCCGGTCGGCAGAGGAAACGAACCGGGCATAGGCTTTCAGGGCGGCAGAAATATTCCTGTTTCTTCCGGCAGGGGTATAGGCTGCCGCCCCCCGGCTTTTTTCCTTTTCTTCTCTATGGTCCCATTCGCGATCGTCCACTTCAGCCGTGATCATGCCTGCCGGTATATCGATACGGATCCTGTCCCCTTCGCGCAACAGGGCAATCTTTCCTCCGGCTGCCGCTTCAGGAGAAACATGCCCGATAGACAGGCCGGCCGTACCGCCGGAAAACCTGCCGTCGGTAATGAGCGCAACCTTTTTGTCGAGTTTCACCGACTTCAGATATGAGGTAGGATACAGCATTTCCTGCATTCCAGGTCCGCCCCTCGGGCCCTCGTACCTGATCACCACCACATCTCCTTCCCGGATTTTTCCGGAAAGAATGGCTTCGCAGGCGGTTTCCTGTGATTCAAACATACGGGCCCTTCCGGTAAAAACCAGCATGGAAGGATCGACAGCAGCTGTTTTCACCACACATCCATTGCCGGCAATATTGCCTTTCAGCACGGCCAGACCTCCACTCCGGGAATAGGCATGTTCTGCCGACCGGATACATCCCTGTTTCCGGTCGGTATCCAGCTGATCAGAATAATTTTCCTGCGAGCTGCCGACAAGATTAATGGTCCCTCCAGGGGCACTCCGATACAATTTAAGGGCTTCGCCGGTGACCTGTTCGCTGCGGATATCAAATCGGTCAATGGCTTCGCCCAGGGTCATGCCGTCAACCCGGTGTACCTCCCGGTCGATCAGGCCGGCCCGGTCAAGCTCACCCAGGATGGAGATCACCCCCCCGGCCCGGTTCACATCTTCCATATGATAGCGTGAACCCGGAGATACCTTGCACAGATGCGGGATCTTTTCCGAAAGACGGGCGATATCATCCAGGGTAAAATCGGTTTGTGCCTCATGGGCAATGGCCAGGAGGTGCAGTACGGTATTGGTGGATCCTCCCATGGCCAGATCCAGGGCCATGGCATTTCTGAATGCTCTTTCCGAAGCAATATTTCGCGGAAGTACACTTTCATCCCCGTCCCGGTAATAGCTCATGGTCAGTCGTACTAACTGCTGCGCTGCAGTATGGAAAAGATGCTGTCTGTTCCGGTGGGTTGCCACCACGGTCCCGTTCCCGGGAAGGGAAAGACCCAGAGCTTCCGTGAGGCAGTTCATTGAATTTGCGGTGAACATACCTGCACAGGAACCGCAGCCAGGACAGGCCGAACGTTCCACCTGTTCCAGCACCGATGCCTCCACCGTGGGATCGCCGGCCATGACCATGGCATCCACCAGGTCGATTTTCCGCCCCCCTGCCGTACCAGCTTCCATGGGTCCTCCGGAAACAAAAACAGCGGGGATATTCAGCCTCATAGCTGCCATGAGCATCCCGGGAGTGATCTTGTCGCAATTGCTGATGCATATCATGGCATCGGCACGGTGCGCATTGACCATGTATTCCACACTGTCGGCAATCAGTTCGCGGGAAGGCAGTGAATACAGCATCCCATCGTGTCCCATAGCTATGCCGTCGTCAATGGCAATAGTATTGAACTCGGCAGCAAAACATCCCGCCGCTTCGATCACCTGTTTTATCTGCTGGCCGGTACGGTGCAAATGAGCATGTCCCGGCACGAACTGACTGAACGAATTGACCACGGCAATGACGGGCCTGCCAAAATGCTCTTCCCGCATTCCGTTGGCCCGCCACAGGCTGCGGGCGCCTGCCATTTTCCGGCCCTGTGTGCTGATGTTGCTTCTGAGCGGTATTTTCATTTTTCTCCATAAAAAAAGAGCCGTTCTCATGGGTGAGAACGGCTCCGGTTAACCATTTATAGCTACAAGCATACCATTCTCACCCACTCATCCCGAGGAGGAGAAGGAGGAGAATATGGGTAATAATGATATGCTGTCCTGAACGTGTCATTTTCGATGTAAAAGTAAACAATGATTCCATTCGTGATATCGAAAAGATTAAAAAATTATGTTATTTAACATAATTTTAAATAAGTAATAACTCTATTAATCTGTACAACATTATTTTATTACAATATGGAAAATGCAGCGGTAACACCTGCCATCACAATGGAGACCATGCTCATCAGCTTGATCAGGATGTTCAGGCTGGGGCCGGAGGTATCCTTGAAGGGATCACCCACGGTATCACCCACTACGGCTGCATGGTGATTCTCCGAACCTTTTCCGCCATAGTTACCTTCTTCAATGTATTTCTTGGCATTATCCCAGGCTCCGCCGGCATTGGCCATGAAAATAGCCAGGACAAATCCTGTAGCCAGGCCTCCTGTCAGCAGACCGAGCACACCGGGAACACCGAAAACCAGACCGGTAATAACGGGAGCGGCAATAGCCAGGGAAGCGGGAAGGATCATTTCACGCTGGGCCCCTTTTGTGGAGATAGCCACACAGCGCTCATAATCGGGTTCAGCTTTCCCTTCCATTATTCCAACAATCTCACGGAACTGGCGGCGAACCTCGTTCACCATCTTCTGGGCTGCCCGCCCTACCGCGTTCATGGTGAGTCCGCAGAACACGAATGCCATCATGGAACCGAGGAACATACCGGCAAGCACTTTGGGGTTCATCAAGCTCACATTGTAATAATTCATAAAATCGACAATGTTGGCTTTGGCCACCTCGATGGTATCCCCGTCGGCAAATTCCAGAACGGTTTCCCCTATCCTGATCAGTCCGATCTTGATCTCTTCAATATAGGAAGCCAGCAGCGCCAGGGCGGTAAGAGCGGCAGACCCGATGGCGAATCCTTTTCCGGTAGCGGCGGTGGTATTCCCCAGAGCATCCAGGGCATCGGTACGCTGCCGCACTTCGGGTTCCAGGTGACACATTTCGGCATTTCCCCCGGCATTATCGGCAATCGGTCCATAGGCATCGCTGGCCAGGGTAATTCCCAGGGTGGAAAGCATGCCCACAGCCGCAATTCCGATCCCGTAAAGGCCCATGCTCAGGTTGCCCAGGTCAAATCCCGAAGCAAACAGGAAAGCCAGGATGATTCCGGTAACCACAGCAATCACGGGAATGGCCGTTGACAACATTCCCAGTCCGATACCCGAAATGATGACCGTAGCGGGTCCCGTTTCGGCGCTTTCTGCCACCTTTCGTGTAGGTTTGAAGGAATGCGAGGTGAAATATTCGGTGGACTTACCGATCACCACACCCACGATAAGTCCCACCATTACTGACATGGATATCCAGAACCAGTTCTCGAGTTTCAGCATGTAGAGAATGCCGAAAGTAGCCAGGGCAATGAGTATCGATGACATATTGATCCCGAATCCGAGAGATTTTAGCAGCTCACCCATGCCGGCACCTTCACGGGTTCTGACCATATAGATTCCCAGAATGGAAAGAACAATACCCACGGCGGCGATCAGCATGGGAGCAATCACCGCCCTCAACTGCATGGATTCGTTTGCCAGAAAAGCAGAAGCACCCAGAGCCATGGTTGCCAGGATGGAACCTGCGTACGACTCGTACAGGTCGGCACCCATACCGGCCACATCACCCACATTGTCACCCACATTATCGGCAATGGTTGCCGGGTTACGAGGATCATCCTCGGGAATACCGGCCTCCACTTTTCCTACCAGATCGGCTCCCACATCGGCAGCCTTGGTGTATATGCCACCACCCACACGGGCAAAGAGAGCCTGGGTGGAAGCACCCATTCCGAAGGTCAGCATGGTGGTGGTAATGATCATCAGCTTGTGGCCGGAATCGGCATCTTCAATAAAATGATTCAACACCAGGTACCACACGGAAACATCAAGCAGGGCAAGACCCACAACTACCAGACCCATCACTCCGCCACTCCGGAAAGCAACTTTCAGCCCACCGTCAAGCGATGTACGGGCCGCATTTGTCGTACGTGCCGAAGCATAGGTTGCTGTTTTCATTCCAATGAAACCTGCCAGACCACTGAAAAATCCCCCGGTAAGAAAAGCAAAGGGCACCCATTTGTTCTGAAACTCCAGACCATATGCCAGATAAACGAAGAACAGGGAAAGGACAACAAATACAATGGCAACGATCTTATATTGCTGCCATATGTACGACATTGCGCCTTTTCTGACATATTCGGCGATTTTTTTCATGGCGTCGGTCCCTTCGTCCTTCTTCATCATCTGCCTGAAGAAAATATAGGCAAATATCAGGGCCAGAATAGCCGCCGCCAGAGCAACATAAATCCATGACTCAGAATTGTTCATACCTCTCGGTTTTTAAAAATTTGACTTATCTCCTAATAGAAAAGAATGAATGCACTCATCCTACCTTTCTGCCGGGAACACCCTGGATTTACATTTCTTTTGAGGCAAATCCAGGGTGGCTCCGGCAAAAAATAAGCCCTAAAACTACATGCAGAATTGGTATTTTACAAATTATTTCCTCTCTTTCACATAAGTTTCAAGCCATTCGTTCATTTCCCACAGGGTATGCAGAACCGATTCACGCGCAGCGTACCCGTGACTTTCCATAGGCAGCATCACCAGCCTGACAATACCGCCATGACCTTTGATGGCAGCGTACAATCTTTCACTCTGTATGGGAAATGTGCCCGAATTATTATCGGCCATACCATGGATCAGGAGAAGAGGTTCATTGATCTTATCGGCATGCATGAAGGGTGACATTTGATTGTACACATGGGGCGCCTGCCAGTAGGTACGGGGTTCGGCCTGAAACCCGAAAGGAGTCAGGGTGCGGTTATATGCCCCGCTGCGGGCAATTCCGGCAGCAAACAAATCGGAATGTGCCAGCAGGTTGGCAGTCATAAAGGCTCCGTAGGAATGCCCGCCCACGGCTACCCGCTGCCGGTCGGTCACTCCCATTTCCACCGCTTTGTCAATAGCAGCCTTTGCATTAGCCACCAGCTGTTCCACAAATGTATCGTTGGGTTCCTGCTCCCCCTCACCCACAATGGGAAATGCCGCATTATTCAGAATGGCATATCCCTGGGTTACCCAGAGGATAGGAGAGGTATTGCTAATCCTCGTAAAAGTATAGGGAGAACCACTCACCTGTCCTGCCGCATCGGCACTTTTATACTCCCTGGGATATGCCCAGAGAAATGTCGGCAGGGGACCGTCTTCCTTCTTGTATCCGGGAGGCAGGTACAGCTCAAAGCTCAACTGCACTCCGTCTTCTCTTTTATAAAACACCATTTCCTTATGCATCTCTTTCAGCTCGGGATACGGATGGGGGAAATCGGTGATCTGCGTCAGCTGCCCGTTGTTCAAATTCCTGAGATAATAATTGGGCACTTCGGTTTTTGACTGGCGATTGGTCAGCACGATCCCTTTCCGTACATTCAGGAGGGAAACCGGCGTTTCATACCAGGGAGGCTCGGAACGCCACAAACGCTTGATTTCTCCGTTCGTGATACGGTACCGGTCAATGAAAGGCCGGTCGCCTTCTTCACTGGCTCCCCGTCCGGTAAGATAGAGGAATTTCCCGTTCCCACCGAACAGGAGAACCCTCTTCCCGCTCTTATTGTATGTGGTTTCAAAACTCCCCGGATCGTTGTACCGGTCTTCCGTGTTCAGGTCAAAAACCAGTGTCTTTTCCGTTTCCCCGGGAGTGAAAAAGTACACCCTCATCTGCCGGGTTTTTCTCCAGTATTCAGTAGCAACGGCCAGTTGATCATTCCCCCAGGTAATGCCCCTGTACCTCAGTCCGAAACTGATCCCGGGCACAGGATCTTCCGTAAAAGGTGCAGGCAGCATGTATAACCGGTCGCGGTATTCCGCTTCTTTTGAGGGGTCCCCTTCATCCAGGGCTTCCACCCAGTAAAGGGTGGCGGGCACATCGCTTCTCCACGCGAAAGAACGGGGTCCTTTCCTGACGGCATCAAATCCCTGAGGAATATCTTCTGCCAGAGGAATATCGGCCACCAGCCTAACCAGATCACCCTCCCTGTCCCAGATTTCAACACGGTGAGGGAAACTGTAATAAGGCACCAGGTAAGAAAACGGCCGGTGTACTTCCTCTACCAGCAAGTAGTTGCCGTCCGGGGATACCTCCATTCCGGAAATAATCCCCGGGTCGCCCAGGAGGGTCCGGTTTTTCTGCATATCGATCCGTACCAGCTGCGAGGTTGTATAGTATTCGAAAATATCCTCGTCATACGGATCGGAAAGCATATCCTGGTATGTCCGCACGGCTGCCTTTTTCCCGATGTTCTCCTGAACTACCGGTCCGGCAGGAATTTTCGGTTTTTCAGGTGGTTTTTGTGTGCCGGAGGGAACCACTTTGTAAACGATCTCTTCCCCCCCGGGCATCCAGGTAAATGCATTTCTCCCGAGAGTGGCGTTCAGCTCAGGACCTGTCAGAACCCTGGCAGCAGCCGTTTCCATATCGGCCACCCACAACTCGATGCCTTCCTCTTTCAGCAGGCTAAATGCCAGCCGCCGGCCGTCGGGCGACCAGGCTACATCGAGAATACGCACATCATCGGGCAGGCCGGTGATCTCACGTTCCCGGCTTCCGTCAATATTCATTACTTTCAATCCGGTGATGTAACTCCGCCGGCTGGGACCGAAAACCGCGGGATCGATCCTGATCCCCCCCAGCCTCAATTCTTCCGAAGCCAGATCCCTGATAGAAGGCATACCGGGCCGTTCCATCACCAGCATCAGGGTCCCCGAAGGATTGACACTCACACCCGGTGTAGGAGGTGCCTCAGCAATACGCGCCATGTTTTCCGGCGGACGCTGATAGACCAGGTTCTTCTGTCCCGGAGCGGAAATACTCCATGCAAAGGCCAGAATGAACAACAAATTTCTTTTGATTCCTATAAGCATCATGTTCCTATTAATTTATATGGTTTCACAAAAAACAGACTAAAATTATCGATTTTACTCTTACTTTTGCAATAAACACCTCCCAAATGCAAAATAAAGAGTATCAACGCACGATTGAACAGCTGTGGGATGACCGTTCCCTTCTGAAAGACAAGAAATACCTGAACACCCTGTTTGCAGTGATCGAACTGCTTGACAAGGGCAGGGTCAGGGTGGCCGAACCGGGAAGCAATGGATGGACAGTGAACCAGTGGATCAAAAAGGCAGTGCTTCTGTATTTTCCGGCCCGAAAAATGGAAACGGTGGAAGCCGGGCCATTCGAGTATCACGACAAGATCCCCCTGAAAAAAGGATATGCCGCCATGGGTGTCAGGGTGGTTCCCCATGCCCTGGCCCGTTACGGGGCTTATCTGGCCCGTGATGTGATCATGATGCCCTCGTATGTGAATATCGGGGCATATGTTGATGAAGGCACCATGGTAGATACCTGGGCCACGGTAGGTTCCTGCGCCCAGATAGGGAAACGGGTCCATCTGAGCGGAGGAGTGGGCATCGGAGGTGTGCTGGAACCTGTTCAGGCAGCTCCCGTGATCATTGAAGACGATTGCTTTATCGGTTCGAGAAGCATCGTGGTGGAAGGAGCCCGGGTGGAAAAAGAGGCCGTGCTGGGGGCCAATGTGGTGATCACCCGGTCTACCCGCATTATTGATGTCACCGGAAAAGAGCCGCGGGAATACCGGGGGGTGGTACCGTCACGTTCAGTAGTGATCCCCGGCTCTTATACCAAACATTTTCCGGCCGGGGATTTTGAAGTCTCCTGTGCCCTGATCATCGGGAAAAGAAAAGAATCCACCGACAGGAAAACCTCTCTGAACGACGCCCTGCGTGAATACCATGTTGCCGTATGATACTGGGTTTCGATGCAAAAAGAGCTTTCTTCAACCGCAGCGGCCTGGGTAATTTCAGCCGTGATACCCTCCGCCTGCTTACAGAAAACCTTTCAGGCACCGATTTTCATCTGTATACACCGATTCCAAAAGAATCCCTGTTTCCTCAAACCGAAAAAACAAATACATTCATTCACACTCCCGTAAAACGTATCCACCGTTGGTTCCCCTGGTGGTGGCGCACGGGGGCCCTGGTTCCGGAACTAAAAAATCACGGTATTCAGATCTATCACGGGCTCAGCAATGAAATACCGGCAGGCCTGCAACAGGCCGGCATCAGGTCGGTGGTCAGTATTCACGACCTGATATTCCTAAGGTATCCCCGGCAATATTCAGCGGTGGACCGCACCATTTATACCATCAAAACCAGGAATGCCTGCCGTTCGGCCGACCGGATCGTGGCCATCAGCGAACAAACCCGCAACGACCTGATCCATTTTCTGCATGTTCCCCCCGACCGGATCAGGGTAATCTACCAGGGCTGCCATCCTGCCTTCAGCCGCAGACTGACAGAGGAACAATTACAAAAAACCCTCAACAGGCACTCCCTGCCCCCTTCATATATCTTAAGTGTAGGAACCATTGAAGAGCGGAAAAACCTGCTGAATGTGGTCAGGGCCCTGCACCGTATCCGTTCCCGCATCCCCCTGGTGGTGGTGGGAAAGGCCAGGCCCTACGCAAAGCGTGTGAAAGAATATATTCGCCGTCATCAGGTTGAACCGGTTATCTTTCTGGAGAACATGCCGGTAGAAGAGCTCCCGGCCATTTACCAGTCGGCCCGCATGCTGGTTTATCCGTCGGTTTTCGAAGGTTTCGGCATTCCCATTCTGGAAGCCCTGCGGTCTGGGATCCCTGTGGTCACCACCAGTAACGGCTGCTTCAGCGAAGTGGGGGGAGAAGCGGCCCTGTATGCCGATCCGGAATCACCGGAAGAGATCGGCCGGCAGATACTCAGGCTGTGGCAGGATGACGATCTGCACCGGGAACTGTCAGCCAGAGCCCGTGAACAGGAAGCCCGTTTCCGGGATGAAAAAATTGCCGGGCAATGGGAAACCCTTTACCGCGAATTGATCTGATATGGAAAACGATTTACGGAACGCTCTGGAGGCACTGAAAAACGGAGGGCTGATCCTTTATCCCACCGATACCGTGTGGGGTATTGGCTGCGATGCCACACGGGAGGAAAGTGTGGAAAGAATATACCGTCTCAAACAGAGGGCGGAAAAACAAAGCATGCTGATCCTGGTCGACACGATCGACCGGATATATTCTTACGTGGATCCGGTCCCGGATATAGCAATCGATCTAATGGAGGTTGCCGACAAACCTCTTTCCATCGTATTTTCAGGGGCCAGAAACCTGGCCTCCAATCTGGTGGCACATGACGGCTCCATCGGGATCAGGGTATGCCGGGATCCTTTCTGCCGGGAGCTGATCAAACGCTTCCGGAAACCGGTGGTATCCACTTCCGCCAACCTGCACGATGAGCCGCCCCCATCCTGTTTCGCGGAAATCGGGAAACCGATCCTCCAGGGTGTGGATTATACAGTGATCTGGCGGCAGGATGATACTACCCGTGCCACACCCTCCGACATTATCCGCATCGGCCCGGGCGGGGAAGTGGAAATCCTTCGAAAATCATGAATATTCAGACCAGCTTCCATACCGGAAGGAACGGCCAGAAACAATAAATAAAAAGGGCTGCGGAAATCAGCACATCGGTCGCCACCAGATAACCGGCCTTCCATCTGCCGGTGGCTTCCAGCAGGGTAAACAGGATGCGAAGGAAAAACTGAACGAAAAAAAAGGAAAACAACCGTATTCCGTGGGGATGGTATGCTTCCGCCGCCTTGAAGTTCAGCCGGACAGTTTCCGAAAAACTCCGCGACAGACCGGAACTGGGAGATGTTTCCCCCGTAACCAGTTCATAAAAGGATGGAATGGGATGATGCCTGCCGCCGGTAGAAAAAACACCGGCATACAAAAATATCATACCGATCAATGCGGCAAAAATCAGATTAATAATCCGGTAAGACCGGCATGCAGCCTTGTGACCTGTGTTAGTCAACAGGAATGGTATCTCCAAGTTCCTCCCTGAATTCTTTCAGGGCTCTCCCCGCAGCACGGCCCACACGGGCAGCTTTTTCCTCATCCGACAGCCCTTCCATACTCTGCAGGGAAGAATCCATTTCCTCCTCCAGCTCTTCCAGTGTCCTGTCCAGTTCCTTGTCTATTTCCTCCACGGCCTCATCGAAACTTTTCCCGTAACCCGATTCAAATTCCTTTTCAAATTCATCCGAAGCCCGGTCCAGGGAACGGATCCATTCTCTCCCCCACTGATCGCCGTGTGAAGCCAGGGTACCAATGATCACACCCCAGACGGCAGCCACACTGGTTCCCAGAATGGAAATCACCAGGGCCGCAATGATCAGCCCTTTGGGAGCCCTTGCCTGGCTGGCCTGGGAAAGAGCCACAACGGCCAGAATAATAGCAATAATTCCGGGAATGAGAGCAATCCAGCCAAAGCAGGGAATGAATGCCAGGATCAGGGCGACAATACCAAGAACCAGAGCGGCAATTCCCAGACCCTGACCGGCATTTGATGTTTGTTCTTCCATGAATTACCAATTTTTATGGGTTGCTTATAACAAAGATAGAAAAATATCAAAAAGGCTGCACGGGAGAGTCATTCTTTCAACAGAATACCGGCCAGGTCTTCCTCCAGGCTTTGCACCGGATGCTCAATAATACGGCCTATTTCGTCTCCGTTCCGGAAAACGACGATGGTGGGAACAAATTGTATATCCAGTGAATCGAGGTCGATACCCGGGGCAAGTTTATCCCGCTTTACGAAGATCACATGGAGGCGGGATTCGTTGAATCCCAGCTGGTCAATAATTTTGTAGAACCGGGGCACTTCCCTTCTCGAGTCAGGGCACCAGGTACCCAGCACCATGGTAATGGTCACCCCATCCAGCTCCTCGGGTTCAATTCCGAGGATGCTTTGCTTGTTTACGGAATAGGCATCGTATTCCTCGCTGAACCAGGAGAAGAAAGGTTCCAGCAGCAATCCCTGGCGGTTCCCATAACCGATAAGCATCTCATCACCGGTTACCTCATCGTGAACCACCCGGTTTATTTCCTGCGCTGTGGCCGGAAGGACAAAAAGTGATAGAAAACCGGATAAAAAAAGTATACGTTTCATGGCAGATGTCTTTATCTGCCACAAGATAAGAAAAAATCTGATCCAGTTCAGCTACTGGCCGAGCAGTATCTCCAGGATTTTAACAGCAGCCTGGCTGACCGGTGTCCCCGGCCCGAATATAGCCACCACACCGGCATTGTACAGAAAATCGTAATCCTGCGGAGGGATCACTCCCCCCACAATGACCATGATATCCTCCCTCCCCAGTTTCTTCAACTCTTCGATCACCTGGGGGACCAGGGTTTTATGGCCGGCAGCCAGGCTAGAGATGCCCAGCACATGCACATCATTTTCCACAGCCTGGCGGGCCGCTTCGGCAGGGGTCTGGAAAAGAGGACCGATATCCACATCAAATCCGATATCGGCATACCCCGTAGAAACCACTTTGGCTCCACGGTCGTGCCCGTCCTGTCCCAGCTTGGCGATCATGATCCGGGGTTGGCGGCCTTCTCTGGCTGCAAATTCCCGGGCAAGATTCCGGGCTTTCTGAAATTGTTTGTCTTCCATAGATTCTGATGAATATACTCCGGAAATGGAGCGGATCACAGCCTTGTAACGACCGAACACCTTTTCCATAGCTTCCGATATTTCACCCAGCGTAGCCCTGTTTTTGGCCGCTTCCACCGACAGTTCCAGCAGATTGCCTTCCCCTGTACGGCAGGCTTCGGTAATGGCTTCCAGTGATTTTTTCACCGCTTCCCCATTCCGTTCCGACTTCAGTTTTTTCAGCCGCCTGATCTGGGCCTCCCGCACAGCCGTATTATCCACTTCCAGGGTCTCGATCGGATCTTCTTTTTCAAGCCTGTATTTATTCACCCCCACGATGGTCTCCTTCATGGAATCGATGCGGGCCTGTTTCCTGGCCGCCGCCTCCTCGATCCTCATTTTGGGCAGGCCCGTCTCAATGGCTTTGGCCATCCCTCCCATATCCTCAACCTCCTGAATCAGCTTCCAGGCTTTGTGAACCAGTTCATGCGTAAGTGATTCCACGTAGTACGATCCGCCCCAGGGATCCACGCTGCGGCAAATCTGGGTTTCTTCCTGAATATACAGCTGGGTGTTCCTGGCAATGCGGGCTGAAAAGTCGGTGGGCAGAGCAATGGCTTCATCCAGGGCATTGGTGTGTAGCGACTGGGTATGACCCAGGGCGGCGGCCATGGCCTCAATGCAGGTCCGCGTTACATTGTTGAAAGGATCCTGTTCGGTCAGGCTCCATCCCGAGGTTTGCGAATGGGTCCGCAGGGCCATGGATTTGGGATTCTTCGGATTGAACTGCTTCACTATCCGTGCCCACAACAGACGGGCCGCCCGCATTTTTGCAATTTCCATGAAATGGTTCATGCCAATAGCCCAGAAGAAAGATATGCGGGGTGCAAACCGGTCAATGTCCAGCCCGGCAGAAATCCCGGTACGCAAATACTCCAGTCCGTCGGCCAGGGTATAGGCCAGCTCCAGATCGGCCGTAGCTCCTGCTTCCTGCATGTGGTAGCCGGAAACAGAAATGGAATTGAACCGGGGCATGTATTTCGAGGTATACTCGAAAATGTCGGCAATAATCTTCATCGATTCCCGGGGAGGATATATGTAAGTATTGCGTACCATAAACTCCTTCAGGATATCGTTCTGAATGGTCCCGGTCAATTGTTCCAGTGTGGCTCCCTGCTCCAGTGCCGTCACAATATAAAAAGCCATGACCGGAAGCACCGCCCCGTTCATGGTCATTGAAACCGACATTTTATCCAGGGGTATCTGATCGAAGAGGATTTTCATGTCCAGCACCGAATCGATAGCCACGCCTGCCTTGCCGACATCTCCCACCACCCGTTCATGATCGGAATCATACCCCCGGTGGGTGGCCAGGTCGAAAGCCACCGACAGGCCGCGCTGGCCGGCAGCCAGGTTCCTGCGGTAGAACGCATTGGATTCTTCTGCCGTGGAAAAACCGGCATACTGCCTGATAGTCCAGGGCCGGGTAACATACATGGTGGAATAGGGCCCGCGAAGATACGGAGGCAGGCCTGCCGCATAGTGCAGATGCTCCATCCCTTCCAGGTCTTCCCGGGTATACAGGGGCTTCACACCGATGTATTCGGGAGTTTCCCACCGGTTTCCCGTTTCATGGTTTTCCGGTTTTTGGCCTGTTAATTTTCGGTATTGACGAATATCGATCCTGGAAAAATCGGGTTTCATGTTGTTTCTGTTTGAAATACACCAGATTGTTTATGAGGCAATGATTCCCAGTTCTTTCTGAAATTCTCTGAGGACCTGAGGCACATCCTGGCGGATATGGATGAAATGCTTTACACCGGCCTCCCTGAGCTGGTCCACATGTTCCTTCGGATAACCGGCCACCACCACCAGGGTTTTCCCTTTCAGCTTTTCCGTAACAGGAGGCACAATCTCCGGATATTCCTCATCGGAACTGCATATAACGGTAATATCCGCACGGCTTTCCACACTGGCGGCCATTCCTTCCTCCAGGCTGGTGTACCCCGGATGATCTATGATCTCGAACCCTGCACAGGCAAAGAAATTCCAGGCAAAAGAAGCACGGGCACGCCGCATGGCCGGATCGCCGTATGTCAGGAGCAACACCCTGGGGCGCTTCCCGGATTTTTCCGTCTGCATCCGGATCTCTTCGTAAACCCTGGCAGGACGGAATGGCCGGAGAGGCTGCAGAGGCCCTTCGGAAGGGCTCTCGTTCTCCTTATCAATCTCCATATCACCGGCTAATGTTTCGTTGTTGTCGGCATACATGCTGGTTCCCACCAGTACATCTTTCCGGAGGGCCACATTACGGTCACGCTCTGCGGCCACCTTCTCCACCTGTTCCTGAATCCACCCCTTCCGGAACGCTTCGGCAAAACCTCCCATCCTTTCCACTTCCAGAAACAGATCCCAGGAAGCACCGATCATCGAATCGGTAAGGTTTTCCAGGTAATAGGATCCTGCCGCCGGATCGGCTACCTTGTTGAAATAGGCTTCCTCTTTCAGGATGATCTGGGTATTGCGGGATATCCTTTCGGAGAAAGCGGAAGGATCGCGGAACAGGATATCAAAAGGTTCCACACTCAACGAGCCGGTCCCGCCCAGCACAGCCGCCATGGCTTCGGTGGTCGACCGCAGCATATTTACGTAAGGATCGTATATTGTTCTGTTTCGTTGTGAGGTGATACAATGCAGATGCATGGGCGGTATGCGTCCGGGCTCCAGTCCCCATGCTTCCAGTATCCTGCTCCAAAGGTAACGCGCAGCTCTCAGCCTGGCTATTTCCAGGAAATAATGCGAACCGGTTACCATGGAAAACTGTATCCGGGGAGCAACCTGCCGCACATCGAATCCCCTGCCGGTCAGAAAAGACAAATATTCCTGTCCCATAGCCAGCCCGAAAGCCAGTTCCTGTACCAGGCTGGCCCCTGCATGATGAACCGCAGAGGTATGCACCGTGATCAGCCGGTAAGATTTCAGTTTGTCCTTCCAGCCCGTAAAAACATGTGCCAGCCGGTCCATCCCTTCGGCGGGATCCTTACCCGTGGCACAGGTATCCCCCAGCGGATCGATCCCTGCCGAGCCCGATATCTTCTCCGGATGGCTGCCCCTGCCCGTACAGAATTCGTAAAGCCAGGCAGGCAGACCGGCGGCACAGGGAAATCCTTCGAAATACAGCGGCACTTTTTCCGGGTCAATGTCCTGAACCAGCCGGTCGAGCTTGTCCACACAGGCTTTATCGCTGCCCGGATGCCCGATGTTAAATACAAATCCGATGGCTTCGGCTCCCCGTTCCAGCGCCTCCAGGGCTTTCCGGTTTGCTTCCACAGGATCACTCACCCGGATATCCTGCCTTATTTCCCAGTCGTTCCCGTAAGCACGGCTGCCCCCCACAAAAGGGAACACACCCGGCCGTCCTTCCAGGTAGGAAATGTTCTTCAGGTCTTCAGCCATATAATACGGCTGTACACGAAAACCTTCCAGTGTTTTCCACACCAGCTTCTTTTCATAATCGGCCCCCTTCAGGTCTTTCCTGATCTGGTCTTCCCATTCTTCGCGACTCACAGGGAGAAATGCGGAAAACAGAGGTTCTTCCTTCCGGTCCATAGTCCCGTTTTTAAACTTTTTACAAAGTTAAACGAATTTATGTGACAGACTCCAATGACTTTTGTCATTCGGCCCGGCAGGCCACCGCCAGCAAACCGCCGGGAGGAACAGATCCGTATTTTATCCCGTGCATCCGGAACCCGGAGGAAAAACATATCTTTGAACATAAAAAACCCTGAAGATGAAAGTCATTCGTTTCAAATCGGCCGAAAGCTATGAGCCGGAAAAAGACTGGAAGCGCCTGAGTCTCTGTGCAGAAAAGGATATATCCATCGAGCATTTCATCAAACCGCCGGGCCATGCTTCCCCGAAACACGATCATCCGAACGCTCAGGTATTGCATGTTCTGGAAGGCAGGCTGTCAATCATTACCGACGAAGAGGGGGAAGAATTCCTGGAACCCGGTGATACGGTTTACATTCCGGGCAGGCAATCTCATATTATCAGGAATCCTCTCGACCGGCCTTCTTCCGGACTGGATATCTTTGTACCCGGACGTTCCTTCGATTTCTGGCTGAAACGGAATAAAAAGTAAGGGAGATTATCTCCCCCTGCGGGTTGTGATCAGGATCACCCCGTTGGCTCCCTGTATTCCATAAATGGCGGCGGTTCCGTCTTTGATCACGTCAATCGATTGCACATCGTGCGGATTCACCGAATTCAGGTCGTGTATCCTGACACCGTTCAGCAGGACCAGGGGCTCGGAATTCCGGTTACTGCTGTGACCCCTTATCCTGAGGGTCACCCCTGCACCGGTCCTGACCACTTCCAGCCCGGGCACCTGACCGGTCAGGGCCTGCCATACATCAGTATACCCTGCATAATTCACCTTGCCGGCATCCACCGAAGAAACCGAACCAGCAACCTCATCCCTGCCCTGTTCTCCATAGCCGATATTTACGGTTTCCCCTGACAGCGAAGTAACTGCCAGCGGAAAAGTGCAGTTGATCGTTTTCCTGCCACCGACAGCTTCTTCATACACACCTGCCAGGGGATGCCTGAAACCGATGGTATCGGCTTCTCCGGAAATTTTAAGGCGGTAATACCCTTTTTCATTGGTAACCCTGGGAGTCTCTTCCCCGTCGATCAATACCCTCACGCCGGGAACGGGATGCCCTATGCTGTCGGTCACCACACCCCTGACCACCCGGTTCTGGGCCGAAGCTCCCGCAACAGAAAAACAAACCAGCAGGATCATGAAGACCGGTTTTTTCATAAGGCAGTTGATTTTATCGTGCGACACAAGGTGACAGGTTTTGCCCGGGCAAATCAGGCTGTTCTGTCCCCGGTAACCATCAGTTCTTCCCGAACTCCATCAGGTATTCCTTGATGAAATCATTCAGATCGCCGTCGAGTACTGCCTGCACATTCGAGGTTTCATAGCCGGTGCGAAGGTCTTTCACCAGTTTGTAGGGATGAAGCACATAGCTGCGAATCTGTGAACCCCATTCGATTTTCTTCTTCAGGCCTTCGATACGCGCCTGTTCTTCCTGCCGTTTCCGAAGCTCGAGCTCGTACAGGTGCGATTTGAGCAACCGCATGGCATTTTCCTTGTTTTTCAGCTGCGACCGGGTTTCCTGGTTTTCAATCACGATACCTGTGGGATGATGCCGCAGCCTCACGGCCGTTTCCACCTTGTTCACATTCTGTCCTCCGGCACCACTCGACCGGTAGGTTTCCCAGGTGATATCGGCCGGATTGATCTCGATTTCAATATTATCGTCCACCACAGGGGAAACGAATACCGAAGCAAAGGTGGTTTGTCTTTTCCCCTGGGCATTGAATGGAGAAATCCTTACCAGCCGGTGCACCCCGTTCTCACTTTTCAGGTTTCCGTAAGCAAAATCGCCCGTAAATTCCAGGGTAGCCGACTTGATGCCGGCCTCTTCTCCCGGGAGCACGTCAATTTCTTTCACCCGGTAATTGTTCCGTTCCCCCCACCGGATATACATCCGCATAAGCATGGCGGCCCAATCGAGCGATTCGGTCCCCCCTGCCCCCGAATTGATTTTCATAATGGCGCCCAGCCGGTCTTCTTCCTTGCCCAGCATATTCTTCAGCTCCAGGTCGTTGATCAGTTCAAGGACTTTCCGGTACTGCTGATCCACCTCTTCTTCCGAAGCCTCTCCCTCCCTGGCAAAATCGAACAGCACCTGCAGGTCATCCACGGCTGTTTTGATCTGGTTGTAAGCCCTGGTATATTCCTTCATGGAAGCAATGTACCTCAGTTTTTCTTCGGCTGCTCTGGGATCATTCCAGAAACCCGGGTCGCGCGCAACTTTCTCTTCCTCGGTAATAGCCTGCTGTTTCTTATCAATGTCAAAGATGCCTCCTCAGCGCATCCAGGCGCTCTGAAAGCTCTTTGATCTGTTCCTGATTGATCATGGTCTGTCAGTCTGTTTTCACGTTCAACAACCTACAAAAGTACAAAAAAACTCCCGCTTTCATCCCATTTCGAAAGGATCCCCGTGTGACATCCCGTCAATCAACCTGTTCACAAGTTCCGGTTCAAATCCGCGGGAAAAGGCAAAACGCTGCAATCCCGCCCTGACAGCCAGGGGATTCCCCTTTACCGTGCGCTTTTTTTTCTGCAGTTCCACCCGCATCATCTGCAGGTACTCATCATCATCGATCTCATCCAGCGACGGTTCGATCACCTCGTTATTTACCCCTTTCATCCGCAGGGCGTGCCTGATCTTCAGTTTCCCCCATTTATTGAATCTTACCCTGTCACGAACGAAAGCCCTGGCAAAGCGGAAGTCGTCAAGAAAACCATCCTTCTGCAAACGGTCAATTACCTCCTTCACCTCCTTTCCGTCCAGTCCCCACCCTTGCAGCTTCCGTTCAATTTCTGCCGTGCTGTATTCCCGCCGGGCACACATGGCCCGGGTTTTTTCCAGGGCTTCCTGTTTTGTCAAACGGATCTTTTTTGTCATAACGAAACACTTTTCGGTGGCCTGAGGGCGCGCAGCATTCTCCATTTGCCGTGTATATCCCGTGCCGGTGTGACCTGTTCCCAGCCTTTTTCACTGAAAAGTCCGGCCAGGGGGTCCATCATCCTTTCATGCATTTCCACATAAAGGGCTCCTCCCGGGATGATCCGGCTGCTTCCAAATTCCTCCAACGCCCTGTAAAAAAGCAGCGGATCATGATCGGGCACAAACAGGGCCCGTCCCGGCTCCGCCCTCACTACATGAGGCGCCAGGCTGCTCATTTCTTTTTCCGGGATATAGGGCGGATTGGAAACCACCACATCGTATTGCCCAACAGCCGGCCAGGAGGAAGGATCGAGAATATCACCTCTAATCCACTCCACTTCCAGTTGCAGTTCCTTCCCGTTTTTCCGCGCACTGGCCAGAGCCATTTCATCCGCATCCAGTCCGGCTATTTTCCAGGCGGGCCGCTGTTTCTTCACAGCCAAGGCAATACACCCGCTTCCGCATCCCATGTCGATCATACGGCGGGGGCGGGAATCATTTTCCTTTACAATCCACTGTACCAGTTCTTCCGTTTCGGACCGGGGGATCAGCACACCGGATTGCACGCCGATCTTCAATCCGCAGAACCAGGTGTGACCCAGGATGTATTGAACAGGAACATGGTTTTTCAACCGTTCCAGGGCATCCAGCATCCAATCCGTTTCACTGCTCTTCAAATTGGCGGAAAGATTCAGGTAGATTTCGGTTTTTTTATAATTTAGCTGCTCCATCAGAAGATGGAACAGGTTCCTGATCTCCCGTTCCGGGTAAAGTTCCCCGAGCTCTTCCCTGAACCGGCTGATCAGTGCTGATATAGTCACTGGCTTGACATTCATCAAGCAAAGTTAATCATTTCGTTCGGGATGGAAGATCACCGGTTATACATGCAACGTTGTCTCGACCTGGCGGCTCAGGGAACCGGGAACGTGGCCCCGAATCCCATGGTAGGATCAGTGGTGG
>DQWH01000028.1 GCA_011042635.1 Bacteroidota bacterium | reverse complement strand
TAACTGTACTGGTCCTTATAACAAAGTTAATCTAAATAAGTTAACACAGGACACATTAACTTCATAAAATAAAAGTCTTTTGATCAAACCCTGTTCCCCGTATCATCAATGGAATATTTTTTTCCATTAAGAAAAGCTTCCACCCCCGGATGCTGCAGGGTACCTGAACCGGAAAGAATTCTGAAGTTGCATGTTAAAAAATAGAAGATATTCAATTAAATTAGTTCCTTTAAAAAACAACAAACCCGCATTTGCTGCTCTGATGGTACAAACGGTTCTTTTTGCCGCCGGTGAGGCACCGACATTATATCCTTTCACCGTTAATAAACCCGGGGCACTGGTCCAGGTTATGAACCGAAGCCTGCTTGAATACGTTCTGGATCAACTGGCGCCTTTTTCTACCGAATGGATTGTGATCGTGGGTCATGACGATTCACAGATCACCAAAGCCATGGGATCTGCCTTCAAGAAAAAACCCATCAAATTTCTGAAACTCGACCAACCCTGGACCTGGCACGATGCCCTGCTATCTTTAAGGCCTCACATCAAAGGGCACTTTCTCTTTGTGCCCCTGGAGCTGATTCCTGCACGTGACGATCTGAAAAATCTTATGTCGTATAACCCGGGTATGCTGACATATGATCCGAAAATCACGGGAAGTGACGAAACGCACGTATCATATGTTGACGGTGGGCAGCCACATGAAATCATTCATCCCGGTGGGGTTCGTCCGTCAATATTTTTCTTTACGCATTCCCTGCTCCGTTCCTTATCTGCCCATAAAGGCCCGTTTCAGGCCTTTCTGCACGATTACATGCTGAAACAAAAAGCCCGGATTATCTGTTCAGGACATTGTTTACCGGTAAGGTATGCCTGGGACCTGCTGGCTATTCATAAAATATTGCTTCGCGACAAAAAAATGCGGATCAGAGGAACGGTTGAACAGGGGGTAACCCTGAAGGGGAATGTGTGGGTAGGCGCCGGGACACTAATCAAAACGGGCACCTATATCGAAGGTCCGGTCATGATCGGTAACGATTGTGTGGTAGGACCCAACAGTTACATCCGCGGGTCTACCTGCATCGGCAACCGGTGCCGTGTGGGTAATGCAGTGGAAATAAAAAATTCGGTTATCGGCAACAACACTCATATTTCCCATCTCAGCTACCTGGGTGACAGTATTATCGGAAGCCATGTGAATATCGGGGCGGGGAACATCAGTGCCAACCTGCGCCATGACGGCAAAATGATCATTACCCCTCTCAATGGTGAAAAAATCAAAACCGGAAGGAATAAGCTGGGAGTCCTGATCGGAGATGAGGTACATACGGGGATCCACAATTCTTTTTACCCCGGGACAAAAATATGGCCCCGGGTAGATACCCTGCCGGGCCAGGTTGTTTCCCGCGATCTGACCGGTTAGTTGCAGATATCGTCGGGTATCTCGGAACTCATGATCAGATGGGCGCCCGCTTCCTCCATTTCCCTGAGGGCTTTTTCATGATCGCCCGGATTGGCATTCACTCCTTTTACGGCATCGGTCACCACAAAAGTGGAAAACCCGTAATCCAGCGCATCGAGCACCGTATTCTTTACACAGTATTCCGTAGTAAGACCCGTTACAAACAACTGATCCACTTTTTTCTGCCGCAAAAAAGCCCCCAGATGAATGTTGGTTGCTTCAAAGGCCGAATAGCCGTCATTGCTGTCGCGGGTCCCTTTCAGCAATTCCAGATCGAACCGGGACCTGTCAAGGTCGGGATGGTAATCAGCTCCCCTGCTTTTTGCCACGCAATGGGACGGCCATTTTTCAAAATGGGTGCTGTTTGCCGGATGCCAGTCGCGCGAAGTGATCACTATGTCGAATAACGGCATGATCCGGTTGATCACAGGAACTACCTGGTCACCTTCGGGGGCAGGCAATGCTCCGCCGGGACAAAAATCGTTCTGTACATCAATAATGAGCAATGCTTTCATGGTTTCAGTGAATTTTCCTTGTTGAATTCAATTTTTTCACCAGTTCATTCCTTAGCTTCATCAGTTCCCCCGATATCCCCACCCGGTATATATGGGGATTTTCGAACCGCTGGTGTTCGGCGGGAAGTTTCATCAGTTTTATACGCACGGCATTGCGTATTTGTTCAATGGGAGGAATTTTTTTTGCTATTTTCCCATTTTTCATGAATGGATGCAGCAGGCATTTCTGCTCGTACCGGGTTATCCTGCAATGCTTTCCTATCTGCACCGGATGGAAAATTTCCTCCACCTCTCCTTCCCTGTTGAGCGTCAGGGCATCGGCTGCCATCCTTCCCTCCTCATCGAAACACCGGACAAGTTTTTTGATCCCCGGCAGGGTAACCTTTTCGAGGTTCTCTGAAATTTTCATCCAGGGCTTTCCGTTCCGGTACGACAGTTTATATACCCCGTCAAGCGCAGCCGATTCCTTACCGGTTATCAGCTTGGTCCCCACGCCGAACCCGTCGATGGGAGCCTCCTGCTGGTTCAGGCTCTGAATAGTATACTCATCCAGTTGGTTCGAAGCAAATATCTTTACCTCAGGGAACCCTTCCCCGTCAAGCATTTCCCTGGCTTTCCTGCTGAGATATGCCAGGTCGCCGCTATCGAGCCGGATTCCGGCAAGCCGCTTCCCTTCTTTTCGCATTTCCGCAGCCACTTTCAGGGCATTGGGAATCCCGCTGGCCAGGGTATCGTAAGTATCTACCAGCAGTACGGCACGGTCGGGATGCACCCGCACATATTCCCTGAAAGCCTCCAGCTCGCTTTCGAAACTCTGTATCCATGAATGGGCCTGGGTCCCGCTAACCGGGATACCGTACAGAAAGCCGGCCAGTACATTGGAAGTGGAATCAACCCCCCCGATGTAAGCCGCCCTGCTTGCCTGCAATCCAGCCATTCCCTGAGCCCTTCGCAGCCCAAAATCCATTACAGCTCTATCACCCGCTACCCGCCTTATACGGGAAGCCTTGGTAGCAATAAGGGATTCGAAATTCAGAATGTTCAGCACCAGGGTTTCGATCATCTGTGCTTCCAAAATATTCCCTTCCACCCTCAGGATCATTTCATTGGGGAATACGATCTCCCCTTCTTCCACACTCCATACATTCCCTGCAAAGCGGAATCCGGCCAGATAGTCAAGAAATTCTTTCCGGAACCCCTTGTTGCTCAGATACTCGAGCGACTCCGGAGGAAACCGGAAATTTTCCAGTTGTTCCAGCAGATCGGACAGGCCGCAAAACACCGTGTAACCACCCTCAAACGGATTTCTGCGGAAAAAATAATCGAAAACGGCATCCTGACCGTGCTTGCCTAAACAATAATACCCCTCTGCCATGGTCAACTCATACAGATCGGTAAAGAGAGCAGGATAGGAAGATGTGCAAAACGGGTTCATGCAGAGATCATGAAAAATGATGAGTTTCTTTCGCGATATTCCTTTTGCAAAGTTAATCCCTTGTTCCGATCCTACAATAATTATTTTTTCGTATCCCGGGAATCCCCTGTTGTAATTGAACCGGAAAAAGTATCGTGTATGCTTTCAAAGATAATTGCACAATATTTTTTATCATATACAGCATATCTGTCTGTTATTCAATTTTATCTACGTAGTATTCTACGTAGTTGCCTTTTCCCCGTAAGTTCAAGAATCTAGTTATTTTAGAATAACATTTTCCCGTTTAGAAATTATTCATTCCCGCACATACAGTCTTCCCGGACCTGTTGCTTTTCCCCCGGAATTTCATTATCTTTTCCTGATAAGCACAGATTCAGTAAATAACAAACCCAGAAGGAGGACAAGATCATGATCAGCACCACCATTTTCCCCGGACGGTATGTCCAGGGCAGGAATGCCCGGCACCGCCTGGGCAGGGAACTCAGCAGGTTCGGAGACCAGGGGCTGGTTCTTTTCGACCCTTACGTACACGATCATCTGCTCGGTGAATTCAAACCGGGAATGGAAAAAGACGTAAAAATCAGTCCGGAAGTCTTTACCGGCGAATGTTCCGATGAAGAGATCGGTCGCCTGGTAAAACAGGTGGAGAAGGAAAAATCCAGGTTCGTAGTGGCCCTGGGCGGCGGTAAAACCATTGATACGGCCAAAGCCGTGGCCCATGAAGCCCATCTTCCCGTTGCCGTGGTTCCCACCATTGCCGCCACCGATGCCCCCTGCAGTGCCCTCTCGGTTATCTATACTCCCGAAGGGGAATTCAAGCGTTATCTGTTCCTGCGCAGGAATCCCGACCTGGTACTGATGGACACCCAGATTGTGGCCCAGGCCCCCGTGCGTTTTCTGGTTTCGGGCATGGGCGATGCTCTGGCCACCTGGTTCGAAGCGGAATCATGCATGAAAAAATACGCACCCAACATGACCGGCGATATCGGCTCCATGTCGGCCTATGCTATGGCCAAACTGTGTTATGAAACCCTGCTCAGGTACGGCGTATCGGCCAAAACGGCCTGCGAAACCCGTGTGGTGACCCCCGCCCTGGAAAAGATCGTGGAGGCCAACACCCTGCTGAGCGGGCTGGGTTTCGAAAGCGGTGGACTGGCCGCCTCACATGCCATACACAACGGCCTCACCCTGCTGGAACCCACCCACGCATTTTTCCACGGGGAAAAGGTAGCCATAGGGACCCAGGCCTCCCTTTTCCTGACGGATAAACCCTGGGAAGTGATTCGTGAAGTATATGGATTCTGCGAATCGGTTGGCCTACCCACCACCCTGGCGGGGATTGGTCTGGAAAAGGTAAAAGATACCGACCTGATGAAGGTGGCCGAAGCATCCTGTGCCGAAGGGGAAACCATCCATAACGAGCTGGTGCCGGTTACGCCAGAAAAGGTGTTTGCCGCACTGAAAGCGGCCGATGCGGAGGGAAAAAGAAGAACGAAAATAAAGTAAAGACATTTATTTTCAATTTGAAATCCGGTGACAAGCATCCCGCTATCCATTTTTTCTAAAGGGTGATCAAAATGTATAAAATTTAGTCAATGCACCCTTTCAACAATATATTATCAAAAGATTTTCAGATTTGAGCGGTACCCTTCCCCTCATGATTCCTGCAGGCAATTAACTATATTTGCAGGGTAACAAGTAAACAGCACCCTGTATGAAAATCGCACTGATCGGATACGGGAGAATGGGACACGAAACGGAAGCAGTGGCCCTGGAAAGAAAGCACGAGATCGTACTTCGCATTGACAAAAACAATCCCGGTGACATGGAAAGGCTGAAATCTTCGGGGGCGGATATAGCCATGGAATTCACCACTCCCGCAACGGCCTTCGACAATATCAGGAAATGCCTGGAACAGGGCGTTCCGGTGGTATCGGGCACCACGGGGTGGAACGACCGGATGGAGGAGATACACCAGCTGTGCCGTTCCCTGGATGGAGCCTTTTTTCATGCTGCCAATTTCAATATCGGTGTCAATATTATGTTCCACCTAAACAGGGAGCTGGCCCGGATCATGAACCAATTTCCCCGGTACGAACCTTCCATTGAGGAAACCCATCATACCCGGAAACTCGATGCACCCAGCGGAACGGCCGTAGTGCTTGCCAACGACCTCCTGGAAAGATACCCCGGAAAAAAGGCATGGGAGCTGAATGAAACATCGGGAAAAGACTACCTCCTTGTCAGGGCATTCCGTAAGGGCGACGTACCGGGCACCCACGTGGTAAGATACGAATCGCCCAACGACCGGCTGGAACTGATCCATACCGCATTCAGCCGAAGGGGCTTTGCAGAAGGAGCCATACTGGCCGCCGAGTTCCTTCACGGGAAAAAGGGAGTGTTCGGAATGCTCCACCTGCTGAAGCTGGAAAACACCGGGCGACCATGAAAAAGATCCCCCTGCTCCGCTGGACAGGATTGCTGGTTCCCTTTGCCCTGCTGGTTTTATTCACCTGGTGGCTGGAAAACCCCTGGTTACTGATCCTCGCCCCCGTACTATTCGATATGATCATCACCCGCCGGGTGAGATGGGCTTTCTGGAGAAAAAAACACAACGGACGTCCGGGACCGGTTGCCGAATGGGTAGAAACCATCATAGAAGCGGTTATAGTAGCTTACTTCATTCGCATCTTTCTGGTGGAAGCATTCATCATTCCCACGCCTAGCATGGAAAAAACCCTGTATACCGATGATTACCTATTTGTCAGCAAACTGGCCTACGGACCACGTCTTCCCAACACCCCCCTGGCATTCCCGTTCACTCACAACATTCTTCCCTTCACCCGGAATACTCCGTCATACCTTGACCTGCCGCATCTCCCCTACAAACGCCTGAAAGGATTCGGTGAAGTCAGGCGGAACGATATTGTGGTGTTCAATTTCCCCGCGGGCGATACCGTAATCCTGGAATATCCCGAATACAATTACTACGACATGGTACAGGAATACGGAAGCACGGAGGTTTCGAAACGTTTCCGGATACTTACCCGGCCGGTTGACCGGCGTGATCATTATGTCAAACGCTGCGTGGGATTGCCAGGCGATACCCTTACCATACGCGCGGGAACGGTGTATATCAACGGGAAACCCCTGAAAGAGCCGGCAGAGATCCTCCACCGGTATCTGGTAGAAACCTTCCGCAGGCCTCTTAGCCGTAGCCTGTTCAGTGAATGGGGCATAGAACTATCTCCCGGTCAGCGCATCCGGCAAACCGGGCCCATGTTGTTCCAGGTTCCCCTGACCCGGGCACAGGCAGCCGCATTGCCCGGGAAGGAACATATTATCCAGATAAAACCCATGATTACCCACGACAGTATTTCAAATCCTTTTGTATTTCCGCACGATACCGCCTATCCGTGGAATTCCGATCATTTCGGCCCGTTGCTGATCCCCGCCCGGGGAGATGTTATACCGCTGAACGATAACACCTGGCGCCTGTACGGATTTCTTCTGACACACCATGAAGGACTGGATATACAAAAAACCGGTAAGGGTTTTACAGTAAACGGAAAACCTGCCGGTAGCGCGATGTTCAGCCAGAATTATTATTTCATGCTGGGAGACAACCGCGATAATTCATCCGACTCCCGGTTCTGGGGTCCCGTGCCGGAGAATCACCTGGTGGGGAAAGCCGTGCTGATCTGGTTGTCACTCGACAGATCGCAAAAGTTTCCAGGGAAAATCCGCTGGCAAAGAATACTGAGAACATTGTAAAAAAGTAAAAATTTTTCCCCATTTTCGCGTTGGGAAATAAACCATTCTTCATGAAAGATTTAATCAGAAACAAATATGTCAGGTTCGGCATCGCCGGCATCCTGTACCTGCTCTGGGTTATATGGGTGGGAAATTACTGGCTGCTGCCCGGACTCCTTATCGTATTCGACATTTATGTCACCAAAAAGGTGAACTGGGCCTTCTGGAAAAAGCGGGGCAAACCGGCCAGCACCCTGGTGGAATGGATCGACGCCCTGATTTTTGCCGTTATTGCCGTCACCTTCATCAACATTTTTTTCTTCCAGAACTATAAGATCCCTACCGGATCGATGGAAAAATCGCTGCTCATTGGCGATCACCTGTTTGTGAGTAAGCTGTCCTACGGACCCAAAATCCCCAACACTCCCCTCTCCTTTCCTTTCACCCAGCATACCATGCCGCTGCTCAAAACAAAATCATACCTGGAATGGATCCGGTGGGATTACCATCGTTTGAAGGGATTCAGGGATGTCCGGCGCGATGATGTGGTGGTATTCAACTTCCCGGCAGGCGATACCGTGGTGGTGGAGCAACAGGCGCAGAGCTATTATTCCATTATGAGAAGCTATAAAGAAGAGTTCAGGAATCAGGATAGAAGAGCAGGCCAGCCCCTGCGCAGTGACAGCTACTATGAAAAGCTGAGCCGTGATTTTGTATGGAACAATTTCACCATCACCGTAAGGCCGGTTGACCGTCGCGACAACTACATCAAGCGCTGTGTGGCCCTCCCGGGAGACGTTCTGGAAGTAAAGGCCGGCGAAATTTTCGTAAACGGAGAACCTCAGAAACCCATCCCCGGAAAACAGTTCCGTTACCGGGTAAAAACCAACGGGACACCGATCAATCCACGTTCACTGGAAAGGCTGGGAATATACCGCGACGATGTGATGATTGATATGAACAACCATTATATCCTGCCGCTAACAAGCGAAAACCTGGAAAAGATCCGGGCTTACCGCAATGTACTATCGGTGGAAAAGATCCTGAAGAAGCCCGGAGAATACGCCTATTATGTGTTTCCCCATGACACGGCCTATACCTGGAACGAGGATTATTTCGGACCACTGCAGATCCCGTCGAAAGGGCAGACCGTTGAACTCAACCTGCATACCCTGCCCCTCTACAGGCGGATCATTGAAGCATACGAAGGGCACGATCTGCAAGTAAATAATGGAACCATTCTGATAGACGGAGAACCGGCCGACCGGTATACTTTTGAAATGGACTATTATTTTATGATAGGCGACAACCGGCATGATTCCGCCGATTCACGTTTCTGGGGCTTTGTGCCGGAAGATCACGTGGTGGGCAGTCCGGTTTTTATCTGGCTCTCTCTGAACAAAGACAAAAAGTTCCCGGCCAATATACGCTGGAACAGGCTGTTTAAGGCAGCGAACCGGTAAAACCTGACCGGCGAATCAAAGACGGTTCAGAAAGGAAAATCGTCTTCCAGCTCTATTTTTGCTTTTTCCTCTTCGGCCGGGGGTTCAGCCTTCAGATGGAGGGGATTCCCGTCAACAAAAATCGCCTTGTAGGGTACTGTGGGGCAGGCATATTCACAGGCTCCACATCCGATACAAATGGTGTCGTCCACATCGGGAATCACCAGCGACCCTTCATACGGAACCATATGAACCGCTTTGGTAGGACAATGTTCCGAACAGGCGCCGCAGTCGGTTTTCTCCGTATGGACAATACAGTTTTCTTTGATAAAATGGGCAATACCCAGCTGTGTCAGCTTTTTCTCTTCCAGTTTGAGAGGGAGCAGCGCCCCGTTCGGGCAGATCTCCGTGCATTTGATACATTCAAAATTACAAAACCCCGCGTGGTAATCCATCCGTGGCTGAAGCAGGCCGACCAAACCATATTCCAGGAAGGAAGGCTGCAACACCCCGGTGGGGCATATACTCACACACAGGGAACAGGCAGTACAGGTCTTGTTGAACACGGTAAAGCCGGATGATCCCGGAGGGCAAACCGGGTGATTCCGGGGTTCGGGAACCGTCGATTTTTTTGTCGGCCGGGGAGTATCCTGCGCCATACCGGCCCCTGCCAGGCCAAATAGCCAGGCCATAGACCCTATTATGAATTTCCTTTTGCTGCCGTCCACCGCCATGGCCGGTTTGGCTTCGGCCACAGCCGGTGTTTTTACGGGCCGGACCAGATCAAACTTCACGGCCCCTTCCCTGCAGATATTGATACAGTTGAAACAGGCAACACACCGGGAATGGTCAATGACACCCGCTTTATAATCAATACACTCGGCCTTGCACGCTTTTTCACACAGGGAACAACGGGTACAGTCCAACGGCTCGATCCGGATGCGGAACAGGGAATAACGTGACATGATACCGAGCAGGGCTCCCACCGGGCAAATGGTATTGCAAAAAAGCCTGCCCCGTGTAACCGACATCAAGAACACAATCACCAGAACAACTCCGGGAATGGCCAGCAGACCGGCCTGTACCGGATAAAGGTCAACCCGGTAAAGAAAATAAAGATTCAAATGTATTAAAAGACCGGCGACTGCATTGTTGATCCCTGCCACAACGGGTTTGAACAGGTATGTGAATATCCGGCCGAAATTACTGTACGGATCGAGCAGGGTAAGCAACAGGGTGCTTCCAAGAATAAGAGCAAGGGCCGTAAGCCCCAGAACAGAATACCTCAACACATTATACGGACGGGTATACCGGTTCCACTGCTTTTTTCTCTTTTTGAAAAAGTTGGAGATACGGATAAAAACATCCTGCAGGATCCCCAGGGGACAAATAGCGGAACAATATACCCTGCCGAACAGCGCTGTCAGAAGCAGTATTATGAAGAAACCCGCAGAAGCCAGCGACAGGGTGGTAAGGAATTTCATCAGGGAGGGGACAAACTGAAGATACAGGGTGGTATTGATCAGTTCTTCCGGAACCTCCACCCGGAAATCAAGAAAAAACAAACTGATCAACAGCAGGAACACCAGAGCGACTCCCACCCTGATCTTCTTCAGTATAGTGTATTTCATTGGGTATTCTTAAACAGTGATGCGGTTAATATTCAGCTCCTCCAGGTTCATGTTGCCCAATCCCATTTCATGAGCATGCCTGATATACAGAATATCGGAAGGCTCACTCCCGAAAAACCGGGTGGCAGCGGCATCGGCCGCCACGATATTGGCAGAAAGAACCATGGCCTTCATATGCACCACATCCTGGAGGGAAACCCCCCGCGGGCCGTTTCTTTTCAGAACATTATAAGCATCCACCACATTCAAATGGGGTTTGCGGTAAGTGGCAAAATCGGCAATGCACTGGTGCAGGTTGTTCCTGTGCCAGTAACCCCGGTCCCATACGTTACCCATGAGATTTTTCATGCAGCACGAAATATGGGTGGACGAATGATGTTTCAGGATAGGCACGTTGATGAACACATCGGCATTCAGGATCGTTTCATGTTCCTTGGTGCTTTTCAGGATCTTGCCGCCGGGTATGGTTACTGTCTGAAAATACGACTCCGAATGTGCCGGCACCACTTTCGCACCGGCATCCCTGGCAGCCTTTTCAATACCGCTGCTTCTGTAACATTTGCTCCAGTCATCACAGGTATGATCGAGGACATATACTTCCTTCGCCCCGGCTTCCAGGCATCGTTTCACAATATGTTTCACCAGATTCGGGTTAGTGTCGGCTGCCTTTTCGGGAATCACATCCCATCCGATATTGGGCTTGATCACCACGGACTGGCCTCTCTTCACAAAGGCCCTCATTCCTCCCATGGACTGGATGCCACGATCGAACATGATCTCAGGTTCCCCGCCACGAACAGCCACCACATCCCATTCGGATTCCTGAGGCAATGGACCGGCTATCAGCCTGCCCAGACTCCCGAAGCCCGCCAGCGCACCGGCCGTTACTCCGGCTCCAATCGACTTTCTGACAAATTCTCTCCTTTTCATCTCATACAGTTAGATGGTTTTCACGCTTCCTTTCATTCCGAAATTTAATGAATTTCAACGGATCAGATAAATATATCCGGGAAATTTGAAACTAATCTAAATAAATATTATATATTTATATGTATATATATGAATTGTCTTATCCGAAACGGAATGAAAAATTTGGTTTATCTTTGGAACACACGGATCAAAATGAGGAAGCAAAGGCCCATATGAAGATATTATACTACGATTGTTTTTCAGGCATCAGCGGGGATATGAACCTGGGAGCCATGGTCGATCTGGGGATTTCTCCCCGGCATATCAGTGACCAGCTGAACCTGCTGAATATCAAGGATGAGTATACACTGACGTTTGAAAACAGCAGAAAAATGGGCATCTCAGGCACGAAAGCAGTGGTTAAGCTGCAACACCGGAATCATACTCATCCCCATCCCCGCCGGCACCTTTCCGACATTGAACATATCATTAAGAACAGTAAGATAGCTGAGCCGGTAAAGCAACTCAGTCTGCAGATCTTTCAACGTATTGCCCAGGCCGAAGCCCGTGTTCACGGAACAACCACTGAACAGGTACATTTCCATGAGGTGGGTGCCACCGATGCCATGGTAGACATTGTGGGAGCGGCTATCTGTTTTCATCAGCTGGATGTGGACGAAGTATGGTCTCGTCCCCCCGAACTGGGAAGCGGGTTCGTGCATTGTACCCACGGTCGTATGCCGGTTCCGGCGCCGGCAACCGCCGAGCTGGTCAGGAACATACCCACCACCTCGGGAGCTGTTCAGGCAGAAACTACCACACCTACCGGAGCGGCCATTCTCACCACACTGGCACATCGTTTTACCGGCCGTCCTTCGTTTACCATAAAAAAAACAGGGTACGGGCTGGGGCATCACGATCTGGAAATTCCGAATGTTCTCAGGGTATACCTGGCCGAAACGGATGAAAAAGCCCCGGGACCGGTCATGATGGAATGCAACATCGACGATATGAACCCTGAACAGTACGAGATAGTCATGGACAAACTTTTCCGGGCCGGTGCCGATGATGTGTTCCTCACGCACCTGATCATGAAGAAAGGGCGTCCGGCAGTGAAAATATCGGTACTCTGCCACCGGGAAAACCTGGATACCATGAAAGACATCCTTTTTACGGAAACCACCACCCTGGGACTCAGGCACTACCCGGTGGAAAAGGATATGCTGAAAAGGACCATACGGGAATATAACACACCGATGGGGAAAGTCAGAGTTAAGGAAGCCCGGTACCGGGATATGCTCATTCGGCAGAAACCGGAATGGGAAGACTGCAAAAAAATTGCCGCCGGAAAAAATGTGCCGGTACAGCAGGTTTACCTGGAAATAGAACGCTGGCTGAACAGGGAATGATACCGTGCAAACAGTCAGGATTTTGGAATAATGCAAGTGGAAAACCATCTGCAGAGATCCATGAAGAAAAAACAGGCAAAAAGCACCGTGGACGAAGCCTACCGGGTACTTCTGGAACACATCCGCGATACCGGTCCTGCCGCCGTCGCTTTTTCAGGAGGCACCGACAGCTCCCTGCTGCTGGCGGCAGCAGCTGAGGCCCTGGAAGGAAACACCCTGGCCATTACCATACGCACACCCTATATGGTGCATAAGGAGATTGAAGAAGCCCTGCGCCTGACGGAACACTGGGGCATACCCCATGTGGTGATCGATCTCGAAATCCCGCCTGAAATCATAAACAACCCCCCTGACCGGTGTTACCTGTGCAAAAGCCGGTTGTTTGGAACCATGCTGAATACGGCTAAAAAGCACGGATATGAAACCATCATGGAGGGCACCAACCGCAATGACCTGTTGGACTACCGGCCAGGTCTGAGAGCACTGCATGAGCTGAATATCAGAAGCCCTTTGCTGGAAACCGGTCTGGACAAGGAAACTGTCAGGAAGCTGGCCAGGGGGAAAAACATTCCCGTTTGGAACAAGCCGGCCTCCGCCTGCCTGCTCACCAGGCTTCCACATGGAACACCCGTTACTCCCACCCTGCTCAGGATGATTGAAAATGCCGAAGGCAGGCTGCTGGAACTGGGTTTCAGCGGTGCACGCGTAAGAGTGCACGGAAAACTGGCCAGGATTGAACTCAGGGAAGGAGACATGAACCGGATCCTGCGGGCAGATGAACGGGAAAAAGTAATCAAAGAATTAAAACAAGCCGGTTTCGAGTTTGTAACGCTCGACCTGGAAGGATACCGTATGGGCAGCTTCAACCGGAAAAACAAAGGCACATCGTCATGAACAGAGAAATGCTGGAAAAACTGCTAGACCGGTTCAGGGAAGGAACCCTCAGCCGGGAAGAGTTGATGGAAACGCTCAGGCGTCTTCCATACGCCGACCTGGGATATGCAAAAGTGGACCACCACCGGGAGTTGAGGGCAGGATTTCCCGAGGTGATTTTCTGCACGGGAAAGACCGTGGATCAGGTAAAGGGAATATTCACCGAAATGCAGTCACGGGGAAGCAACATCCTGGCCACACGTGCCACGCATGATATGTTCAAGGCCATTAAGGAAAACACCCCTGAGGCGGAATATTTCGGGCAGGCCCGCATCATCAGGCTGGCACAAAAAGAAATGCCTTCCCTTAACACCTCCATTGCCGTGGTCAGCGCCGGCACTTCCGACATACCCGTGGCCGAGGAAGCGGCCATAACCGCCGAAACCTTCGGGAACCGGGTTGAAAGGATCTATGACGTGGGCGTGGCCGGTATCCACCGGTTGTTCGACAGGATGGACCTGATTGGCAAAGCCAGAGTAATTGTGGTGGTGGCCGGCATGGAAGGAGCCTTGGCCAGTGTGGTGGGCGGACTGGTAGATAAACCTGTCATTGCCGTACCAACCAGCATCGGCTACGGGGCCAGTTTCGGGGGATTGTCCGCTCTGCTGGGCATGCTCACCAGCTGTGCTTCAGGCGTCACCGTGGTAAATATCGACAACGGATTCGGTGCGGGCTATACGGCCAGCCTGATCAACCGTTTGTAGAATGGCTGGAGAGCAAAACATACTCCTTTCCACGGCATACCTGGGACCGGTGCAGTATTTTTGCAAAATGTTGCCTCCCGCCAGTGTATGGATCGAAAAACACGAGAACTACACAAAACAAACCTACCGTAACCGCTGTATTATTGCCGGGGCAAACGGCCCTCTGACACTGACGGTGCCGGTCAGAAGGGGAAGTTTTCACAAAACTCCCGTCAGGGATCTGGAAATTGAATACGGCAAGCCCTGGCAGTCACTGCACTGGCGTTCCATCACGGCAGTTTACCGTAACGCTCCATTCTTCGAATATTACCGGGACATTCTGGAACCGTTTTACCGGCAAAAGATCCGTTTTCTGATTGACCTGAATATGGAAATAACACGGAAGCTCCTGGAAGAAATGGGTATCACAATCCCTATCCGTTTCACACGGCATTATCAGTTTTCCGGCAAAACCGGCGATATGAAAGATTACCGGGACAGAATCCGTCCCAAGCATCCTCCGGCAGATCCGGAGTTCAACCCACCTGCCTATATCCAGGTGTTCAATGACCGGTACCAATTCCTTCCCAACCTGAGCATAGTGGATGTTATTTTTAATCTGGGACCGGAATCACGCCATTACCTGGAAAGCTGTGTGGCCCGGGATTCGTTTAGAAACGGAAACCCACGGTAGCCACCAGCCGGGTATTCAGGTTCTCAAGAAAGGATCCGTTGGTTTCTCCCTCATACAGGTAATGTCTTTCCCCGTAGTTTGACCGGATGAATCCCAGATCGATAAAATAATTCCTTTCCTGAATTCCCAGTCCGGCAGAAATACTGGTAGTATGGGCATCGTCATTTTCCAGGCCTTCCAGATACGGGCTCTGGTACCAGGCGAATCCTCCCCGAAGGGCGAACACTCCGATTTTGAACTCTCCCCCCAGCCGCAGATTGGATACCGGCCGGTAGGTATCGGCTATCAGATCGTTATGATAATCGAACTGGGCTTCGGAATCACCAACCCTGAAACGCATGGCCGAATAATCCACATACTCGTAATCCGCGCTCAGCATCCCCACCTTACCAAACTGCAACGCCATGCTGACGATAGCCTTAAACGGGGTGATCAGCCGGTAGTTAAAATAGTCGGAAGGCAACTGATATCCCTCTTCATCGGTTGGTACAATGAGTCCGCTCACAAAGCTTGATTCCATGGTATTATAGATCTCATCGTCCACATTGAAAAAGGTAGGTGTATGAAAAGCAGCACCGATGCGGATCAGGTCTATGGGCCGGTAAATAAATCCTATTTTGAAATTGTAACCCGTGGCCGAGGTGTTCAGTTCCCTCATGAAGGAGAAATAATCGTTGTATTCTCCATCCTGCCAGTCCTCCACATGCGTAACGGATGCACGGTATGAGAACGATTGTATACCGAGGGAAGCCCCCAGGTACAGCCGGTGCATCAGGTTTGCCCCGAGGGAAACCACCAGTTCCCCGTTTCTTCCGTAAGTGTCGATCTTTTTCACCATATCCACCCCGTAGGGAACGGGGGAAGAATATTCATAATTGGTGCCGGGAATGGTATCGATCACATAGGCATCGAAAGCCAGCCGTTCCCAGAAGGGATCGAGATCGTCGGGGTGAGTACCATTAATGTTTCCCCCCTCATGATAATCATTGAAGAAGAAATAATCCACCAGCGATCCGCTGGGGTTAAATGCTTCTATCCGGGTATACTGATCAAAATCGTTCAGTTTGTTGTATCCCAGTCCCACATTCACATTCTTAAGCATTCCCCCTCCTTTGGGCTGAAAGGCCAGAATAGTCCCCAGGCTGCTGAAACCCACGTTGTAGGTATAATCGCTGGTGGTATTGTTCAGATATTCCGCTTCCGTCAGGTTGCGGGATAATCCCGGAGAAAAGGAAATCAGGGAACGCTGGATCACCCCGATACCTCCCGGGTTATAGCTCAGTGCGGTAAATTCGCCTCCGAGGGCACCGAAAGCACCCCCCATGCCAATAAACCGGGCCGTTCCCCATAAGCTGGTGCCGGACATGCGGTAGGCATCGTCAATGCTCTGACCCGTAAGTGCAACCGGAAGGAGTAACAGAGCAATATGCAAGATTATTCTTTTCATGATGTTGTGATTTAATTGGAACATGTACTCATTACCCGACGGAATATTTCCGTTCCATGGCAGACAAATGAAAAAGTCCCTGCAGGCATTACCTGCAAGGACTTATCATGGCATTATCTTCTGGACCCACCTGAGCGACTGCTGCGGCTGGAGCCGGAGCTCGAGCTCGATCTGGATACCGATGAACGGCTACCGGAACTCACCGATGAGCTTCTGATGGAAGAAGAACTGCTTCTGCTTACCGAGCTACGGGTAGGCGTGTACGATCTTGACCGTGTGGTAGTCGGACGGGTATAGGTCGACCGGCTGGTTGAGGTAGCCGGCCGCGTAGTCACCGTTCGTCCGGCATTGGCCGGCCGTGAATAAACTGAACGGCTTTGCGACTGTACCGGGACGGTATAGGTTCGCGTGCTCCGGTTGTACTCGGGCCGTGCAGTCATTCTCGGGGCTGTATAGGTAGGTGAATACCGTGTGGCCGAGCTTCTCTGTTCGGTATTCCGCGGACTGATTCGGGTACCGGTAATTCTTTCGGTACTGCGGGTTTGTCCGGCCGTTCTTGCAGCTGTATTTCTTGGTGTGATTTCCGATTCCGATCTTTCCACAGAAGCAGCCTTGGTGGTTGACAGATCCCCCCTGCTCCTTGCATCGGCAACAGCCTCAGTTCTCCTGGAAGTGCGGGCACTTCCGGCTATAATCTCACTGCTGGTCCTTCTGGCAGGAAGGGTTCCGGCCAGGGTGCCGCCGGTGGAGGTGGCCCCCATACGCCGGCTGGTAACCATCGACCGCCGGTTGCCGTATATGGGATCTTCCCGTACTGCATGATAACTTCCGTATCCGTATCTGTAATAAGAATATCCGTAATAGTACGGATTGTACCCCATGTAATACGGTGAATAAAAAGGAGAATAATAATCCCATCCGTAGTAGGAAGGATAATACCAGGGATCATAATATCTCCACGAATAGTAGGGCCAGTAATGGTATCCGAAGGACATGGAGGCACCCCAGTAGAACGGATCGTAGAACAAATCGTAATAGAACGGGCTGTAATAGCTGAATCCAACATACGGTCTGTAGAAACGATAGAGGCGGGAAGTATAAGGCATGTAATCGTTGTAATAATAATTATTCACCACCACATCCTCGTCTTTCGAACCCGATTCATAATCGCTGTAATACAGGGTATCATCATCCAGCACCACTTCGCGGGCATCCGAACCCTGGGTTCCGTAATTCTTAACCGGCTGATAATACTGGTTGCCTTCCACAGCCGGACGGGCAGGTGCCGCACGTTCTGTAACCACAACCACCTCATCACCTGGTGTGTAGTAAATATCGTCGTACCCGGATGATACCAGGTATCTGCTTGAGCAGGAAGACATCAAAATACCGATGGCTGCCAGGGTTGCAATGATCAGGGTTCTTGTTTTCATGACTGTACCTCCTAAGGTTTTTTCTGTTAAGAATCCACCTAATTATGTGCAAATATCATACCATAATACTCGCTGAATCCAACTATATTGGCAAGAAAAATAAGCAATATTCCATGGAATTGCAAACCATAAAAAAAACTCAAATTAGCCGGATAAAATTTACTGTGGCCTTTCCCACTCACAAGCCTTATGAATATGCACAGAAGAATTATTGCGTTTCCGTTGTTGTTTCTTCCCCTGACCGTTGGAATCGTTTCATGCAGGGGACAAAAGAACGACCGGGAAACACCCCGCTCATACAACCGGAAACTGAGACTGGCCCCACCCCTCACAGCCTTTCTGCACCTGGAAGCCGGGGAACAATGTGCCCTTTCCTGGGAATTGCAAACCTGCCCTGCTTCGGGCTATGGTCCGTTCGTCGACAGCACCTGGCACGCCGCCTATGACATGTTCCGTCCACAACCCCTGGAAACCCGGATAACCCGGGAGGAAGTGCTGGAGGTCCTGGCCGAATATTTTAAGGAAAGTTATACCGAAGGGCATGATCTCAAAGGTTTTTCGGGAGTAGAACTTCGTACCGACCGGTGTGAAAAACGGGGAATACTGGAAATCGGTTTTGTGGGAAGGGTATTGCTGAATGCTTTCAACGCCCTGGAATACGGCACCGCTGTGCGTTCAGATACCCTGGTAAGCATGGCAACGGAAATTTTTGATTCCTACCTGCACTACGGTTTCACACCGGGAGGATTGCTCCGTGAGGTGGTGGATCTGAGAAGGGGCACAGAAACGGAAATATACAGCATCAGAAGGCAATCAGAGGGCATCCGCGCGCTCTTACTTTACCTGGACTTTGAAAAGAAACGGGGAATCCCTCATCCCGAATGGGAAAACCGGGTAAAAACAGCTTCTCGGCACGCTGATGAAACTGGAACAACCCGGGCACAGCTATCCGCGAAAATTCACCGTCAACCCGGAAATAACCGATTTTACCGGTGGCAGCAGTCCGGCTTTCGTCCCATCGCTTGTGATGGCTTACCGGTATTTCTCTGACAGCAGCTACCTGGATGCGGCCGAAAGGGTGATGAGCTATATGGAAGATTCCATCATCGGCCCTTCCGATTATTTTTCCTCCACCCTGGATGCCTTCTGTGAAGACAAGGAAGCGTCGTTGTATACAGCCACCGCCTGCTATTACATGGCCCTGGTATCGGAAGGAGAAAAGAAGGCACACTACACCCGCCTGGCAAAGGAAGCGTCTGCATTTGCTCTTTCGTATTTTATTATGTCTGGGATGTTCCGTTTGCTCCCGGCCAGATGCTGGGCGACCTCGGGCTGAAATCACGGGGCTGGGGCAATGTTTCGGTGGAAAACAACCACATCGACGTATACCTGTTTGAATTTGCCGATGTACTGAACTGGTTGGCCGAAGAAACGGGCAATTCTCGCCTGGAGGAGTTTGCCGGGGTTATCCGTTCATCCATGCATGAACAGCTTCTGCCCCAGGCCGGCTACCTTTGCGGGATTGCCAGACCAGGATATCATCCCGAGGTGGTGCAGCACACCAACTGGGACTACGGCCGTAACGGAAAGGGTTTCTACAATAACATTTTCGCTCCGGGCTGGGTGGTCGCTTCCCTCTGGGAAATGCATCATCCGGGAAGGACAGGCCGGTATTTCTCAGGTATGTAAAAAAAAAGAGGCCGTTTTCTAAAAAACGGTCTCTTTTTCGGGAGGTCCTGGCCTGCCGTTTATCTTCTTCTGGTGCCGGAACTTTCACCCGATCTTTCCCTGGTGGCTGAACGCCTGGTTTCTTTCCGGGATTTCCGGGCAGCGGCCCTTTGCATGCTGCGGGTTTCCGCCTGTTTCACCGCGCTGCGGGAACTCCGGCTCCGTGTATTACTTCGAATAGCAGTGCTTCCTGCCCGGGTGAAAATTGACTTGATGGTACGGCTCACAGCAGGAGGAGTACTTCTTCTCACTTCTTCAGAACGGTTGGCTACCCGGGTAGTAGTACGCGATTCTGTCCGGACAGGTATCACAGCACTCCGGCCGCTTTGAGTGCGGGTTTCCGTTCTCTGCCGCGTTACCGGGGTGGCGGTTGACCGTTCTCTCCCGGCTTCGGGGGGAGTCAGCACCGACCGGTGGGTATCGGTAGTCGACCGGTTGGTGATCCGGTTACGGTTTCCTTCTCCGGCAGAAGTACCGGCACGAACCGTTTCCCTGTTGCGGTACCGGTTTATATTCCCGCTCTGAGCCCTGTTGACCTCCCCGCTCCCGCGCCGGATTGTGGTGGTTCGTACATATTGCGGGTCGCGGGTATGGTAGGTTTCACGCGAACGGTAAACCGGATTTTTCCTTATGTAGGAATTGTGCGAATAATAAACGGGGCGGGCGTTGTACCAGGTATGGTAAACAGCCGGGCGGGCGGGAATGTACCGGTAATGAATATGGGTACGGTAAACCACCCTGGAAGCAAATATACCTCCGTATCCTACATAGTATACTTCCCTGAAAGGAGTATAATAGCGCGGATAACCTATATGAAACCCGATATGCACTCCCCCGTACCAGGGTTCATAGTAATCGTTCCAGTAAAACAGCGGAGTATGGTACACCACCTGAACATAATTGGGTGAATAATACCAGTAAGGCAGGCCCCAGTAAACACTGGTTCCGGCATAAAAGCCCGACCCGTACCAGTACATATCAGTAAAAAAAGGATCATAATATCCCACCCGCACGGAAACCAGGGGCCGGTGGAACCGCCTGATCCTGGAAGCATAATGGAATCCGTCATAACCGGTATAATACTCGCTGATCATAACTTGCGGAGCATAATGAAATGAAGAGCTCCCGGTAGCATCAAAAGCTCTGTCCCTGTCGGCAAAGGCAGAAGCAGCAGTCAAACTGGCTGCGAAAAGAAATGCGACCAGAAAAGATATGTTGCGTTTTGTTTTCATGACGACCTCCCTGTTTTTTTAATTATCAAATTAAATTTGTTTTTTTGTGTCGCTTTACACTTTGTTAAGATATAACACAAATTCCATACCAAGACATTATATGGCCAAGGAAATCACAAGCAGGAGCGAAAACTATGCCCAGTGGTACAATGATTTGGTGATCAAGGCAAACCTGGCCGAAAACTCATCGGTTCGCGGTTGTATGGTGATCAAGCCCTACGGTTATGCCATCTGGGAAAAAATACAATCGGAGCTGGATAAAATGTTCAAGGCTTCCGGCCATTCCAATGCCTATTTTCCGCTGTTAATCCCCAAATCGTTTTTCAGCAGGGAAGCCACTCATGTAGAGGGTTTTGCCAAGGAATGTGCCGTAGTAACCCATTACCGCCTGAAAAACGATCCCTCTGGCAAGGGGATTATAGTAGACGAAGATGCCAAACTGGAAGAAGAGCTGATTATCCGTCCTACCTCTGAAACCATCATATGGAACACCTATAAGAACTGGATCCAGTCATACCGTGACCTGCCCCTGCTGATCAACCAGTGGGCCAATGTGGTCAGATGGGAAATGCGTACCAGGCTTTTCCTCCGCACGGCCGAATTTCTCTGGCAGGAAGGGCATACAGCCCATGCCACCAAGGAAGAGGCGGTGGAAGAAGCGCTGAAGATACTGGAAATATATTCCACCTTTGCAGAACAATTCATGGCCATGCCGGTGGTACGGGGAGTGAAATCGGAAAGCGAACGCTTTGCCGGAGCCCTGGAAACCTATGCCATTGAAGCCCTCATGCAGGACGGTAAAGCTCTCCAGGCAGGCACCTCCCATTTTCTGGGACAGAATTTCGCCAGAGCATTCGATGTTACTTTCACTAACCGGGAAGGCAAGCTCGACTGGGTATGGGCTACCTCGTGGGGGGTCTCTACCCGGCTGATCGGAGCTCTGATCATGGCACATTCCGATGACGACGGACTGGTCCTGCCTCCCCGCCTGGCCCCGCTGCAGGTGGTGATCGTTCCCATTTACCAGAAAAGGGAACAGATGGAAGCCATCGCCCC
Source organism: Bacteroidota bacterium (assembly GCA_011042635.1). Taxonomy (GTDB): domain Bacteria; phylum Bacteroidota; class Bacteroidia; order Bacteroidales; family VadinHA17; genus HyVt-105. The sequence continues at coordinate 4,438 of DQWH01000028.1, read as the reverse complement.
CATCGCACAAAAGATCAGGGAAGACCTGGAGAAAAACGGGATCAGTGTGAAATTCGACGACCGCGACACCCAGAAACCGGGATGGAAATTTGCCGAATATGAAATGAAAGGGGTTCCGTTGCGCCTGGCCATCGGTCCGCGTGATGTGGAAAACCAAACCGTGGAAATAGCCAGAAGAGACACCCGTGCCAAAAAAACCATTCCGCTGGAAGGAGTCCTGGACGAAACCCGGAAGCTGCTTGACGAGATTCAGCAGCAGATATACCAAAAAGCCCTGAAATTCAGAAATGAAAACACATTCCGTGTAGATACCTTCGATGAGTTCAAAGAACTGCTCGAAACACGGGGAGGTTTCATGCTGGCTCACTGGGACGGAACGGCCGAAACGGAAATGAAGATCAAAGAAGAAACCAAAGCAACCATCCGGGTCATTCCTGTCGATTCGCCCGGGGAAAAAGGGACATGTATCTACAGCGGAAAACCCAGCAAGCGCCGGGTATTGTTTGCAAGAGCCTACTAACTAACCCTGCCATATCATGTCAAGTAACGACCTTCAGTCGAAAATCCTGAAATACCTTTCAGAAAAGGCTCATTTCAAACAAAAAGTATATGACAATACCCTGGATGTTTTCGGCACCATGAAAGAGGTGCTCAGGGAAATCGCCGCCGATTATAACGATAAACTGGAAGGACTCGACCGGCGCGTGATGCTCGAATTCCGAGACGGGGGCAAATTCGAATCCCAGCTCAAGGTAGCTGGCGATATGCTCATGTTCAGCATGCATTCGAACATTTTCGAATTCGACCGGGAACATAAGGTATGGTCGCTTTCCTATGTCAAGAAAGACCCCACCCTCAGTTACTGCGGAATCATCAATATCTACAATTTCCTGAGCGATTCGTTCAAATACAAACGGTACGACGACCTGGGGTACCTCATCGCCCGAATCTTTGTGAACCGCGATAAGCATTTTTTTGTGGAAGGAAAACGGCAAATGGGCTTCGGGGTGAACCATTTCGGCACCTCGGTACTCGACAAAAAAACCCTGAGGAAAATCGTCGAAACCTCCATGGCCTACTCCATGGAATTCGACCTGCTGGTACCGCCCTACGATACCGTGAAGATCGCTTCCGTGGCCATGATGAATAAAAAAATCGAAACATCCAAGCAGGCCACAGGAAAAAGGCTAGGGTTCAAATTTAATACCGACGACGTGAGTGAATAACAATCTTTGTTTTTCTGCATGCCCTCCGACATACCCTTTCATTTCATCATGAAGGGTATTTCCTTTATTTTTGTATACATTGAACACCCAAAACCTTAGAACCCATGAAAAAAATCCTTTCCTTTTCCCTTCCTGTCATTATCCTCCTTTCGGGATGCAAAATTTCACAGAAAGAAGAACTTACAACCATCCAGAAAAAAGTGAATGAATTCGTGGAAGTAGAGCTAACCTCCGATCTCATTGCAGAGCTTTCTGAAAAAGAACGGCAGATGCTGCCTTATTTGTTCGATGCAGCCGACATCATGGATAAACTTTTCTGGAAGCAGGCATACGGTGATAAATCGGAATTGCTTGATACCATCACCGATGAAGCCACCCGTGCATTTGTTCTGATCAATTACGGACCCTGGGAAAGGCTGAACAACAACAGGCCTTTTATCGAAGGAGCCGGAGAAAAACCCGCAGGAGCCAGTTTCTATCCTCCCGATATGACCCGGGAAGAATTCGAAGCGCTGGATGCACCTGACAAAACCAGCCTGTATACCCTGATCAGAAGAGATGAGAACGGAAATTTGATCACAGTCCCCTACCATAAGGCCTACCGTCCCGAGCTGGAAAAGGCCGCCGAACTGATCAGAAAAGCCGCCGGCCTGGCAGAAGATGAGGGATTGAAAAAGTACCTGGAACTTCGATCGGAAGCCCTTCTTACCGACGATTACTACCCCAGCGACCTGGCCTGGATGGACATGAAAACCAATAACATCGATTTTGTGGTTGGTCCCATTGAGAATTACGAGGACGGCCTGTTCAATTACAAGGCAGCCTATGAATCCTTTATTCTGGTGAAAGACAATGAATGGAGCCGGAAACTCGAAAAGTTCTCCGCTCTGCTGCCCGAACTACAAACCACCCTGCCTGTTCCTCCCGAATACAAAAGCGAGGTACCCGGAAGCTCATCCGATCTGGGAGTATACGATGCCATATATTATGCCGGCGACTGCAATGCGGGCAGCAAAACCATTGCCATCAATCTCCCCAACGACGAGCGCGTGCAGGCCGAGAAAGGAAGCCGGAAACTCCAGCTGAAAAATGCCATGCGCTACAAATTTGAAAAAATCATGGTGCCCATTGCCGACCTGCTCATTGAGGAAGACCAGCGCAAACATATCACATTCGACGCCTTTTTCGAGAATACCATGTTCCATGAGGTGGGCCACGGCCTGGGTATCAACAACACTATTACCGGAAAGGGCACGGTTCGTGAAGCCCTGAAAGAACAGTATTCGGCCATTGAAGAAGGCAAAGCCGACATCCTAGGCTTGTTCCTGGTAACGCGCCTGGCGGAAATGGGCGAACTGGGAGAAAAAGATCTGATGGACAACTACGTAACTTTCATGGCCGGGATATTCCGTAGCGTACGTTTCGGGGCTTCCAGTGCACACGGAAAAGCCAATATGATCCGTTTCAACTATTTCCTTGAAAAAGAAGCTTTCTCCCGTGATGAAACCACCGGCACCTACCGGGTGGATTTTGATAAGATGACTGAAGCCATGAATGAACTGGCTTCCGAAATCCTTACCATTCAGGGAGATGGTAATTACGAAGCCGCAAGACAAATGGTAGAAGAAAAGGGAATGATCGGCGACATGCTCCGGGCCGACCTCCAGCGGATAGCGGCCGCCGGAATCCCAAGGGACATCCGCTTCCGTCAGGGAAAAGAAGTGGCCGGCCTCATCGAATAGACCGGTCCTTTCAGGAGGCAGGCAGAAATATCGGATTTTTTCCGAAGAGGTAACTGCCGGAGAAAATACATTTCCAGTACAGTTCCGAAACCGGTGTCGGTGGGACGAACCTGTTTGGTCCGGCCCCTTAATTATCCGGTTCAGAATAAATATATTTGTATTTCATGCAAGGTTCTCCGGATGCTGCCTGTGAAATCCATATGCCGTTGCCTGTGGCCGACTTTTCTCTGTCTGTTCTTTATCCGGACATCCATCCTGGGCCAGGCCAACACTATTGAACCGGGGAAACCCATACCTCCGCGCACCCCGCAACTGGAGAAAGCCGACAGCCTGGTGGCCGACACCCTGAGAACGGAGGTGCTTCAAAATCTGGAACGAACAGCATTATACGACAGCCTGATGATAAGGGCTTCCCGGAATATCTGGACCCGCCGCCTGTATGAAATATTTTTTGTAACTCCTTCCAACAAGGCGTCCGGAGAAAATGATCAGCCCCGCTCGGTGAAAACCTACTTCAACAGTTATTCGGGAATGACTATCCGTTCCATCAGGATCAGGAAAGTGGAACCTTTCGGTACCTCCATCAACGATACCACATTGATCCATGAAGGATGGCTGGGGAAAGGACTGAATACCCTGCATATCAATACCAAAAACAGGATCATACGGAATAACCTGATATTCGACACAGGCGACCGGATCGATCCCATGATCCTGGCTGAAAATGAAAGGATCCTCCGCTCCCTCCCATTCATCAATGATGCCAGAATACTGGTTTCCAGGGCAGGGGTTGATTCGGTTGACCTGGTGGTGATCACCAGGGATGTGTTTTCCATGGGTTTCGATATGATGCTGAACGACCTGAATGAAGGAAGGATCGAATTCTTTGACCGCAACTTCCTGGGATTCGGTCATGAATGGGAAAACCATTTCCTGTGGGACGGGGACCGCAATACCAAAACGGGATATGAAGGAATATACCGTATAAACAACATGTGGGGAAGCTTTATCCATGCCAGGCTGAACTATTACCATGCCTTCGGCAGAAAAAACTACGGCCTGTATATGAACCGGAATTTTCTCACTCCCCGTACCCGATACGCAGGGGGATTGCAGGTAAGATATGTACACGATTTTATTCCAAACGACTCCACCGGCTTACCCGAAGAAGTAGATTATACCTACCAGGATTACTGGATGGGAAGGTCGTTTCTACTGAATCCGGGGAACAGGTCCCGATTTGTCATGGCAGGCAGGTTCGTATCGAACCGGATGATCCGGCGCCCGGAAATCACACGCACCAGTTTCTATAAATACCACACCAGGAACATGGTACTGGGAAGTCTTACCTACAGCCGGGAGAATTTCTTCTCCAGCCGTTTGATATACAATTACGGAAGAACGGAAGACATTTCATACGGTACCCTGGTGGAACTGACCGGTGGATTGGAAATCAACGAATTCAACACC
>DQWH01000114.1 GCA_011042635.1 Bacteroidota bacterium | reverse complement strand
TAGTCGGCCCGGACGTAATAGCCGAACAACTGGGCTCGCAACCCGGCACCGAAACCTGCCACAATGGGTTCGCGCTGGCTGTCGATTATCACCGTAATGGGTCCGTTCTCAATGATTTCTTTGTCGTATTCGTTATTACCCGAGTAAGGCGATGGTCCGGTCCAGGCCGTTCCGATGTCGCCGAAAGCAACAATCTGGAAACTGTTCAGGAATCCCGATCCCAGGGGATGGTTGGCCAGGTAGCGGAATGCCGGCCAGCGTAATTCACTGTTTATTAGCGCAAAAGAGTTACCGTTCCTGATATTCTGTGCAAACCCGCGCATATTGGTAGCCAGGGCCTGGAATACATAATTCTGTGTGGTGCTTACGGGGATACTCTGGTCGAACTGTGCAAACCGGTTCGGGAAAAGATGGATCCAGTTATCCACCCCGCCCAGGTAATATACCAACCGGTTGGATCCGAACGATGTGCTGGCCGCAAACCGGTTGGCCCATATCAGTTCCCTGTGGATAGGAAGATAGTGTCTGAAATCGGCTCCCAGCACAAACAGGTCTGACCGGGCCCGGTTCAGCTGATAATAAAACTCGCCGAAAATCTTGAAACGGGTGCCGAACAGGAGGTTGACAGCTCTGTGCCGGGTATTGTCATAAGTGAGGTCCACTTTCAGAATATTCCACAGGCGGGTAATATTTTCTTCGTAAAGGGTGCGTGTATCGGTGGAAAGGAATACATGGTCGTCGTTTCTTACTCCGAGCGTTCCCTTTAAGGCAAGTACCTGGCTGAAGGGATATTTCATGGAGTAATACAATTCATTCGTATAGGTTTTTATCAGCCCGATATCGGCAGAGCTCAGATAGGTTTGCCTGTGATAGATAAGCTGTTTGTCGAATTTTCCTTTCAGGTTTTCCAGGCTGATAAGGTATTCGTTTGAGTTGAAATCTCCTGAGAAACGGAATCCCCCCGTTAACCGGTAATCCTCGAACAGGTCGTGTGTGCCGATCTTAAAAAGCATGTTCATTCCTGGATTGTAAAAAGCAGGTGCCGATCCGGAGAATGTCTGATACGAGGCGGAAAGGAAGCTGAAATCGATTTTATTGGCGAAATAATTATTATAGAAGAACTTCTGATAAATTCTGATCTTGGGCAGTGTGAACGAGGAAGTGTCAATCCGCAATCCCGGCGGGGCATTTTTGATATACCGGTTGAAATAGTTGGATTTTTCCTGTTCAAATATGTAATTCCTGATATTGACCGGCTGATTGGTAAAGGGATTATCCGGCGACTGGGTTTTACGGAGTTCGCTCATATAGCGACGGTGTTCCCCAATGATTTTTTGGCGGAGATCTTCCAGGCTATCCTGCTCGGCCAGGTATTCCCGGTATTCTTTCCACTGGCGGGTAAGGGGAGGGTTCGATTCCAGCGGTTCGGGTTCGGCTATATCCCGGGTATATATCTGGTACTTACCTCTGTTGAAAATGATCCCGGCCGTTTGCCCCGTTGATGTATGCAGCTCATGACCCAGGATGTTGCGGGTGTAGTCGGTAAGCGGCCGGCTGTTGGTCAGATACCTGTAATGTACCGTGGTGTCGATCCAGGCAATGGTACTGTCGAATTCATTAATATACTGGTTGATGATACCGGTCTGGTTATCGAGAGTGAAGAATTCGTTCGTTTGTTCCCCCAGGGGGTGAAATTTTTCTTCGAAAACATCCCCTTCCAGCCGGGTCAAAATCGGGGAGCGGCTATTGAAATTGTAAATAAACAGGCGGAACTGGTGATCCCTGCCCCGGTCCACGGGGCCTCCCAGGGTAAGGGTGTCGCTGGTACGGTTACTTGAGAAAATGATCTGTTCCGAGCGGTTAATGAAACGGGGATGGAGGTCGTCGGCCAGATCGCGGGTAATCTGTTCATTTGTTCCCGATGCAACAAAATGTACAAACAGATCGGTCATTCCGTTCTTCACGGCCGATAACAGCAAAAGGGATCCGTCGTCGGAGTAGTCCATATCCATGACCTTTTCGAAATAAAGCAGATTCCTTTTTTCTATTTTTTTTGTTTCGGTCACATAATAATTCAGGGTGAGCCCCCCTTCCTCTTCCATAATGAAAGTAAGAATCTGACCGGAAGGGTGCCAGTCCATAACAGGATAGGAATCGTCGATGATCTGTTCCAGTTTCGGATGTTTTTTGAAAATCGTCCGGTGTTTGCCGGTCTGCATATCGTATATCCAGATACGTACCTGGCCCAGTTCGTTGGTGATGTATGCCATCTTTCGTCCGTTGGGATGGTATTTTACCCGGGTGATGATCCTTCTGTCCCTGGGCTTTTTGATCAGCGGTTCCCCCTGCGGCAGTTTTTCTTCCGGTTCTCCCCCGGCATACCACTCGTCAAAATAGGCAACCCATTCTTTGACCAGCTCCTTTATTTTTTCCCCGGTTACATATAAAAAGCCCTTGTTCACATTCTGTTCGATACGTGTGAGGTAAATAATATTCGGTATGGCCGTGCGCCCGAATTCCTCATTTATGAACTTCCAGAAGGAATGTCCCGCCAGTTCGGCATCTTCATATTGCAGGCGGTTGAGTTTTTTATATCGCCCCGATAAAAATCCATCCCTGATCATGTTTTCGGTGACCGGATCCCATGTGTGGGAAAGGTAGGATACGAGCCCGGAGATATACCATTCAGGCAGGTTGATCCGGGTTTTGCTGGTGATCCGGTTTTTCATCACCCCCCCGTAAAGCATTTCCTGAACGACCGTTTCGGCAATGGCGGCTGTTATCTGCCTTTCCAGTTCCCGGTGATCGCCTTCATAGAATAGGAACACCTTGTTTTCGACAATGCGGGTAACTCCTCCCAGGTTGAATTCTTCGTCTCCTCCGGTTAGGCCGACATTACTCTGCCGGAAGTCAGACAGTTTGTTGTAAACAATGAATATTAGCCTTTTTTCGAGGGTGTAATCAAAAAAGTCTTCAATTTCCACGATCTTTTTATCGGCGAAACGGGCGGTGTATTCTGCAATTTCCCGTCCGTATTCGTTGAAATAGGTGTCGAATTTTTCAAAACGATAAAATGACCAGAAAAAATCATAATATTGCACACGGTTTTTTCCGAAATCCATCTGGTGCCCGTAATAAAACTGACCCCGCAGGTGGATCATATTCAGGGAAAGAATAACGAAGGCACACAATGTTATTTTCAGGGAATTCCGCATGGTACCGTTCTTGCTCCAAAATTAAATATATTTCACAAACTGGGGCGAGAGTTATGGTTTTTTATTGGATGCTGAAAGAACAGAGATTCGGAAAATTCTTATTCTGCCGATAACTTTATTATTTTTGAAACGTTAAAACAATAAATCATGGTCTGATATTTACCATTTAAATGTTCAAAAAATGAAAAAAATATTCGTAACCCTTCTGAGTTTGATACTGCTGACCGGTTATCAAATGGCCCAGTCACAGCAGCAGGGAGCGAGTATCACTTTTACCAAAAGGATACACGATTTCGGAAAGATCCAGGAGGCTGATGGTGCCGTGAGTTATTCTTTCGAATTTACCAATACAGGGAATACCCCCCTGGTGATCACACGGGTGGTGGCTTCCTGTGGGTGTACTACCCCCGAATGGACCAGGCAGCCGGTTCCTCCCGGACAGAAAGGTTATGTTAAAGTGACATTCAACCCGAGAAACCGGCCCGGCCAGTTTGCCAAAACCATTACCGTGATGACAAACGGCGTGCAACCCAATGCTGTATTGAGAGTGCAGGGGGAAGTGATCCCCAGGGAGAAAACGCTGGAAGATTTTTATCCCTATAAAATGGGAAATGTACGGCTGAAATCCAACCACATTCCTTTTGTGAAAATATTGAACGGACAGAAGAAAACCGTGCTGGCCGAGGTGGTGAATGTTTCGGAGGAACCGGTAGACATTTCCTTTACAGGAGTGCCCCCGCATCTTACTTTCGAGGGCCCCGGAAAACTCAAACCCGGAGAAAAAGGAGTAATGGAAATTACGTATGATGCGGCCAAAAAAAATGACTGGGGATTTGTAATCGACCGGATCAGGATGCTGCAGAACGGGAAGGGGGACTTCAGTTATACGCTCACCATTTCAGCTACGATTGAAGACGATTTTTCAGGCATGACCCCCGAAGAACTGGCCAATGCCCCTTCCATTCAGTTTAAACAGACCACTTACGATTTCGGGACCATGAAGCAGAACACGCAGGTGGAGCATAATTTTGAATTTACCAACGAAGGGAAATCCGATCTCATCATACGGAAGGTCAGCTCCAGCTGCGGTTGTACTGCCGTAAAACCGAAAGAAAATGTAATCAAGCCGGGGCAGACCAGTCATATCAAAACCATTTTCAGCTCGGGAAGCCGGGTGGGTCGTCAGAACAAAACGGTGACCATTATTACAAACGATCCGAAAAACACCCAGGTTATTTTGAGGCTGACCGGCAATGTGGAGCCTCCGAAGGGAAAATAGATAGACAGCAGGGAAGGTTGATCCCGGCCATTCATAAGATACCGCCGGTGCATATTACCCGGGGGAAGGAGATGCAATGTGTTTAACAGGGCATGATGGAAAAGGATCAGGGAAAAGAAAAAAGAAAGGAAAAGGGAAGTGCCCTCAGGGTGCAGGCAGGTATCGATCAGCCTTCCGGGATCAATGATGAGGCCGTAAAAAAATACCGGAAGATCAGGAAAAAAACACGTAGTCCCGAAGAATATTTTGAAGGTATTTGCCAGGGGAACACCATCATCCTCAGCCAGGCCATTACCCTGGTGGAAAGCTACCTCCCGGCACATCAGGAGTTTGCATCAAAGCTGCTGGAATTGTGCCTGCCTCATTCGGGTCATTCCATCAGGATAGGCATTACCGGGATCCCCGGAGTGGGGAAAAGCACGTTTATCGAAACCCTTGGCCTGGGAATTCTGGAACAGAATCACCGGCTGGCTGTTCTGGCCATCGATCCCAGTAGCGAACGCTCGGGAGGTAGCATCCTGGGCGACAAAACCCGCATGGAGAAATTGTCGGTGCATCCCCGGTCGTTCATCCGGCCCTCCCCCTCGGCAGGTTCCCTGGGAGGGGTGGCAAGGAAAACCCGGGAAACCATCATACTATGCGAGGCAGCGGGTTTCGACACTATTTTCATTGAAACGGTGGGGGTGGGGCAATCGGAAACTATGGTGCATTCCATGGTGGATTTTTTCCTTCTGCTCATGCTGGCCGGAGCCGGGGATGAACTGCAGGGTATCAAGCGAGGGATCATGGAAATGGCCGATATGATAGCCATCACCAAGGCAGACGGAAACAACAGCGAGCGGGCGGAAATGGCCCGCAGGGAATACGAAAATGCCCTCCATCTTTTTCCCGCTCCCACTTCGGGATGGTTCCCCCGGGTAGTTACCTGTTCGGCGTTCAAACCCGATACGGTGATGCATATCTGGGATCAGGTGAATGAGTATGTTGGTCTGACCCGGAAGAACGGTTACTTTGATTTCCGGCGTACCGAACAGGCCAGGTACTGGATGCACGAATTCATCAGGGAACAGTTGAACAACCGGTTCTATCATCATCCGGCCATTCGGAAAAAGATGGAAGAACTGGAAAGAAAGGTCCGCTTAAAACAGATCACTTCGTTTCAGGCTGCACGTATGCTGATGGAACTCTTTGACCAGGTAGAAAAAAAGAAATAATAACCAGCCGATTGCCAGAGCATAAATAATTTGTATGTTTGACTGTTGAACATAAAATGTACACAAAATGACAAGAAGATTTACTATTCTGCTATTGATCATGCTGACAGTTTCCTGCTCTTCCAGACAGGAAGGTTACGTTATTACAGGCGAGACCGTGGGCCTTGAACAGGGAATGGCCAGGCTCCGGGTATTCCAGGGAGAGGAGTATGTCTATATCGATTCGGCTACGATCGAAGACGGCAAATTTGTCATGGAAGGATCGGTTGATTTTCCTGCCTATGCTTATCTGGATCTACTCGGAATGCGCACACCGGTGGGGTTTTTTATGGATAACGACAGCATTCAGATCATTGTCAATACCTCACATCCCGAATTGAGTATCGTGAAAGGTTCCGAACCCAACGACCAGCTGAAAAATCTTTTCGAAGAGATCGATGCCGAACTGGAAGACCTGATGGAAAGATACCGCACCGCTTCCGAGGCAGGTGACTCCGATATGCTGGGGGAGCTGACCTCACAGTATAACGACCTTTCCGCGAAAAGACAGGAAATCATCAGCGATTATATTGATAACAACAAATCGTCGGTGATTACCCCCTACCTGGTAAGGTCGAACAATATCTATTCCATGGGATGGGAAGAACTCGATTCACTGGTGTCTACCTTTGATCCCGCGCTGGAAGCCTCCCCGTACACCCGGTTTTTCCGCAGCCGGATCGAAACACTGAAAAACGTGGACATCGGACAACCTGCACCCGATTTTACGCAGCCCGATACTTCCGGGAACCCGCTTTCGCTTTCATCCCTCATCGGCCGGTCGGAGCTGTTACTGATCGATTTCTGGGCATCGTGGTGCGGACCCTGCCGGCAGGAAAATCCCAATATTGTGGCCGTATATGAAGACTATCATGACAAAGGACTGGAAATTCTTGGTGTGAGCCTCGACCGTCCCGGGGATGCCGAACGGTGGAAACAGGCCATACGCGACGATAAGCTGAACTGGTACCACATGTCCGACCTTCAGTACTGGGACAATGCTGCTGCCCGATTGTACGGGGTAATGGCCATTCCGCATAGTGTGCTTCTCGGTGGCGACGGGATCATCATTGCCAAAAACCTACGGGGTGAGGCACTGAGGCAAAAAGTGGCCGAAATACTGGATTGAACCACCGGTTCGTTACCATTTCATCCTGCCAGATTGGCTGTCTGCCCGGGTCTCCGGACAGGCCCGTTGGCGTTTGCGTAGTTTACGGGTGGGTATGATGGCGCAGATTCCCTTTCACCTGTCTTTTCCGAATTGTTTGATCATGCCTGTTCCGGAAGGAATTTGCATATTACGCCAGAAAATTAATACTTTATAAGAAAACGCCGTTTTGTTTGGCATATATCTTGTTTACGAAATGTTTGCTGTTCCCTGTTGAACGGGAAAAGCCGAATCGGTATCATGATGAAAATCATAGGAATGATGTTTGGGAAAAAGCTGTTTTTTACCATATCCGCCCTGTGCGTTTTCTTTTGTCTAATCCCTGAGGCACAGGCTCAGTATTTTGGAGCAAACAAGCCGGGATACAAAAAGTTTGAATACAAGGTTTACCAGACCCCTCATTTTGAAATATACCATTATTTTGAGGACGATTCCGTGCTGAATTACTGGGCTCTGGCAGCCGAGGAATGGTACCGGCGGCACAGTCGCATCCTTTACGATACCTTTGAGAAACGCAATCCATTGATTTTATACAAGTATCATGCTGATTTCCAGCAAACAACTGCTATCAGCGGGCAAATCGGTGTGGGTACGGGCGGAGTGACCGAGGCCTTCAAGAACAGGGTGGTGATGCCGCTAGCTCACTCTACGGGTCAGACCGACCATGTGCTGGGGCATGAAATGGTGCATGCTTTTCAATACGATATTATCATAAACGACGACACTACCTCCCTGAACAATCTCAGAAACCTTCCGCTGTGGATGGTGGAAGGGATGGCGGAATATATGTCCATCGGAAGCGTGGATGCCCATACGGCCATGTGGATGAGGGATGCCCTGTTGCAGGATGATTTTCCTTCCCTGAAAGACCTGGCCAATATGAACAAATATTTCCCGTACCGGTACGGGCAGGCTTTCTGGGCCTTCGTAGGGAAGGTGTGGGGCGATGACCGCATCCGGCCCCTATTCAACCTCACCGCAAAGGTAGGATATGAAGCCGCCATCGATTCCATCCTGGGCATCTCCGCCGAAACTTTTTCAGCCCTGTGGAAGAACGCATATATTGCGCATTATTCGCAGTTCCTTACCGATTCCCTTGATCGGATGAGCGGAGAAAAACTGTTCGATACCGACAATGCGGGAAAACGGAATGTGGCTCCTTCCATCAGTCCCAACGGAAAGTACATCGCCTTTTTTTCAGACCGGGATGTGGTATCGTTCGACCTGTTTCTTGCCGATGCAGATGAGAAAAAGATCATCCGGAAACTGACTACCCGGATCAGCAAGCATGAAATTGACGATCTCAATTTCATGGAGTCGGCCGGTACCTGGTCGCCCGATAACCGGAAACTGGCTTTTACGGTGTTTGCAAAAGGAGTGAACAAGCTGGTGGTGGTGGATGTGCGGAACGGGAAGGTATTACTGGAAGAAGCCATTCCCGGTGTTCCGGCCTTTACCTACCTGGCCTGGTCGCCCGACGGCGAAAAGATCGTTCTGTCGGGCCTGGCGGAAGGCAGGCATGATCTGTATGCCTATTATCCCGAAACCGGAGCCGTGGAACGTCTCACCTTCGATGTGTATTCTGAGATGCAGCCCAGCTGGTCACCCGACGGAAAATACCTGGTTTATGCTACCGACAGACCGGCCGATCCTGATGAATCCCGCCCCGTTCTGGACAGGTATAACCTGGCCATTCTGAATGTGGCCACCAGCCGGATCAGGGTGCTGGATGTGTTTCCCGGTGCCGACAACCTGAATCCGGTATTTGCTCCCGACGGGCGGTCTATTTTTTTTCTCTCCAATTCCGACGGATTCAGAAATCTTTTCAGATATTATCTGGAAACGGGTGAGATGTATCGCATGACTTCCTTCATGACCGGTATCAGCGGTTTTACCCAGTTTTCACCGGCTATTTCCATCGCTACTAACGAAGAAAAACTGGCCTATTCTTATTACCGGAACAACGGATATCAGATATATAACGCCGGAGTGGATGACTTCATGCCGGTGCAGGTTTCTCCCGATTCGGTCAATTTTCAGGCGGCTACCCTTCCGCCTTTCCGAAGGGCAGGCATTGACCTGGTAGATGCCGGGTTCAGATACCGCACCTCGCTTCCCGATACCCTGATCCAACACTTTACAGCAAAAGAATACAAACCGAAGTTCAAGCTCGATTATATTTCCAATTATGGTGGGGTGGGCATGGCTACCAGCCGCTATGGAACGGGAATGTCGGGGAGTATCATCATGATGTTCAGCGATATGGTGGGGGATAACCAGCTGGTTGCCAACCTGGCCGTGAACGGAGAGATCTATGATTTCGGTGCACAGGTGGCCTACCTCAATCAGAAACACCGGTTGAACTGGGGAGGTGTGGTATCACACATTCCCTACCTCAGCGGATATGTCAGCATGGTGGAGGACTCCCTTTTCATCGCATCCCGGGAGACGGGGGATACCAACTGGGTCGATGTGCTTAATTACCGGTACGATTATTACCGCACTTTTGAGGATCAGCTGGCCCTGTTCGGATATCTGCCCCTGTCGCAGACCCGGCGTTTCGAGCTGGGAGCCTCTTTTTCCTGGTATTATTACCGGATTGACCGTTTTAATTATTATTACGATTATTACGGGTATCCCATCGGAGTGAACAGAGAAAAACTGGATGCACCCGGGGGGTTCACCCTGTTCAAGAGCGACGCGGCTTATGTGGAAGATAATTCGGTATTCGGCACCACTTCCCCCGTGCGCGGCCACCGGATGAGGCTTTCGATTGAAAAATACTTCGGGGCGGTGAATATGTTTACCGGTCTGGTCGATTACAGAAAATATTTCCATCTACGGCCGTTAACCATTGCCCTTCGGGGATATCATTACGGACGGTACCAGATGACCGAAGGCCAGGATCTAATGTATCCCATGTATATTGGCTATCCCTGGCTGGTGAGGGGACTCGGTTCGGATGCTTTCAACCGCAGCTATACCGCCTCTTCATCCAATCTGAATATCAATCAGCTTACCGGGAATAAAATTGTCGTGGCCAATATGGAGGTGAGAATCCCATTTACCGGACCCGAACGATTTGCCCTGATCAAATTCAAATACCTGCCCACGGAATTGTCCCTCTTTATGGATGGCGGGCTGGCCTGGAATACCGGTGACGCACCGGTTTTCCGGTGGTTGCCCGACAATCCTTCCCAGCGCATACCGGTCTTTACCGCCGGCCTGTCCCTGCGGGTGAATTTGCTGGGATACATGATCCTCGAGCCATTTTATGCCTTCCCCCTGCAGGTGCAGCCCCTGAAAGGAAGTTTCGGACTGAACTTTACCCCGGGATGGTAATATACCCTGTTATTTTTCTTCGCGGAGAAAAGGCCATGCACCAACAGATATGGCCTTTTTCACGGGGATTTCTAACCTGTGCGGGAAAATCTTTCCCCATTAAAAAAAAACTGATATTTTTGTAATTTGTAAACATTCTAAATAATGAAAAGAAAGAAAGGCATTCTTTTCTTTTTCCCGTTGGCCGCTCTTCTTCCGTCCATACTTTGTCAATCCGGCTGTAAAAACGCAACCCGCGGTGAGGATCGGACGGTACCGGTGGTCACCGTCAGTGTGTTACCGCAGAAATATTTTATAGAATCCATTACTGGGGGGAAGGTTCAGGTAAATGTGATGATTCCCGCCGATGCCAGTCCGGCCAGCTATGAACCCACTTCCAGGCAGATGCAGCAACTGGATGCATCAGGTCTGTATGTGATGAACGGGCACCTGGGATTTGAGAAGGCATGGGAAGGGAAAGTCAGGGAGAATTATCCTGGCCTGGCAGTGATCCGTTTGGCCGATCATGTGGATCTGATCACCGGAGGTCACCACGCAGCGGATCCCCATATCTGGATGTCGCCGAAAACCGTGCGTCTCTTCCTTCCGGCACTTTACGGGGCCTTGAAGGAAGCATACCCGGAAATGGAAGAGTGGATGGAAATGCATTACGGCCGGCTGATTGCCCGTGTCGATTCTATCGATAAGCTGATGGAAGATTCTTTCAGGGATCTGGCTTCACGTAAATTTATTATTTTTCATCCTGCTTTGACCTATCTGGCCCGGGACTATGGCCTGGAACAATATGCCATGGAGGAAGAAGGGAAAGAACCCTCCGTTCACGGGATGAGGAATCTGGTGGAGCTGGCCCGCAGGGAGAATATCCGGGTGGTATTCATCCAGGAAGAGTTCGACCAGGAGAATGCGCGTACCCTGGCAGCCGAAATCGGAGGGAAGGTGATTTCCCTGAATCCCCTCGACCCCGATTGGGACGATAATATGGAAAAGATCAGGAACACACTGGTTTCCGTTCTTCAACCCCATGAAGAGAAATGATGAAACCACTGGTTAAACTTGAAAATATTACAGCCGGCTATAACGGCGGAGCGGTGCTTGAAGGAGTGCATCTGGAGGTTTTCCCGGATGATTTTATCGGAGTGATCGGACCAAACGGGGGTGGAAAAACCACTCTGCTGAAGGTGATTCTGGGTTTGATCAAACCCTGGTCGGGAAGAGTGGAATATACCGGCGATCTGATGCCGGGAACCCTGATGGGATACCTGCCCCAGCATACCGACCTTGACAGGTCCTTCCCCATTTCCGTGGAAGAAGTGGTTCTTTCGGGATTACTGCCCAGAAAAGGTTTTTATACTCCTTTCCGGAAAGAACATCGGCTGGCTGTACGGGGGGCACTGGAGAAAACAGGAATCAACCATTTACAGCACCGGGCTATTGGTGAATTATCGGGGGGACAATTACAGAGGGTCCTGTTAGCCCGGGCGCTAGTGGGATCCCCCCGCCTGCTGATTCTGGATGAGCCGGTGACTTATGTGGATAACCGGTTCGAGGGAGAATTGTATGAGTTGCTGAAGGAACTGAACAGGAACATGGCCATCCTTATGGTGTCGCATGATGTGGGGACTATTGCCAGTTATATCAAAACCATTGCCTGTGTGAACCGAACCCTGCATTACCATCCTTCGAACAAGATCTCTGAAGAACAGCTGGCGGCCTATAACTGCCCCATTCAGATTATTACACACGGCACGGTTCCCCATACCGTGCTGAAAAAACATTCCTGAAAGAACCATGGATAACCTGGTATCATTGTTCAGTTACGAATTTTTTACCCGGGCGGTGCTGGCTGCCCTGCTGGCAGCCGTTTCCTGCGGGGTGATCGGCACATATATTGTTTCCAGGAGGCTGGTGTTTATCAGCGGGGGGATATCACATGCTTCGTTCGGGGGGATCGGGCTGGGCTATTTTCTTGGGGTGAATCCCCTGGCTGGTGCCGCCGTATATGCCGTACTGAATGCCCTGGGACTGGAATACCTTACCCGGCGGATGAACATCAGGGAGGATTCGGTGATCGGGATCCTCTGGTCGTTCGGAATGGCAGTGGGGATCATTTTTATTTACCTTACTCCCGGATATGTTCCGAACCTCATGTCGTATCTTTTCGGAAGTATTCTCACGGTATCGGCGGGCGATCTCTGGTTTCTGCTTGCCGTGACAGTGGTTTCGGGGTTGTTTTTTCTCGTTTTTTACCGGTGGATTGTGTATATGGCATTCGATCTGCCGTATATTCAAACCTTTCGTTTGCCGGTAGGATGGATCAGTTATGTGCTGATGGTCCTGATGGCCCTGACCATTGTAGTGAATATCCGGGTGGTGGGTATTATCCTCGTCATCTCGCTGCTCACCATTCCCCAGACCATTGCCAATATGTTTACCCGGAATTTTGGTCGTATGATCCTGTTTTCTATCCTCACCGGGATCGTAGCTTCCCTGGGAGGGCTGATGCTCTCCTATTATTTCGATATTCCCAGCGGGGCTTCCATTATTTTCCTGCTGAGCCTGTTTTTTGTTCTGGTGAGGGGGTTGACGGCCCTGTTTTCCGGTAGAGCCAGGGGGAAAATACCGGCCGAAAGAAAGGAAGAAGATGAGTCAGGAAAGATTTTTATTGCCCGTGAATAAAAACTATTTTTAACCAGGAATAACTAAAACCCAATTAAAAAACAAGCCTGTATGAAATTTGATGTGATTGTGATCGGAAGCGGCCCGGGTGGATATGTGGCCGCTATCAGAGCTGCCCAGCTCGGGATGAAGGTGGCTGTGGTGGAGAAGGATGCCCTGGGAGGCGTATGTCTTAACTGGGGCTGTATCCCTACCAAATCCCTGCTGAAAAGTGCCGAGGTGATGGAATATTTCAGCCATGCCTCCGATTACGGGATTCATCCCGGAGGAAATCCCGAACCGGATTTCAGCGCGGTCATTCAGAGAAGCCGTCGTGTGGCGGAAGGGATGAGCAAGGGAGTGGGGTTCCTGTTCAGGAAAAACAAAATTGAGGTGGTCGAAGGTTTTGGGAAACTCGTTTCTTCCGGTAAAGTGGAGGTAAAGGCAGCCGATGGAAAAACCCGGACCCTGGAAGCTTCCCATATTATCCTGGCTACGGGCGCCCGCTCACGTGAGTTGCCCGGGATGAAGCAGGACGGAAAAAAGGTGATAGGTTACCGGGAGGCAATGTCTCTGGAAAAAATGCCGGCATCCATGGTGGTGGTGGGCTCAGGAGCTATCGGCAGTGAGTTTGCTTATTTTTATCGGACCATGGGAACGGAAGTCACCCTGGTGGAATACATGCCCCGCCTGGTGCCCCTGGAAGATGAGGAGGTGTCAAAACAACTGGAACGTTCATTCAAAAAAGCCGGCATGAAGATCATGACCGGTTCCTCGGTGGAATCGGTTGATACGTCGGTTACTCCCTGCAGGGTAACCATTAAAAATTCCAAAGAGGAAGAAAGTGTGGTGGAGGCCGATGTGGTTCTCTCAGCGGTGGGTATTACCCCCAACCTGGAAGGGATCGGGATTGAAGAAGCCGGGATTGAAGTGGAGAACGGGAAAATCAAGGTAAATGAATATTACGCCACCAATGTGAAGGGAGTATATGCCATTGGCGACATTGTACACGGGCCCGCCCTGGCTCATGTGGCCTCGCACGAGGGGATCATCTGTGTGGAGAAACTGGCCGGACGCGATCCGGAACCGCTTGATTATGGGAATATCCCGGCCTGTACGTATACCCGACCCGAGATCGCCTCGGTGGGCTTGACAGAACAGCAGGCCCGTGAGAACGGCCGGGAGATCAAAGTGGGGAAGTTTCCTTTTACCGCTTCGGGGAAAGCCAGTTCGGCCGGGGCCCGGAACGGATTCGTGAAACTGATCTTCGATTCGAAATACGGAGAACTTGTCGGAGCGCATATGATAGGCGACCATGTAACCGAAATGATCGCTGAGGTGGTGGTGGCCCGCAAACTGGAAACTACCGGACAGGAACTGATCCGGTCGGTACATCCCCACCCCACCATGTCGGAAGCCATTATGGAAGCGGCTGCCGCAGCTTACGGGGAAGTGATCCATCTCTGATACCCGCGTTTTAGGGATCAGCCTGGAAGGCAGGGTTACGAGTTACGAGTTACGTGTTACGTGTTCAATGAGGCTATTCGTTCGGGAGCGAAGGGAAAAGTATTGCCTGGATCCACTTCTGAATAAATGGTTATTAAATTTACCTGAAATATTTACCAATTTGAGGACGTAGTTTTTTCATAAAGACGGAACGGGTAATTTCTTCGGCCACCTTGTGCGTCATTGTTTAGAAACAAACTATTTTTTTATTCCTACGCAACCATTTGGCCGGTTAGAACATCCATATACTGCACACGTTCTTTTTAAATTTATTTTCCGGGAAGTTTTTTGTCAATTCAATTAATTGGTAAATTTAGGCTTTGATTTGGAAGAAGCTGAATATCAATTAACTTGAAAGATAGCTTGCCGGATATAATTGAGGGATGCCTGGCGGGAGACCGGAAAGCCCAGAAAATGTTGTACGAAATGTTTTCGGGTAAAATGTATGCGGTGTGCCTGAGGTATGCAGATGATGAGGAGGAAGCCAGCGATATGCTGCAGGACGGCTTTATCCGCGTGTTTGAAAACCTTTCCTCCTTCAGGCATCGGGGGTCTTTCGAAGGCTGGGTAAGAAGGATCATGATCAATACTGCCCTGGAAAAGTTCAGAAGGAAGAAGAATTTTTATTCCCTGAACGACGAGGAGGAAGGGAAAGTAGAGCCGTCAGAGGAAAATACGCTGGATGACCTGTTTGCCAAGGAATTGATAGGTATGATCCAGGAACTTACCCCACAGTACAGGATGGTATTCAACCTGTACGCCCTGGAGGGATATTCGCACAAGGAAATAGCGGGGATGATGGGAATATCGGAAGGTACTTCCAAATCGAATCTGGCCAGGGCAAGAACGATACTGCAGGAAAAGCTGAAAAAACTGAGAAGGGAAAAAAGATGAGGGAATGGCAGGATGAACATATTGATGAGGTATTCCGGTCTGTTCTGGATGAGTATGAGGTAATTCCTCCGCATACCGTTTGGGATGGGATCAAAGGCCATATGGCCGGGAAGAAACGCAGAGTCCTGTGGATGAGAAGGATGGCTGCCGCTGCTGCTGTGCTGCTTATGATATTGTCGGGAATATGGTTCCTGGATGATCAAAAAAGAGAACGCGTCCCTTCACCTGAAATGATTTCCGAATCCGTTTCTGAAGACGAATCCACTCCGGTACAGACAGCACCTGCCATGGAAACATTACCTGCCGGAGCCTTGCCTGAACCTTCCGGCGAACCAGAAACCGGAACCGGTGAAACCCGGATGTCGGAAACTCCTGCTATTTCTCCGGTTCTGGCCCAGGCAGAAATGGTTGCAAAGCAACCTCCTCCGGAAGAATCATCCCATGAATACGAAGCCGTTCCTGCCTGCCTGGAACCTTTGCTTACCCTCCGGCTCGGTTCGGATGTTGCGGCTCCACGGGAGGCTGTCGATTTCCGTCTTGAAGGGAACAACTGGCTGGCCCTGACGGAAAAGGAAGACCAGATCGAATGGGAACCGGGTATGGATTTCCTGAAAGAAGAAAAATCACGCTGGGGTATCGGCGGCCAGTTCTCCCCGGCATATTCCTACCGGCACCTTACTTCCGGAGAGGGCAGTGAGGATCTGAAACGATATTATAACCGCATCGAGGAAGGAGTATTTGCCTTTTCGGGTGGGATCAACGTGAATTACCAGGCCTCGGAGAAATGGTCGGTATACACCGGCTTGTACTATTCACAGATGGGACTGGTGATCGGCCGGGTAGAGGAATATACCCTTGCCGCCATGGGATGGGAAACCCCGGAAATTCACCGGAAAATGGCAGAAAAGTTCTACCTGGTGGATCATTCCACCGGTACCGTGGTTTCTGACAATGAAAATATCAAGATCGTCAATACTCCGGAAGATGCTCTCTATAACAGCATCATCGGCCGTGATCCCTCACAGTATACTCAGGAATACCTTGAAAATGTCAATGCCTTTATTGCACAGAATTATGAATTTCTTGAAATACCCATTCTTGTAAAATACAGATTGATAGACGAAAAAGTGGGTATGAATATCCTTGGCGGTGTGAGTACTAACTTCCTGGTGGGTAACGCCGCTTCCCTGTATATCGAGGGGGTGAATTATTCCTCTATCCGCACCAGCAACGTCAGTACGCTGAATTACTCGGGGACCGTAGGTCTGGGACTGGATTACGAAATTCTTCCCGGACTGATGTTCAATGTGGAACCTACCTTCAAATATTACCTCAATACTTTCAGCGAGAAAAACCTGATCCGATCACATCCTTACTCCGTGGCCGTTTTTTCAGGGGTCCGTTTCAGATTCTGATATGAACGGACGGTGAATTCTGATGTTTTTTCAGTAATTTTGTGGGTTTGACCGCCGGATTCCCGGTTGCTGCACTTTGCCGTGCATTTGCCGGCCGGATCCGGAAGAAGCTGAGAACATGAAGAATAATACCGTGATGAAGAAAAATAAGCGGAATCCGACTGGAAACAGACAGTGGATCCCCTCATGGGGAGCATGGCTGGTGGTGGTAATCATTGTTCTGGGTATCGCAGGAATCAATGCATATACCGACCGTGCAGAGGAGGAACCTGACGGATCCCCTCCGAATTATGGTGTGTCGGCCGTCAGTTTGCCCGATGCCTTATATTTTGCAGGAGAACGCATGCCGCTTGAGCAGTTCGATACCAGGGAAAGCCTGGACAGGGAATTGCTGGTGAACACCTATTTCCACTCCCAAACCCTTCTGCTGATCAAACGTTCGGGAAGGTATTTCCCTGTAATCGAACCTATCCTGAGAAAATACGGTGTGCCTGAAGATTTCAAATACCTGGCTATTGCCGAAAGCCAATTGTCCAATGCCGTTTCACCGGCCGGCGCAGTTGGATTCTGGCAGTTTCTGGCAGGTACGGCCCGGGAATACGGACTGGAGGTGAACGATGAGGTGGATGAACGCTATCACCTGGAAAAATCAACCGGAGCAGCCTGCCGGTATTTCATCGATTCATACGATGTATACGGCAACTGGACCATGGTGGCCGCCTCGTATAACAACGGAAGAAGGGGACTTGACCAGCAAGTGGAGATACAGAAAGAACATTCGTACTATGATTTACTACTGAATGAAGAAACCGCCCGGTATATCTTCCGGCTGGCAGCCCTGAAGGTGATTATGGAATCGCCGGAAAAGTACGGATTTTATTTCCATGAATCGGATCTGTACCCCGTGATCCCTACCTATGAAGAAGTGGTCGACACGCCGGTGGAAAATTTTGCCGATTTTGCAAAAAGCAGGGGTACCAATTACAAGATCCTGAAGTATTTCAACCCCTGGTTACGGAAACCATACCTGTCCAACCGGGCGGGAAAATCCTACCGTATCAGGTTGCCCGAACCGGGGGCACGTATCGTCGGAGAAGCTGGCCTGGGGAAAGACCCCGGCATTACGGATTGATCATACAGGTTCAAGCGGAATCAACGGATGGACGAGATCAGGGTATACGGAGCGCGAGAACACAATCTTAAAAATATTGATGTGGTCATCCCCAGGAACACCCTGACGGTGATGACCGGCCTCAGCGGAAGCGGCAAGTCATCGCTGGCATTTGATACCATTTACGCCGAAGGTCAGCGCCGGTTCATGGAAACCCAGTCGGCTTATGCACGCCAGTTTCTGGGCGGAATGGAACGGCCCGATGTGGACCACATCTCAGGACTCAGCCCGGTGATATCCATCGAGCAAAAAACCACCGGGAAAAACCCCCGTTCTACGGTGGGCACTATTACCGAAGTATACGATTTTCTTCGTTTGCTTTATGCCCGGGCCGGAATAGCCTATTCCTGGGTAACAGGCGAACGCATGGTGAAATATACCAATGCCCAGATCGTGGATCTGATTCTGAAGCGGTACAACAACCGGTATATCCTGATGCTGGCTCCCCTGGTGCAGGGGCGGAAGGGGCATTACCGGGAACTGTTCGAAACGGTCAGAAGGAAAGGATTCCTTTCCGTTCGGGTAGACGGGGAAATCCGGGAGATCAGTAGAGGAATGAAACTCGACCGGTATAAAACCCACCATATTGAACTGGTAATCGACAAGCTGACGGTAGGAAGCCGGGAAGAAAAACGGATACGCGAATCCCTCGCCCTGTGCATGCAGCAGGGCAAGGGAATCACCATGATCCTGGATGCCGCAGAGGATAAACCCGCCTATTACAGCCGGCAGCTGATGTGCCCCGTTTCCGGAATATCATATAACGAGCCCGCCCCCCATACTTTTTCATTTAATTCGCCCCAGGGTGCCTGTCCCCGGTGTAACGGCCTGGGAGAGATCAGCGTGGTGGATAGAAAAAAGATCTTCCCCGACCCCGGGCTCAGCATCCGCCAGGGAGGGATCGAACCTCTGGGTAAATACCGGAATAGTCTGGTATTCTGGCAGCTTGAGTCTATATTGCACAAATTCGGGCAGGATATAGATACCCCTGTCGGACAGATTACCGAAGAGGTCCTGGAGATTATTCTGAACGGGTCGGACGAGACCTTTCCCATGAGAAATACCCCGCTCGGTGCCGGTACAACCTACCACCTGAGCTTTGACGGGATCATGGAAATCCTGAACGGCCAGGGAAACGGGGAGGGCAATGGAAGGCCTTCCAAACGGGAACAGCAGTACATCAGGAAAAAGACCTGCCCCGTGTGCGGAGGAACACGCCTGAAAAAGGAAGCCCTCTATTTCAGGATTCTGGATAAGAACATCGCCGAACTGGCTTCCTTGGACCTGCGGCAACTCTACGACTGGATGGACGGCCTGGAAAGTCGCCTGGAAGAAAGGCAACGGCTCATTGCCGCGGAGATACTCAAAGAGATCAGAAACCGCCTGAAATTCCTGATGAATGTGGGTCTGGATTACCTGTCTCTGAACCGCAGTGCAAGAAGTCTTTCCGGAGGGGAAAGCCAGCGGATCAGACTGGCCACCCAGATCGGGTCACAACTGGTCAATGTGCTCTACATTCTTGATGAACCCAGTATCGGTCTGCATCAGCGCGACAACCGGAGGCTTATCTCGGCCCTGCAGGAGCTGAGGGATATGGGGAATACCATTATTGTGGTTGAGCACGACAGGGAAATGATCGTTTCCGCAGATCATATCGTCGATCTCGGCCCGTATGCCGGCAGACACGGAGGCGAGGTGGTAGGTCAGGGTCCACCCGGCCAGATCCTGATGCTGGATTCACTCACGGCCAGTTACCTGAACCACCGTAAAGAAATCCCCCTTCCTGAAAAAAGAAGACCGGGAAACGGGAAATCCATTTACCTGAAAGGAGCCCGGGGAAACAACCTGAAGAATATAGACGTGGATTTTCCCCTGGGAAAACTGATCCTGGTAACCGGTGTATCGGGAAGCGGGAAATCTTCTCTGATCAACATGACCCTGCATCCTCTTCTGAGCAGAAAACTGTACCGATCGCTTGCCGAACCTCTGGAGTACGAGGGTGTGGAAGGGGTGAAGAACATTGACAAGGTGATTGAAGTGAGCCAGAGTCCCCTGGGGAAAACCCCCCGGTCGAATCCGGCTACCTATACCGGTGTGTTTTCTGATATACGGAAATTGTTCGAACAGACTACCGAAGCAAGATTGCGGGGATACAAAGCCGGAAGGTTTTCCTTCAATGTGAGGGGAGGACGATGCGAAAGCTGTCAGGGAGCCGGCGTAAAGACCATTGAAATGAATTTCCTGCCCGATGTATACGTGAAATGTCCGGAATGTAACGGCAAACGGTATAACCGGGAAACCCTCGAAATCAGGTACAAGGGGAAATCCATCAGCGATGTGCTGGAAATGACTATCAACCAGGCCGTGGAATTTTTCGAAAATATTCCGTCTATCTATCAGAAACTGAATACTCTCAGGGAAGTAGGACTGGGGTATGTAAGACTGGGCCAGCCTTCCACCACCCTGTCGGGAGGGGAATCGCAGCGCGTGAAACTGGCCGCCGAGCTTTCCAGAAGGGATACGGGAAGGACTCTCTACATTCTTGATGAGCCTACTACCGGACTTCATTTCGAGGATGTGCGCGTGCTGCTGGTGGTCCTTGACAGGCTGGTGGATAAAGGGAATACGGTGATTGTGATAGAACATAACCTGGATGTGATCAAAAAGGCCGACCATATTATTGACCTGGGACCAGAAGGAGGAGAGAAAGGCGGATGGGTGGTGGCTACCGGTACTCCCGAGGAAGTAAGCAGGTGCCGGGAAAGCCATACGGGCAGATTTCTGGCAAAAGAATTGAAAAGGCCCCGATCTGCCGGAGTGTAAAATACGGTAAACACCCGATAATTATCTGAAGCCGTTTGCCGGAGTAAAAAAAACCATTATTTTTCCGGACGCAAATAGACCGGTTGTACCATAAAAAAACGCTATTATGTCTGCTGCAGAAGATGACAAGATCCGGGAAGCTTTTCAGGAAAAAACCTGGAATGAAATACAAACTTCCGATTCGTGGAGAATATTCAAGATCATTTCGGAATTTGTGGAAGGCTTTGAAAAGCTGGCCCGGATTGGCCCCTGCGTGGCCATTTTCGGTTCCGCCCGGACAACCCCCGACAATAAATATTTCAAACTGGCCGAAGAAATTGCCTACAACCTGACCCGGTACGGGTATGGGGTTATTACCGGCGGCGGGCCGGGGATCATGGAAGCGGCCAACATGGGAGCTGCCCGGGGAAAAGGACGATCGGTAGGGATCAACATTGCCCTCCCTTTTGAGCAGGCTGCCAACCTGTTTATCGACAGCGATAAGCTCATCACCTTTGACCATTTCTTCGTAAGGAAGGTGATGTTCATGAGATATGCACAGGGATTCATTGTGCTCCCCGGAGGGTTCGGTACTTTCGACGAGCTGTTCGAAGCCATTACCCTGATACAAACAAAGAAGATCGGGAAATTCCCCATTATTCTCGTTGGTAGCGAATACTGGGAAGGACTGGTCAGCTGGATCAAAGAGGTAATGCTGGCCCGGGAACATAATATCAGTGAGGAAGACCTGGACCTGTTCCATGTGGTGGATACTGCCGGAGAAGCCGTGAAACTGATCAATTCCTTCTACTCCAGATACCTGCTTTCCCCCAATTTCTGATCCTGAAGTGGATAATTATCAACAATTGTTGATAAGTTCTGTTAATAAACTTTTAATTATTTCTTAATATTGTTATCTGAATCCAAACATGCGCCATGTTTATATTGAGGATCAGTGCAATGACCCTGGCCATCGGGTTGATGTTGGCCGGTGTTTCAGCCCAGCCCGTGAGTCTGGAGTTCCGGATGCCGGATGAAATACCCGCCGGTCGTGAGACGGAAGTGGAACTGATTGTGAACAAGGGAAACCTGGAAGGTTTTGCCCGGTTTCAGCAAACTTTCCCGGCCGGCATCATGGTTATCCCCGTGGAAAGTGCTTATGCCGATTTCGCTTACGATGCCGGGAAACTGAACCTGATATGGCTCAAATTGCCTTCCGATCCCGTGGTGAGGGTGGTATACCGGCTGAAACCCGATCCGAAAGTGAAAGGTTCCTTTAACGTGGGAGGGAAATTTTCCTATCTGATTGAGAATAATCGGAATGACCTGAAGATTGAAAACCGGATTGTCCGGATTTTGCCTGTTCCGGGTGCTGATCCTTCGGCACTGGTGGATATTGCCGATTATACACCCGCTGCAGGGCAGAAAACTGCGACCGGTTCGCCGGAAACGACAGCCGCTGCCGCACAGGACAGTTACGAAATCAATGCCTACCGGCAGGAGCCTGTCCCTGATGCTTCGGGAAAAGGATACGTGGTGAGGGTGTTGCTGGAAAAAGGCTCGTGGAACCGCTCGGGGATCCTGGAAGAAGACATCCTGAACCAGTTTGAAGCCAGGCCCGTGGAAACCCTGGGGGCACGGTTTACTTTTGAATCGGGCAGGGCCAGGTTCGTATGGCTTCGTATGCCGGCCGATCCCTACCTGGTGGTGAGCTATGAACTGGTGCCCCGCGTGGCAGGCCAAAATCCCAAACCATCTATTCAGGGCAAGTTTTCCCTGGTGGAAGGGAATGATGCCCGCCAGGTTATGGTTTCTCAGCGCTCCTTCGAACTGAATTCCACCTCGCAGCGGGATCTGGCGGCTTTGGCAGCCGAACTGCGGCTGGATACCGGCAGTACGGAATCCCTCCCCGTGATGCGGAAAACCGGTGAAACCGTTCGTGAAACAGACCGGCCTGTACAGGAAACTCCCGCTCCTGAGGGGATTGTTTTCAGAGTACAGGTGGGGGCATACAGCCGGCCGGTGAATGTCAATACCTTTTTTAAAAGCATGAATCTCCAGGATGCTGTGCAAATGGACCGGCATGCCGGATTGTACAAGTATACGGTGGGTAATTTTTCCAGTTACCGGGAAGCACGTGCGGCACGAGACCGCATCGCACGGTCTTCCCTTGTGGATAAGCCTTTTATCTGTGCTTTCCGCAACGGAAGAAGGATTCCCGTGGATGAAGCGCTGCGGCTTAGCAATCAGGAATGGTTCAAGTAAGCGCCTTGCGTACAAAATACCATATCGTTCTGCTGGTTATTATGACGGCATGGCCGTTCAGCAGCCGGAATGCCTTTGCACAGGAATTGCACGACAGCCTCATGGTGAAGGAATTCCCGGTGGAAAATCCCCTGTCGCGGCCCGCCATCGGCATAGGAACGGGGACCTTCAGTTTTCTTGGCGATGTGAACAGCAATACCCGGTTCCTGACCGCTGGCAAACCGGGCCTGAGCATCCATCTGTCCTCCTTTCTCGATGAAAAGCAACGTTATCGCCTGAATTTTGTGTTTACCAGAGGGAAACTGACCGCAAACCAGATGGATTCGGGCAACAACCTGAATTTCTGGACCGATATTGCCAGTTTCGGAGCCTCCCTGCAATACGAATTCGGACATTTTATTTCACGTGACATTCCTTTTAAACCTTTCGTGGGGGGCGGGGTGGAGACTTTTCAGTTCAATCCGAAAGGCGATCGGTTCGATGCAGAAGGGAATCCCTATGTGTGGCTGGATAACGAAGCGCTGTTCCATCCCGGTCAGTTGCAGCAGCGGGATTATATTTATGAGACCAATTTAAGGAATCCCGACTGGAGCACCATGGATAACTATTCGAAATACAGCTTTGCCTTTCCCCTGGAGGTGGGTTTCAGGCTGAGCCTTGCCCCCCGGGTATCCATCAGAATGGCCTGTTCATGGCATATCACCCTGACCGATAATATCGACAACTACAATTCCATCCGTTCCGAACCGGAAGGCAACCGGATGACCGATATATTCCGTTACACCTCTTTGTCAGTACACCTCGATCCCTTTTCTGAGCCCCGGGTGATCCGGTTTATTAACCTGTACGAAGATGTAGAGATCGATCCCCTCTACCTGGAAGATGAGGACGGGGACATGGTGCTGGATTTCTATGACGAATGCCTGAGTACACCGGAAGGCATTGCCGTGGATTCCCTGGGCTGCCCGCTCGACAGTGATAACGACGGGGTGCCCGATTACCTGGACGAGGAAACCGGAACACCGGCAGGCGCCCCGGTGAACGGGAAGGGAATAGCTCTTTCGGAAGAAGAATTGCTCACACCCTGGATGCTGGAAGAAGCGGTCCCGAGAAAAAGACTCGATTACTATCTTCCCGGAGAAAGTCTGTATACCGGAACCTACCGGTACACCTTTCCCGGCATTCCGGAAAGGTTCAGAGAATTTGATGTCGACCGCGACGGATACATTTCCTTTGACGAATTGCTGCGTGCTATTGACAGTTATTTCGACTACAAAACCACCCTGGATACCCAGGGAGTGTACGATCTGATTAATTTCTTCTTCGCCCAGTAATTATCGCCTGAGTAACCGGTCCATTTCCCTTCGGGTATCCTTTTCCTTCAGGGCTTCCCTCCGGTCGTATTGTTTTTTCCCCCGGGCCAGGGCTATTTCAAGCTTTGCCACCCCCCGCTCGTTGATGAACAAACGCGTAGGGATGATGGTCAGCCCTTTTTCCGTGCTCCCTTTTTCCAGCCTGAGAAGCTCGCGGCGGTTGAGAAGAAGTTTCCGGTCGCGTTTGGGGTCGTGGTTGTTGATGTTGCCCATTTCGTATTCGGCGATATGCATTCCCTTGACATACAGCTCGTGATCACTGAAAGTACAGTATGCTTCGTTCAGGCTTACTTTTCCTGTTCTGATCGATTTGATCTCTGTTCCCAGCAGCTGCATACCCGCTACGTACTTCTCGATGAACTCATACAGGAACGAGGCCTTCCTGTTCTTTATATGGACCTGGTTTTTCATCACGTGACAAAATTAGAAAATACCCCCGGAAATCATGGCATAACAACAGATTTTCACAGCAGGATGGAGGGAGCCAGCCAGTAAAGCAATATCAGGAAAAGACCTGTGAGCAGCAGGATCATGACAAAGAACGGGAACCGCTTTCCGGCAGGAATCCCGCACATATAGGGAATACCTGTCCAGAGAAGATAAGCGGAATACAGGCCGAAAACCATAATCCACGAAAAAGTCCAGTGAAGGGAAGAAAGGGTGTCGGCCAGGTACAGGGGAGTGAAGGCATAGCTGAGCCAGACGATATGATGGCCGGGTTTCCCGGTTCCCCCGAAAAAATCTCCCAGCAGGTAAGAGAGCATGAAAAGGCTGAAAACCAGTAACAGGGGAGTAAAAAATGACATTAGCACCGTTGTGGTTACATCGGCAATTCCCGCATAGGTGCCGATGCCCGTGCCGAACATGACCTGGCCGAACAGGCTGGTGGCGGCAATCAGCAGTGAAAAGGGGAGCAGGTATCCCTTCAGCACCTGTATGGATTGTCCGGTCTCGACCCGAATGGTTTCCCAGGTTTCGCCGGGACGGGACATGATGGCTATGGCCCGTTCATAAATTTCCTCTATCTTCATCCTCTGGCAGGGAAATGATCCATTTTACGAAAATAATGAAATTAAGCGGGAATCATAAAAAATGGAGAAACAGGGGAGTTATCAGACACTGGTTATAACGGGTCCCACGGCCTGCGGGAAAACGGCCCTGGCGGCCAGGATAGCTCGTGAACTCGGCGGGGAAGTGATCAGCGCTGATTCCAGACAGGTGTACCGGGGAATGAACCTGGGGACGGGAAAAGATTACGATGATTATGTGGTTGATGCGGTGCAGGTGCCCTGCCACCTGATCGATATTGTGGAAGCCGGCGATACCTATGATGTGTTCAGGTACCAGCAGGATTTTTTCAGGGTTTACAGGGAATTGAATAACAGGGGAATATTCCCTGTGGTGTGCGGTGGAACGGGCCTGTACCTGGAAGCGGTGCTGAAAGGATACCGGCTTATCAGGGTTCCCGTGGATCCTGAGTTCCGCCGGAGCATGGAGGGGAAATCCATGGAAGAGCTCGCCCGGCTGCTGGCCGGTTATAAAACCATGCACAATAAAACCGATACAGATACCCGGAAAAGGCTGCTAAGAGCCCTGGAGATTGCCCGTTTTCAGGCCCGGCATTCTGAACCGGCCAATGACCTGCCCGACCTCCGTCCCCTGGTGGTGGGGGTGCAGATCGACCGGGAAACCCGGAGGAAAAGGATAACCCTTCGACTCAGGAAACGGCTGGAAGCGGGGATGATCGATGAGGTGAAAGACCTGCTGGAAAAGGGGGTTTCGGAAGAACGGCTGATGTATTACGGGTTGGAATACAAATACATTACCCTGTATCTGAAAGGCCGGATGGAGTACGATGAAATGTTCTCCGGGCTGGAAACAGCCATCCACCGGTTTGCCAAGCGTCAGATGACCTGGTTCCGGGGAATGCAGCGAAGGGGAATCCCCATCCGCTGGGTGGATTTCCATCTTCCCGAACAGGAAAAGGTTGCCGTTATTCTGGAGTGGTTGGAGGAATGATCAGGAAAACAGATAGTTACGTAGTAAACTACGTAGCTTGATACGTAGTTTGCTACGTAGGTAAAGGGAAAGCTCTAATTAAAATATGAAAAAAATTCAAAACTTATAGGAATATAACCTATCAATCCTATCCTTCTAACTTCATGTATTTCAGCCTTCAACCTTCAACCTTCAACCTTCATCCTTCATCCTTCAACCTTCATCCTTCAACCACCGATCCAGCCAGTCGAAGAAAGTCCTCTGCCACAGGATCCCGTTCTGGGGTGTTAACACCCAGTGGTTTTCATCGGGAAAATACAGAAATCGGGCCGGAATATCCTGCAGCCTTGCAGCATTGAATGCGTTGATGCCCTTGTCTACGGTAACACGGTAGTCGCGTTCTCCGTGGATCACCAGG
>DQWH01000112.1 GCA_011042635.1 Bacteroidota bacterium | reverse complement strand
GGCTTCTCTTTCCCGAGAAGTGATAACGGGATCAGACCTTTTCTTTTCACCGCCCGTTCCGGTCACCTTATCGGTATTATGGGAGGGAGCGGCACAGGGAAATCCACCCTCCTGAACCTCCTGAACGGGAACCTGCAGCCACACCAGGGCAGGGTCATCATCAACGGCATAGACCTGCACCGGGAAAAGGAAAAACTGGAAGGAGTGATCGGGTATGTTCCTCAGGACGACCTGCTGATCGAGGAAATGACCGTCTTTGAAAACCTGTATTACAACGCTCGGCTCTGTTTTGCCGATTACTCCCATTATAAAATCATTCGTGCCGTGATGCGGGTTCTGCATGACCTGGACCTGGATACCATTAAGCACCTGAAAGTGGGCGATCCACTGAACAAAACCATCAGTGGGGGACAGAGAAAAAGGCTGAATATAGCCCTGGAACTGATCCGGCAGCCCTCCATCCTCTTTATCGACGAGCCCACATCAGGTCTTTCATCCATGGATTCTGAAATGGTCATGCTGCTGCTGAAACAACTTACCCTGAAAGGCAAGCTGGTGATTGTCAATATTCACCAGCCTTCTTCCTTCATTTACAAACTGTTCGACAAGCTGCTGGTGCTTGACAGGGGCGGGTATCCCATCTACCAGGGAGCGCCACTGGATGCAGTGGTTTATTTTAAAAAGATAGCCGCCCAGGTGAACGCAGAAGAAAGTCACTGCCACTCCTGCGGGAATGTAAACCCCGAACAGGTACTGCAGATCGTGGAAGCCAGGGTGGTAAACCAGCGGGGAAAACTCACACAGATGAGAAGGGTCAGCCCTGAAGAATGGTACAAGCTATACAAAACCCACATCGAAGCCAACAAAAAGCCCCAGTTCAAGAAAGTACCGCTTCCGGAGAATCCCTTCCGGATCCCCGACCGCTGGAAGCAATTCAAAATATTCAGTCTGCGTAACCTGCTGACCAAATGGGCCAACGGACAATATATGGCCGTCAACCTTCTGGAAGCCCCCCTGCTGGCTCTGATCCTGGGGTACTTCACCAAATACATTACCGGGACGGATACTAATCCGAATGCCTATGTTTTTTACGGAAATGAAAATCTGCCCGCTTTTCTGCTGATGTGTGTCATTGTGGCCCTGTTCATTGGCATGACGGTCAGTGCAGAAGAAATTATCCGTGATGCCAGGCTGTTGAAAAGGGAAAAATTTCTGAACCTGAGCCGTTTCAGTTATCTCAGTTCCAAAGTGGTGGTTCTGCTGCTCATATCGGCCGTACAGATGCTCACCTACATTGTGGTGGCCCATCTGATCCTTGAAATACGCGGCATGGCGCTGCAACACTGGCTTCTCCTGTTCTCCACCGCAGTGGTGGCCAACCTCATCGGACTGAATATTTCGGCTGCCTTCAGAACCGTGGTCACCATTTACATCCTGATCCCGCTGGTCCTGGTACCGCTGATCCTTTTCAGCGGGGCGATCATCCCTTTCGACAAGCTGCACAAGCAGATCAGCTCACTGAAAGTAGTGCCGGTAGTGGGCGATCTGATGGCTTCCCGATGGTCGTACGAAGCCCTGGCAGTAACTCAGTTCAGGGACAATCCTTTCCAGAAGCAGTTCTTTGACCTGGATATGGAAATATCGGAAGCCGTCTGGGTCAATACCTTCCTGCTTCCCAGGCTGGAGCAGATGCTGGATCAGGTGACTCGCAGCGAACAAGCTGCCGACTGGATGCTCGAGGTACTGAATAACGAGATCCGTAAACTGTCCGATGATCCCCGTCACCTCCCGTTTCAGGACTCCCTGCCCCTTTCCGGGAAAAACTTAAATCCAGACGCATTATCCATGTATTTTGCCCAAATCAGGGATATTTATTCGGACATTCAACGGGAAGCCAACCGGGAAAAGGAAAGGATTTACGAAAAAATAATTTCTGAAAAGGGGGGACCGGAAGAATTTCTGAATTACCGGAACCGGTATGCCAACCAGGCCCTGACCGACCTGGTTACCCAGCGGAACAGGCTGGAAAAGATCCAGATCTACCGAAATACTATTCTGAGAAGGTATGAACCCATCTATCAAATCCCCAACTCCCGCCTGGGCCGGGCACATTTTTATGCGTCTTACAAACGAATCGGACCTTGGATCATCGATACCTTCTGGTTCAATCTTACCGCCCTGTGGCTCTTTGTTCTGGTGCTCAGCATCACCCTTTATTACAACGTGCCGGGCAGGATCGTAGCTAACCTTGAATCCCTGAACAGGCAGTACCAGTTCATTCGTTCACAATTGCATCTGGAAAAGAACGAATATAAAAACCTGATGAGGAAAATCAGAAAACAACGTGGTGTCAGGAGGATTTTTCATAAATTTCCTTTTCAGTTTTAGGTGCTATCGTATCCCTGATACTTATACATAAGTAACATCCTACGTAGACAACCACGTCCTCAAATTCGCAAGCCTTTCTCTGATATTTAATATTTTATTATGTCATTCAGCTGAATACAAAATGAATGCTTTCACCCATCAGGTGAAAAATGACATGCATTTCCAAATTTGAAATACTGAGAATATCCATCCCTACATCCACATTTTCGCTCCGGGAATATGGAATCCCCGGTAATATTTTCTACATTGTGAACTTAATCGGTTCTATTTTCTAACAATCATTTCCTTTTATCGTGAAAAATACCTTTTTAACTGTATCATGCATGCTGGGATGCATGCTAACTACCTCCCTTCCGGCCCAGCAGGCCACCATGAAGATCGACATCCTCAGGCAGGTGGGTGAAATTGACCGGAACATTTACGGGGTATTTATGGAACCTATCCGGAATTCCATGGACGGACTGCTTTACAACCCGGAGCATCCCCTGGCCAACGAACACGGATTCAGATCGGATTATATCGAAGCGGCCCGGGAACTGAAGCTTACCAATATGCGCTGGCCCGGGGGCAATTACACGGCATCCTACAACTGGCAGGACGGGATCGGCCCCAGAGAAGACAGGCCGGTACGCCGGGAACTGGCCTGGAATGTACTTGACAGGAACCATGTGGGTACAGATGAATGGCTTCAGCTGGCCAGTGACATGGGGGTGGAAAATTCCATTTGCATCAACGGAGGAACCGGCACCCTGGATGATGCCAGGTACTGGATCGAATATGTGAATTCTCCCGTGGGCTCATACTATGCTGACCTGAGGGCAAAATACGGCCATGAAGAACCCTACCACGTGAAATACTGGCATCTGGGCAACGAGGTAGACGGAGAACCCTGGCAGGTGGCCTATAAAAGTGTGGAAGATTATGTAAAATTTGCCAAAGAAGCAGCCAAGATCATGCTGTATGTGAACCGAGGCTGTAGAACATGCACCCAACCTGTCTTCATCGCCATGGGATCATCGTGGGTGGTTCACGGCGGAGTTCCCGGAGAATGGGAAACATGGAACTGGCATGTGCTGGATGAGATGGTGGATGAACCCAATGTAGAATACATTGCCATCCACAGGTACTGGGGAGGTTTCAACCAAGGCCCTGAAGTGTATCTGGGCGACTGGGCCGAGCATTTCGATGATTATATCACCACCACGAAAAACCAGATTCAGATTGCCAAAGAGAAAAACCATGTCCGTGAAAAACCGTTTTACATTGCCTTTACCGAATGGTCGCCCCGAGGCGGAGGCACCCATATGGGAACCCTGGCCTCGGCCCTGCACCTCAATCTTTTTCTCCGACATGCCGATGCAGTGAAAAGAAGCAACTACACCATGTTCACAAGCATGCTGGCCCATAACAGGGAAGGACAGAGCTATAAAACCCCTTTCTTTTATATGTATAAACTCTTCTCGACCAACTGTCATGGCAAATCACTGGACGTATACCTGGATTGCGAAACATTCGACGGGAAAGAATACAAAAATATTCCGTATCTGGATGTTTCCTCGGCATATGATGAAAATGAAAAAACACTTGTTATCAATGTGGTCAACCGAAACATGGAAGAAGCCATCACCACGCAGATTATCAGTGATACGGGAAATTTCAAAGGAAATGCCACGGTCAGCGAGATCAACAGCAAGGATGTAACAGCCCGTTACAATTATGATGAAAAAGACCAGTACCTCCCCGTAACGTCCACTTTCAGGACCAGAGGGGATACGTTCACCTACACCTTCCCGCCTCATTCGTTCACACAGATCAGGGTAGCAATGGATGTGCCCTATTAACAACTCTCCTTCAAACCGAGGGCAGAAGGGCTCAGGGGGTTGTCCCCTGAGCCCTTTTGTTAAAATTAGAACCAACCTTCCATGAAACACAAACAAAAAGCAGCGACAATGCCGCTGCTTTTTGTTTGGTGGGAGCTACTGGAGTCGAACCAGTGACCCCCTGCTTGTAAGGCAGGTGCTCTGAACCAACTGAGCTAAGCTCCCTGAAAAGGACTGCAAATATAAATGACAATCCCGATATTGCAAAATCATCCCGGCTTTTTTGTCATACCATACAAGAAATCATATTTTTTAAACCCATCATGGAACCTGTAACTGATTCACATGGAACAATTAATATATCTGTCTGTTCTACCCGGTTTTTATTCTGTCAAAATAATCTTTTGCAGCCCGCATTACACCGGGTGACAGAAGAAGGGCTGCAATCATGGTGGGAAAGGCCATCAGGGCATAGGCCCCGTCGAAAAGGCTGATCACAGCTCCCAGCGTACCAACGGATCCCAGAGGAATAACCAGGGTATAGGCGTAGGTGTAAATATTCTGGTACCTGGCCCCGAAAATAAACCCGAAACATTTGGTCCCATAGTAAGGAAAAGCAAACAGGGTAGTAAGGGAAAACACACTTACACAGACGATTAAAATATAAGGTCCGAAACCCGGAATAGCCTGGTTGAATGCTTCTGCCGTAAGGGTAATGCCATCCGCATCGGTATGTGTCCACACACCGGTAACGATAATGGCCAGGGCGGTCATGGTACATACGATAATGGTGTCGATCAGGGGTTCCATCATAGCCACCATCCCTTCCCGCACAGGCTCACGGGTGCGGGCTGCCCCATGCGCCATGGGCGCTGTACCGATCCCTGCCTCATTGGAAAAAGCCGCACGCCGTACACCGGTAATAATAATGGTTCCCACCGCTCCGCCCAGGACCGATTCCGCGGTGAATGCATCCTTGATGATAAGCTTCAGCCCGGGAAGGATCTGCGACGGATTAGAGAAAAGGATGTAGATGACACTCACCATATAGAGAATCACCATAAAAGGAACGAGACTGCCAGCCACTTTCCCTATCCTTTTAATACCACCAAGTACCACCGAACCCACCAGGATCATGATTCCTGTCCCTAGAATCAGGTTTGTAGTCAGGGTATCGGGAATTCCTCGCGGTATCAGAATAACATCCCTGATCACCTGAGTAAGCTGATTTGTCTGAAACAGGGGGGAAACACCGATCATGCCTGCAGCAGAAAAAAAAATGGCCAGGGGTTTCCATTTTCTTCCCAGTCCTTCTGTAATAAAATACATAGGACCTCCCTGGATATTTCCCATGGAATCCCTGCCCCGATACATTACGGCCAGGCTACAGGTAAAAAACTTGGTGGCCATTCCTACCAGCGCACTTGCCCACATCCAGAAAATGGCTCCGGGGCCTCCTGTGGTAATGGCCACTGCCACACTGGTAACATTTCCCATCCCCACGGTACCGGCAAGGGCAGTCGACAGGGCCTGAAAATGACTGATCTGTCCGGGTTCTTCCGGATTATCATATTTTCCGAGTATAATCCGTATCGAATGTCCGAAATGGCGGAAAGGAATCAACCTGGAGTAGACCAGAAAAAACAAACCGCCGCCTAGCAGAAGAACCAACAGGGGTGTTCCCCAGGTAATATCTCCCAATTCGATCAGCAGTTTCTCAATCCTGGTCAAAATGAGCGTTTTTCTGTTCTTCCGTTATTTGTCATCCCATCCACAAACGAAATACCTGTTTTACGTAACAATTTTAATCAACTAGGAAGCTTTTTACCGTCCATCCACTCCAACAAATCGGCCACCACAAAGGTGCTTCCGGTGATCAGGATCATGTCATCTTCCGAAGCGGCACCCAGAACCGCATCCATTGCTTCGGCAACCCGTTGGTAAACTTCTCCTGTCAGCCCCGTTTTGCGGGCCAGAGAAGCCAGCTCCTCCGCATCCATCGACCGCGGTATGGAAGCACGGGTAAAATAATACCTCGCCTGCCCGGGCAGGAATCGCAGTATCTTTTCGTGATCCTTATCCTGCATCATTCCCAGCACCACATGTAAACGGCGATATGTATAGTTAGTCAACTGACCAATCACCTCCTTGATCCCTTCCTCGTTATGAGCCATATCGGCTACCACCAACGGCCGCCTTCCCATCACCTGCCAGCGGCCCATAATTCCCGTATTTTCCACCACGTTGCGCAGGCCTTTCAGAACAGCTTCCTGCCTGAGGGGAATTCCTTTCTCCTGCAACACATCCAGGGTGTTCAGCACGGTGATCAGGTTCTTCGACTGGTAGGTAGCTGTCAGCCCGCTTTCTATGCGTATGATCTGCCCTGCCGGTTTCTTCCTGAAAGTAAACACCCTTGAAGATCCTTCTATGCCGGATATTCCCGCCGGCTCGTAATAACGGCCGGCAAAATGCAGGGGAGACTGCTTTTCTGAGGCAACTCTCCAAAAAACCCGGGCCGTATCTTCCCGGTACTCCCCGATCACCACCGGGATCCCCTTTTTAATGATGCCTGCTTTTTCCGCGGCAATTTTCTCAGGAGTATCTCCCAGAAACCGGGTATGGTCCATGCCTATATTGGTAATGACCGAGCAAAGGGGTTCAATAATATTGGTCGAATCAAGCCTGCCTCCCATACCGGTCTCCACAACCGCTATTTCCACCCCGCAGTTTTTGAAATACCAGAAAGCCAGAGCCACGGTCATTTCAAAGAACGAAGGTTGCAGCTTTTCGAAAAGATCCCGGTAACGATGGACGAAATCGATGACATCCTTACGGGAAATAGGTTCCCCGTTTACCCGGATCCGTTCGCGGAAATCCTTCAGGTGGGGAGAAGTGTACAGACCGGTCTTCATGCCGCATTCATGGAGCACCGACGCCAGCATGTGCGAAACCGATCCCTTTCCGTTGGTCCCT
This sequence comes from Bacteroidota bacterium, assembly GCA_011042635.1. GTDB lineage: Bacteria > Bacteroidota > Bacteroidia > Bacteroidales > VadinHA17 > HyVt-105. The sequence continues at coordinate 19,616 of DQWH01000112.1, read as the reverse complement.
GCAATGTGAACTGACCGGAACGCGGTATGCGGGTAATCCGTTGCCCGGTCCAGGGCAAGAGTCGTCTTCAGATCGGCTTTGTAGGCTGCCCCCCCGATACGCTGGTACATAGGCAGCCTGGAGTACAGGTACTCCAGGATCTTCCCGTAATCATCCCGTGTTTTCAATTACCAGGAATTATAGTGAATCCGTTCGGGCATAAACCGGTCAGGCATATCCTTTTTTTCAGCAGGATAGCCCAGGGCCACCATGCAGAACGGCTGTACATGGTCGGGCAGCCTGAACAAATGATGCACGGCCTGTTGCCTTTCCTGCCGGGGATGGATGCCCAGCCATACAGCCCCCAATCCCATCCCGTGTGCGGCAAGTAAAAGATTCTGCGTAGCGGCTCCGCAATCCACCACCCAGTATCCGGGTCCGTTCTGCAGCGTCAGGTCGCCACACACCAGGATCCCGTGACTCGCCTCTTTCAGCATGGAAGAATACGGGTGCACTTCCATGAATGCTTCCAGTACCGAACGGTCATCCACCACAATGAAATGCCAGGGCCGGCAATCCCTTGCCGAAGGAGAATACATGGCAGCTTTCAGAATTTCCTTTATGGTTTCCCGCTCAATCTTCCTGTCTTTGAATTTCCTGATGCTTCGCCGCGTATAGATAGCTTCCATTACATCCATCATCTTCCGCATTTAAGATCAAGATTCCCTATTTCCATGAGCCGAAGATAAAATTTTTACTACTTTAGTCCATCATTAAATGCAACATAAATGGCCAGGAAGCAAAAAAAGAGCAAGATTTTTGTGCTGGATACCAACGTTTTGCTACACGATTATCAGTGTATCTATAATTTTCAGGATAACGACATTGTGATCCCCATCGTCGTGCTGGAAGAACTGGACCGGTTCAAGAAAGGAAACGATATTATCAATTTCCATGCCCGGGAATTTACCCGTGAACTGGACAAACTGGCCGGTGACAAACTGTTCAGCGAAGGCATTGAACTGGGGAAAGACCTGGGCAAGCTGTTCATCGAAACCGGTAAACCCTTTTCTGACCTGGTCAGCGAATCGTTTCCCGAAAAAACCCCAGACCACAGGATCCTGGCCATTGCCGATCATGTAAAGCAAAAGAATCCCGGCAAACAGGTCAGCCTGATCACGAAGGACATCAACCTGCGTATGAAGGCCAAATCGCTGGGCATCAGAGCGGAAGATTATGAAACCGACAAGGTTGCCAATATCGACGACCTGTACCGGGATATCATAACCCTGGAAAACCTTGACAACGAACTAATATCCAGCCTGTATCATTCTCCCAATGGTATGCCTGTCGATTCATTTCCGATAGTGGCGAAACCCTTTGCCCACCAGTATTTCATTCTGAAAAGCAGCAAATCCTCCGCCCTGGGTCATTACGATCCGGCAACCAAAATGATCAACCGGGTAGAAAAGCAACAGGCATATGGTATTGAGCCCAGGAATGCTGAACAGACCTTTTCCATCGACGCTCTGGCCCGCAATGATATCCAGCTGGTGAGCCTTACCGGAAAGGCAGGGACAGGAAAAACCCTTTTGGCACTGGCCGCTGCCCTGCACCAGCGGAGAAACTTCAAACAGATCTTTCTGGCCAGACCCATCGTACCCCTGGCCAACCGTGACCTGGGGTACCTTCCCGGCGATGTAAATGAAAAGATCGAACCCTACATGCAACCCCTGTTCGATAACCTGTCTGTGATCAAGCACAAATTTAACCAGCAAAGCAAAGAATACCAGAAAATTGAAGAAATGTTGAAAGAGGAAAAACTGGTGATCACTCCGCTGGCTTACATTCGCGGGCGCAGCCTTTCCAACATTTTCTTTATTGTGGATGAAGCCCAGAATCTAACTCCCCATGAAGTTAAAACCATTATCACACGGGCTGGGGAAGGCACCAAGATGGTGTTTACCGGAGATATTGAACAGATTGACTCCCCGTACCTTGACAGTCAGTCAAACGGCCTGACCTATCTTTCCGATAAAATGAGAGGGCAATCCATTTTTGCGCATGTGAATCTGGTGAAGGGAGAACGAAGTTACCTGGCAGAACTGGCCAGCAAATTGTTGTAACATTAAAACGGTTGTCATGAAACGACTCATCATTGCCCGTCATGCCAAATCGGACTGGTCATTCACCGAAAGGGATGATATTGACAGGCCACTGAAGGATCGGGGAATTTCCGATGCCTGTATCATGGGCAGACGCATGAAAAAAACTAACACCATCCCCGATCTGATCCTGTCCAGTCCGGCTCTCAGAACCATTCACACCGCCCTGATCTACGCCAGGGAACTGGAATTTGACCTGTCGGCCCTGAGGCTGAATGAGAGCATATACCATGCTTCGGGAAACAAGCTGCTGCGGCTGGTGGAATCACTCCCTGAAAAGGTCCATTCGGTCATGATCGTGGGGCACAATCCTGCTTTCACCGACCTGGCCAATCATTTTCTTCCCGAACCCGTGGAAAACGTTCCCACAGCGGGCCTCGTCATCCTCGATTTTCAGGCCACCTCATGGAAAGAAGTAAGTCCGGGTTCACTGGTAGCCGACGCATTTGATTACCCCAAAAAACACAGGGTGTAATATTCCGGATACTGTTAACGGAACCTGCGAACCGGTCCACCGGCGGGGAAAACCTCACCACTTATCCTTCAGGGGAAAATAAAATTCACTACATTTGACTGAGCAACCGGACCGAGGCACTTCATCCCTTTATCCACAATCAATTCATGAGCAAAACCAAAAAGATCATTAACCGCGAACTGAGCTGGCTGGCCTTCAACCACCGGGTCCTGCAGGAGGCTGCTGATCCCGGCGTACCTCTTATTGAAAGGCTCAGGTTCCTCGGGATCTTTTCAAACAATATGGATGAGTTTTTCAAGGTAAGGGTGGCTTCGGTAAAACGCATGATAGGACATGAAAAGGAAGCCAGGAGGATCATCGGTGAGAAACCCCGGAACCTGCTGAACCGGATCCAGCAAACAGTAATCGGGCTGCAAAAAGTGTTTGACAAAACCTATCTTGAGATAGTCAGGCAGCTTGAAAAGGAAAACATCTTCCTGATCAATGAAAACCAGTTGTCCGATAAGCAGAGGAGATTTGTGGAGGAATACTTTGAATCCGTCATTCTTCCCAATATATCCCCCATCATGCTCAGGAACGTACAGGAATTACCTTCCCTGACCGACAAATCCATATACCTGGTGGTAATCCTGAGAAGGCAAAAGAAACATGCCACGCAAACGGAATATGCCCTGATTGAATTGCCCACCGATATGGCTTCCCGTTTCCTGGTGCTTCCCCCCGAAAAGAACAGAAAATTCATCATGATCCTGGATGATGTGATCCGGGCAGGACTCCCGAGGATCTTTTCCATCTTTAATTTCGATCACTTTGAAGCATACACCATCAAACTGACCAGGGATGCTGAACTGGATATTGACAACGACATATCCAAAAGTTTTCTGGAACTGATCTCCTCCAGTGTTTCAGACCGAAAAAAAGGTCAACCCGTACGGTTTGTTTATGACCAGAACATTCCCGGCAACCTGCTGGATTACCTTATTCGTGAAATGGATCTGGATGAAGAAGACAACCTGATCCCAGGAGGCAGATACCATAATTTCAAGGATTACATAGAATTTCCCAATACGGGGAGGACCGCTCTGGAATACAAGCCCACCCCGCCTCTGACCCATCCCGAGCTATTGCCCGGCCAGAGTATTCTGGAGGTCATGGCTAAAAAGGATATCCTGCTGTATTACCCGTATCAGAAATTTTCTCATTTCATCGATCTGTTGCGCGAAGCATCAATGGATTCTGCCGTAAAAGCCATCAAAATCTGCTTGTACCGGGTAGCACGGGTTTCAAAAGTGACCAATGCCCTGATCAATGCGGCACATAACGGCAAAGAGGTAACGGTCATTATTGAATTGCGCGCCCGTTTTGATGAAAAATCGAATATATACTGGGCCAGAAAGCTGGAAGAAGCCGGAATAAGGGTAATTTTCGGGGTTCCCGGCCTGAAAGTTCACAGCAAGATCCTGCAGATATCACGCAGGGAAAATAAATCCATCCGCCACTATGCCCTGGTAAGCACGGGCAATTTCCACGAGCAGAATGCCGGGGTATATTCGGACCTCACCCTGCTGACTTCCGATTCACGAATCAGTCAGGAAGTAAAAAAGGTTTTTGATTTTTTCGAGAACACCTTTAAAACATATACCTACAAACACCTGCTTGTCTCTCCCATAAACATGAGACGCAGACTGATCGCCCTGATCGACCGGGAAATACAGCACGCCAGTGCCGGAAAGCCGGCATACATTATTTTAAAGATAAACAACCTGGTTGATGCTGAAATGATTAAAAAACTCTACAAAGCCAGCCAGGCCGGAGTCAGGATCAAACTGCTGATCAGGGGTATCTGCTGCCTGGTACCGGGATTACCGGGAATCAGTGAAAATATTGAAGCCAGGTCCATTATTGACAAATTCCTGGAACATTCCCGGATTTTTATCTTTTCCAACCTGGGAAAAGAAAAATTCTATATTTCCTCGGCCGACTGGATGCCCCGGAATCTTGATCACCGGGTGGAAGTGGCAACCCCGGTTTATGATCCCCTTCTCCAACAGCAAATCAGGAATTATATCGATATACAGTGGAGTGATAATGTGAAGAACCGTATCATTAACGATAGCCAGAGTAATCCCTATGTCATCCGACGGACCGGGGAGAAAAAAATCCGTGCCCAGATGAAACTGTATGAGATGATCAGAAACGATAGCCTCTCAGACGATAGCCTCTCAAAGGAATCATGATATCTGTACAGCAGGGTATGGGAACAGCAGAGCAAAAAGATCGGATTTTCTAACTATGTGAAATGAAAAAATGATTTTGTATGGATTATCAGAAATTATGCATTCAGGTAACGGACCTTGCGCGGGAAACCGGAAATTATATTCTCTCACAACGAGGGCAACTGGAAAAGGAGAGCATCAGCCGGAAAGATACGAACGACTTTGTAACACGCGTGGATGTGGCATCCGAAAAGAAGATCACTGAAGGCCTGAGCAGCATCCTTCCACGGAGCGGCTTTCTGGCTGAAGAGGGAAAAAGGGTCACGGGAAAAGAATATACCTGGATCATCGATCCGCTGGATGGAACCACTAATTTCATTCACGGCATGCCTCCCTTCTCGGTCAGTATCGCCCTGCAACATAAAAACGATGGACTGGTGCTGGGAGTGGTATATGAGATCGTTTCAGGGGAATGCTTTTATACATGGCAGGGAGCTCCTTCCTACCTTAACGGGAAAGAGATCAGGGTTTCGGAAACACCCACCATGGCCGATTCGCTGGTGGGAACGGGATTCCCCTATACCGATTTTTCCAGGTTTACCGGTTACATGAAAAGCCTGGAATATTTCATGAAAAACACCCAGGGGGTCAGGCGTCCCGGTTCGGCAGCGGTTGATCTGTGTTATGTGGCATGCGGAAGGTACGATGCATTCTGGGAATACCATCTGAAAGCCTGGGATGTGGCAGCCGGCTCTTTGCTGGTGAGAAATGCCGGAGGCAGGGTTTCCGACTTTTCGGGAGAGGACGGTTTTATGCACAACAGCGAGATGCTGGCCTCCAATGCCCTGGTGTTCGATGAACTACTGCGTGTCATTTCCGGATTTTTCCCGAATAAGCCCTGAAAGAATGCCCCGCGCCGTACATACCGGATCGTATGGTATCATTCTCCTCCTCAGGGGAATATCGTATTTGCCAATGCCCGTTCTGTACCTGATCTCCTCCCTCCTGTCCCCTCTCATGGAACACGTGATCAGGTACAGAAGAAAAACGGTGGACAGGAACCTGAGCAATGCATTTCCCGATAAATCCCTGTCAGAACGAAGGCAGATCAGAAAAAATTTTTATCGTCATTTCACCGACCTCCTGATAGAAACCGTTAAAGCCCTGCACTGGGACAGCCGGAAGATCATGCGTCACATGTCGTTCAGGAACGAAGAGTTGTTGCATAAACTGGCTGAAAACGGCCAACCGGTGCTGGTAGCCAGCGGACACGTGGGTAACTGGGAATGGATGAACGCATATAACCGCCTGAGGTCCGTTCCCATTCATCCGGTTTACAAATATTTTGCCGACCCCGTATTCGACCGGCTGCTGTACCGGTCGCGCAGCAGGCTGGGAGCGCAGCCAGTGCCCATGAAAAAAACTTTTCGTGTAGTGAAAGAATATATGGAAAAAGGCAAACCGGGAATTTTCTGTTTCCTGGCCGACCAGTGCCCGCTTCAGCATGAAACCGAGTACTGGACACAATTCCTGAACCAGGATACGGCCGTTTATCTGGGAATCGAAAAGTTGTCAAGGCGTTTCGGCCTGCCGGTGGTATTCATGGCCATCCGGAAAACAAAAAGGGGACATTATGAAGTAGAATTCAGCAAAATAACCGGGCCCGCCGAGCAAACCCCTCCCCTTCACATTACGGAAACACATGTCCGCATGCTTGAATCCCTCATTCTGGAAAATCCACAGTACTGGATGTGGTCGCACCGGCGCTGGAAGCACAGCCGGGCCGATATCCCCAGAAAAAAGAGCCTGTACCTGGATCAGGAGGGCATCCGAACTCCGGTTTTTAAGGATTAATACTAAATTTGCCTTTCCCAAAGGCCTACATACATGCCGGCATTATGGTACTATATATTTTATCCTGCGGTGTGGCTGCTTACCTGCCTCCCCCTGAGGGTTCAATATATCTTCAGCGATATTTGTTTTATCCTGATCTATTACATAGCAGGCTACCGGAAAAAGATCGCTCTGGAAAACCTGCGTATGGCTTTCCCGGATAAATCACCGGCAGAGATCCGCCGGATTGCCCGCCGTTTTTACCGGCATTTCTGCGATCAATTTGTGGAGACAATGGCCATGATGCATATGGGAGAAGATGAGATCATCCGGCGTTTCCGCTATAAAAATCCGGAAGTCATTGACAGTTTATACAGACAGAAAAAAAGCATTGTAGCCATATTCGGGCACTACGGGAACTGGGAATGGCTGGCTTCCCTGCCGCTGCGGTTTGAATACCTGAGCTGTGCCATATATAAACCGCTGAACAACAAACACTTTGACAGACTATATATCAGACTGAGGGAAAAATTCGGAATTAAAACCGTCCCCATGTCCCTGACCCTGAAGAAAATGCTTAAATACAGAAACAGCGGTATCCCCACCATCACTCTTTTCCTCACCGATCAGCGGCCGATCAGGAGAAACATCAGATACTGGACCCGCTTTCTGGGCCAACCTACTCCCGTATTAACCGGAGCTGAACGAATTGCAAAAAAGACAGGACAGGCTGTGATATTTTTTCATATCATGAAAATAAAACGGGGACATTATGAGGTTGAATTCATTCCAATTACGGAAGATCCGGAAAAGACACCCGATTTCTGGATTACGGAACAACATACCCGGATACTGGAAAAAATAGTCAGAGAACAGCCGGAATACTGGTTATGGACCCATCGCCGGTGGCGGCACCGGCTGGAAAAATACCGTGAATGGGCAGAAAAGAATGAAATAAGCGGAATCGAATACAATCTATGACAGATATTCACCCCCATACCGCCGTCATCATCCTGAACTGGAACGGGAAAAAATACCTCGATCAGTTCCTTCCCATACTGGTGAAATATACTACCCGGCCCGGTACAGAGCTGGTAGTGGCAGACAACGGTTCATCCGACGGATCCGTTCAATTCCTGAAAAAAGCATTCCCCGGTATCCGGCTCATCAACTTCCCCAAAAACTACGGTTTTGCCGCAGGGTATAACCGGGCCATTGAAGCCACAGAGGCCGAATACGTTGTTCTTCTGAATTCCGATGTAGAAGTCACTCCGGGATGGCTCGACCCCCTGATCGGGCTGCTGGAGAATGACCCCGACGTGGCAGCCTGCATGCCACGTATCCGTTCCTGGCACCGGCGCGATTATTTTGAATATGCCGGAGCGGCAGGCGGTTTTATCGATAGGTGGGGATATCCTTTCTGCCGCGGGCGTATCCTGAACCACATCGAGCCCGATGCCGGACAGTATGATAAAGAACGGGATATTTTCTGGGCAACCGGCGCCTGCATGGTGATCAGAAGGAGCATCTACCTGAAAGCCGGCGGCCTTGACGAACGGTTTTTTGCCCATATGGAAGAGATCGACCTGTGCTGGAGAATCAAAAACATGGGATACCGCATCGTTTACTATCCCGGTTCCATTGTATACCATGTAGGGGGAGGAACCCTTCCCAACGAGCATCCTCACAAGTTATACCTGAACTTCAGGAATAACCTGCTCACCCTGTGCAAAAACCTGCCCCGGGGAAAAAGGGGCATTACCTTGATAATTCGCACCGGCCTGGATGCACTGGCAGCCCTGAAATACATTCTCACCTGGCAGCCTGCAAACGCCTGGGCTGTGTTTCGGGCATACGGCGGTTTCATGCGGCATCTGAAACACTGCAAGAGAGAAAGAAAGCGGTGGCTGGCCCGGTATCCGCTCAACGATCATGCTGAAATATACGGGGGTAGCATCCTGATACAATTTTTCCTGAGAAAAAGAAAAACATTTCGTGAATTGAAATTCCCGGGAAAAACCGGCTAAAAACAGACTGTCCTTTGGTTTTTCTCCGTTCTGATTTACCTTTGGTATTTTAAACCGGTTGACAATGGAAATTCCCATCAAGCCTTTTCTGACCCAGGTACCCTGTCCGATCAGAACCTACGACATCGATTCGGCACGTCATGTCAGCAACATTGTATATATCCGCTGGCTGGAAGACCTTCGTTTACAGATGCTGAAAGAACATTTTCCTCTGCGTCCCCTGTTCGATCAGGGCATTACACCCGTTATTACCCGCACTGAAATCGACTACCGGAAAGCCCTTGCGTTATTCGATGAACCTGTGGGAAGAATCTGGATGACCGATATGGGGAATATCAAGTTTACCCTGGAGGCAGAGATTATGATCGGCGAAGAAGTGGCTGCCAGTGCCCGTCAGGAGGGAATTTTCTATAATATTAACAATCAACGGCCTGCCAGAATTCCCGAAGAACTGAATGAAAAATACCAGGCTTACTTTATTGTATAAAAATACATAAAGAGCAGGGCGGCAAACAGGGTATTGACCAAATTGACCGAATGATTCGTCATGTATCCCCGCCGCTGTAGGGTTGCTCCCAGCACAGAATCAAGAAAATTCCCCATCACTCCGGCCAGCAGGATAATAAACGATTCATACACCGATCCTGCATACAGCCAGTAGGCAGTGGACATGATGCATGATCCCGCCACACCCGCCAGGCTTCCCTGCAGGCTGATTACCCCGTCCCGCCCCCGGATATCCGGCTGCAGGCTTACAATATTGACAAAACCTTTCCCATAAATATTTCCCAGTTCCGACGACCAGGTATCGGCCAGAGCCGATGCCAGGGCAGCAGCTGTCATGCCCAGGTAAAGATCACGCTGGTGTGGGAAAACCCATGCCAGGAAGCCCAGCATAGCCGGCACACCCCCGTTGGCCACCACATGAATGGCACTGCGCCTGTTCCTGTTTCCCTGAGCCAGCCCCAGATGTATCTTGTCCCTGATCCTCCAGTCCGATCCGGCTACTCCTCCCACCACGAAAATAATCAGGAACAACAATCCGGCCATGCCCCCTCCCAGAAAAACCAGGGCGGTAATTGCGCCACCCGTTATCGCCCCTTTCAGGTCAAACCGGCCCGACAGGTAACTGAGGGTAACAAGAAAAACGACAAACACGAGTCCTACCCACCAGTTCCCGGGTATAAAGAACTGCCCCGACAGAAATATTTTTACCGCAAAAAATGCCGTAAAGGCAGCCGTAAGAGGAACCATAATATTATCGTTCACGGTCCCGCGCAGGGTCTCCGATACAGCAGACAGAAGAATAGCCAGCACAATCACTGCCATCCATACCCCTGCCGGCAAGCCCAACCGCACTCCGGCCGGCAGGGAAAAAACCAGCAGAACCGTCCCGGCAATCCCGGCCAGAACAAAAGCCAGGGTTCCCTCCCATGTTTTATCAGACAATCTGCCCACCGGATGCCGTCCGTATTTTTTCCCCACCACCGTGGCAAAACCATCACCAAAAGCCATGGCTCCCCAGGCAACAGCCAAAAAAACCTGACTGTGAAAAAAGATCAGGCTGAGTAAAAGAACAACGGCAGGATAAGCAATCATTCCGGGAGAGAAACCCAGGATCCGCTCCTCTTTCCGTTCGAGTGCTCTTCCTGTAATGCGGGGCAGTATAAAAAGATTGAAAAGCAATGCGGCCAGGGCCAGGCCGGAAATGAAAACGGGAGGGATCCTTCCTGTCAGAAATGCCCATCCCACCATACCAATGTGAACGATCTTACGTTTTGTCTCTCTCTCCATGAACCGGAAAATAACAGGTACAGGATTGTTATACCGTTATGCTTTCAAAACATGCTTTTACTTTTTCCAGATGCATTCCCCTCGACCCCTTGACAAAAACAAAAGAAGGAGGCAGGGGATTATCCCGCAGCCAGGCAATCATACTCTCCGTATCAGGGAAAGTCCTGTATTCCGCCACAGGATTTACCCGGCTGAATACGGGGCCTGCCAGCAGCACCCTGCGAATCTGCTGCGCCTGCAGGAACTCTATGATTTTCATATGCTCATCATCCTCCGTTTCTCCCAGTTCCAGCATATCGCCCAGGATCACCGTCTTTTCCTCTGCTTTCATGCCGAAAAAATCCTTCAGTGCCAGCATCATACTTGTAGGATTGGCATTGTAGGCGTCAAAAAAAAGCCGGCACTTTCCCAGTTGAATAATCTGTGAACGGTGATTCGCCGGCTCAACCGATTCTATCGCCCGGCCAATCCCTTCCTGGGCCACCCCGAAAAACAATCCTACCTGAACCGCCGTAAGTACGTTATGAAAATTATAGGATCCCGCCAGACGGGTATTAAGGCTCAGTGTTCCGACATTTCCTTCATTATCCCGGATATGGATCCTGATCGCAAGAAACGGATCGGCAGAAACCAGTTCGCCCGTCACCTGATCGGCAGCCCCTCCATAAGTAATCAATCTGCCGGAAGGAAAAGGAAGGGTTGCCAGGGAAGTTTCCAGCGAGTTTCTGAAAACCATTCCTCCATGGTCTTCCAGCCAGTCGTACATCTCCTTTTTCGCCCTTCGCACATTCTCCAGACTCCCGAAACCTTCCAGGTGTGCCTTGCCGATATTGGTTATTATGCCATGAGTAGGCCTTGCCAGTTCACATAACTGCCGGATTTCGCCGGGATGATTGGCCCCCATTTCCACCACCGCCATTTCTGTGTCTTCTTTCCACCGCAAAACAGTCAGAGGCACTCCGATGTGGTTATTGAAATTTCCCTGCGTGGCAGCCACACGGTATCTGATGCCCAGCACGGCCTGGATCAGTTCTTTGGTGGTGGTCTTTCCGTTCGATCCGGTCAGCCCAATCACCGGGATATCGAATCTTTTCCTGTACATCCCGGCCAGTTCCTGAAGAGCCAGCAATGCATCGGAGACAAGGAGGCATCCCCGGCGGTCGCTCAGGGCGGGATCATCGACAACAGCATAAGAAGCTCCTTTCTCTAACGCTTCTTCAGCAAAACGGTTTCCGTCAAAACGCTCCCCTTTCAGAGCAAAATATACGGACCCTTTTCTGACGTTACGTGAATCAGTGGTGATGTCACGATGGCGGAGAAATATTTCGAATATTTCTGAAATGCTGACAGGGCGGTTCATAATGCAAAGAAACAAAAAAACCCCATCCGCAGGATGAGGTTTTTCTATGTATTTTCAAATGACCTGTTTTCAGAATCCGCCGGGGCTGCCCACACGTGTCATGGCACAGCGGAAACCGATATCGGCCCGTGCACTTTCCTGATCGAGAAAACGGCGTGTTCCAGGACTCAGCCAGTAAGCACGGTCTCTCCACGATCCGCCTTTGTACACACGTGCCCTGTCACTGATCAGCGAGTTGAAATCGGTTTCTTCCTGAACATACATCTCATCGGTTCTCGGCGTAGCTTCCAATCCCATCCATTCATTTCCTTCAACAATCCGTGACTGGAGGTCTCCGTCATTATAATTCCGGTAATCGGCTTTCTGGTAATTATACCTGTCAGCCACTTCTTCGGGTGTCACTTCACGGTAACGCAGACGACCCAGGCTGTCTTTCTCTGCCACATTCCCTTCCTCGTCACGAACCAGTGTCTGGAACACATTACCCCTGAAGGGGTTTAGGGGATCAAAATCCTGAAATGAGGCTGGTCGGTAAACATCTTCCACCCATTCATTGACGTTTCCGGCCATGCAATACAGACCGTAATCATTGGGCCAGTAACTGGTAACGGGTGCGGTTATGGAAGCGTTGTCGTTCAGGTTTCCGGCCAGTCCCATATAGTCGCCCTTGCCTCTCACGAAATTGGCCATAAACTGACCGCGCACATTCTTTTTCGGATTTCTGACATTGTGCCCGTCCCAGGGATAAATCCTGCGTTCATACAATCTTTCTTCGTAGGTATTGCCAATCAGTGCAAATGCGGCATATTCCCATTCGGCTTCCGTGGGAAGTCTGTATCTCGGTAGCAGTATGCCGTCTTCCAGTCTCACCCGGCGTTCTTCCTGGTTGGGATCCAGGCTTGGAAGGTTCTGGTTGACAAGACCTTCATACTGACCGGCCAGGTAAGCTTCCGTACTGAAATTATCTTCATTGATCTGATTCGGATTGGGATTCAGTATTCCCTGTTCTATCAGAAGCATTTCATTTACCCTGTCGGTTCTCCACTGGCAGTAGTCATTGGCCTGCACCCAGGTTACCCCCACAACGGGATAATCATTGTAGGAGGGATGCCGGAAATAATACTGAACATAAGGTTCATTATAAGCCATGGGGCTTCTCCACACCAGTGTATCGGGCAAAGCATTCCGGTAAACCTGCGGATAATCCACATATACCCGGCTTATCCAGTAAAGGTACTCCCGGTAATCCACATTCCTGATCTCGGTTTCATCCATGTAATAGGATGAAACGGTCACCCTTCTCGGAACATTGTTCCAGTCGTATGTCAGATCCTGTTCCACCCGTCCCATGGTAAAGGTCCCTCCTTCAATAAATACCAGGCCGGGTCCGGTGGCCTGTTCATAACCGGTAACTACTTCAAATCCGCCGTTTTCAGGATCGTTGTAGCTCCATCCTGTGGTAGGTGAAATGTCCCTGTCGCCACCTCCGAAAATCCCGCAGGAAGTAAAAACCACGGACACGGCAACCAGGACAGGTAAAAATTTCATTTTCAGTCTCATAATTGGTATACTTTACAGCATTCCTGATCAAATATAATGATTATTTATTTTCCTGAACAAATTTATCATAAATAACTAAATACGGGGGCATTTTATTGCCCTGATGCGTTTTCTTTTTCCCGGAAGGAAAAAATTCCATATCAGCGATACCTCATGCCCGCCGGTAAACGGTCTGACCATCCCTTCCCTGGGCATTTCCAGGTCAATACTGTAGGCAATATCCCAGTCATGCAGGGATATGCCTGCCAGAATAATCAGTGCATCAGGGCTCTGCAGCCTGTCCTGCCGCATCCGCAACCCGGCTATCCACCGGTCCCGGCTCAGGTTCAGTCCCCAGGTCACCAGCCAGGCCTGATATTGCTTCTGCAGTAAAATATGAGGGGTAATCACCCAGGTAGTGGGGAAATCCCTTCTGCCCCCCGCATAAAAAGCCATCCCGGCCTGCAGGGAATATTTCCGGTAAAGTGGAACACGGATATTTTCAGAAAACGATTCGTTGGGCTCCGTCAGATGATGCACGGAAAAACCCCCGAAAAAATCGCGATAATAGGCCATAAAACCTGTGGAAAAATCAACAAACCCCCGGCTGTAATCCGGCATGCTTTCCCCGGTAGGCAGCAGATTGCCGCTTCCGGGATCGATCATGTCGGGAAAGACTAGTCCTTCTGAAACAACCCTTTTCTGGATCCAGGAAACCTGAAAACCCGCATCAATAAACCATTCTTCCGATACCTGCAAATGATAAGAATACATGGCATCGGCACTGGTACGCCGGATGATACCCGAACCCTGGTGATCACTCCATATCATAAGCCCTGCTCCCCCGTGAGCCCATTCCACAGGCTGATCATAAGCCACCCCAAAACTCAGGTATTTCATCTGAAACCCGGGGCCCTGCTGACGGTAGAACAGAGCGGCCCTCGGCTTTTCCCGGTTTCCGGCAAAAGCAGGATTCAGAAAAATGGGACTGGCATACAATTGTGAAAAACCGGGATCCTGACCGTTCGTTTTCCCGGCCAACAGAGTAAGGCATATGACCAGGCATATCCACCTTACTGACGGCTTCGTGTGGCTATAATTCCTGAAAGCGATCACATATCCTCAATAAGGACTACAATATATTTAAATTTCCCCTCGTTAGGAAATGTATATTTTTATACCCTGAAACGAACCGTTCAATTCTGCCGCTGATCGGGTAATTGCTGGAATAATGAAAATCCGCCTGGCATGCATGTTTTTGCTCCTATTAACGTCCATAGCGGGCCGGTCACAGGTACAGCTCATCCATCAGCACATCCGCTGGGGCACCTCCGTGCCGGCGCCGGGCGACACTTCATTCTCCGGTCAGCGATTGTTATTCTTTGAAAACGCTGTTTACGATGAAACGAAGGATCTCCTGCCTTATTGCATTGAACAGGTAAAGTGGAGCAGTGGTTCATCCGCAGAGGTAAGGCTGGCAGGTGCGGAATACAAACCTTTCACCCCTGAGGAAAAATACGGGGTGGCATTTCCTGCCTGGTTACCCGAAAAACCGTCAATAACCCATCGGCTGCTTACATCAGGAAAAGAAAACGTGCTTTTGATCAGGATCTATCCCTACAGGATGAACCCTTCCACAGGCCAACCGGAAAAAATGGTCAGCTACAGCCTGGTAATCAAGGAATCAACCGGCATGTTGCCTGCCACAAAAAAGAAAAAAAGCCTCTCCTATGCTTCGAACTCCTTACTGGCAAGCGGACTCTGGTACCGCATGAAAGTGGACCGGGACGGAATTTACCGGATCACATACAATCAATTAACGGAACTGGGATTCTCCGACCCCTCGCAGGTGAGGATATTCGGAAAGGGAGGTGCCATGCTGCCGGAAGAAAATGATGCCCCGAAAACCGACGACCTGGAAGAAAATGCCATCTGGTTTGAGAAAGGAAACGACGGTATTTTCAATCAGGGTGATTACCTGCTGTTTTACGGGAAAGGCCCGGGCGACTGGCATTACGATTCCCTGAGAAAGGAATTCATTCACCGACCTCACCTGTATGCAACGGAGGCGGTGTATTTTATTACCGACCAGGCCGGGGAGGGATTAGAAGTTCCTTCAGCCCCTTCCTCCACCCTGCCCCCGACCCGAACCGTTACTACCTTCGACGATTACCAGGTACATGAATCGGATATGCAGAATCTGATCCATTCGGGCAGGCAATGGTTAGAACCCATGTCCATCATCAACCCGAAACACCTGGTATTCTCTTTCCCTAACCTTCATACGGCCGTTCCTGTCAGGGTTTCGGCACAGCTTGCCGCCCGTTCATCTGCCAGTACAGGTTTTACCGTGAGAGTAAACGACACGGAACTATTTTCCGTCCCCATAGGAGCGGTGAATATGGGCAGCTATGCTAGCGACTACGCAAAGGAGAACGAGAAATCGGCCACTCTCACCGTATCACAGGATGAAGTAACCGTAACCCTCCAGTACCATCACCAGGGTATCACTTCCTCTGCATGCTGGATTGACTGGGTTAGGGTAAATGCCGTGAGAGAACTGATCATGACCGGAGATCAGATGCATTTCAGGAACGCCGGAACGGCCGGACCGGATGAGGTGTCCCGGTTCATCCTGTCGGAAGCTTCCTCCGGTCTTTCGGTATGGGATGTCACACAACCTACCCGCCCTGTCAGAATGGAAGGTACTTTTTCGGAAAATCAGTTCCGTTTCACGGCAGAAACACCCGAAATAAAAGAATATATCGCCTTCCGGCAGGAAAACTTCCACGAACCGGAAATAGAAACCACTCCCCTGCCCAACCAGAACCTTCACGGAAGCACGCCGGCCGACCTGATCATCGTTTCCCACCCCGATTTTCTTCCCCATGCACAGGACCTGGCCGATCACCGGAGAACACACGACAGACTCAGGGTGCTGGTCGTCACTCCCGAACAGATCTATCATGAATTCTCTTCGGGTATGCCCGATGTATCAGCAATCAGGAATTTTATTAAAATGCTGTATGACAGGGCTGAAGAACCGGATGAACTGCCCCGGTACCTGCTTCTGTTCGGTGACGGCTCCTATGACAACAGAAGCTCAGATCCCGGCAATCCCAATTTCATCCTCACCTATCAGTCTTCCAACTCATTCAGTCCCACCAGGTCGTTTGTTACCGATGATTTCTTCGGTCTGCTCGACGATGACGAAGGAGTATCTTCTGGACTGCTTGACCTGGGAATTGGCCGGCTGCCGGTATCCACCCCCGAACAGGCCCGGGCGGTAGTCGACAAAATTATCGGATACGACAGCATGTCCCGGGCCGGCAACTGGCGAAATGTCCTCTGTTTTATCGGCGACGATGAGGACTACAATATCCACATGCGCGATGCCGACATCCTGGCCACCTACATCGACACCACTTACTATGTGTTCAATATCAATAAAATATATCTTGATGCCTATCCTCAGGTTTCCACGCCTAACGGACAACGATATCCGGAAGTGAACGAAGCCATCAACCGGCAGATGGAAAAGGGGACCCTTATCATGAACTACACGGGGCACGGGAATGACCGGGGGCTGGCTCATGAAGCCATCCTGGGAAAGAGTGACATCGGATCGTGGTCCAATGAGGACCGGCTCCCGCTGTTTATCACCGCCACCTGTGAATTCAGCCGGTTCGACGATGTGGAAAAGACCCTGGCAGGAGAGTTTTCAACCAGGACCTCGGCCGGGGAAATGGTATTGCTCAACCCGCTGGGAGGAGGAATCGCCCTGCTCACCACCACACGCCTTGTTTACTCGAGCCCGAATTTTGTGCTCAACCGGAATTTTTACCGGTACGTGTTTGAAAGGAAAGCAGACGGATCATATCCCCGGCTGGGAGATGTACTGAAACAGACGAAAAACGCATCCGGCTCAAGCATCAACAACCGAAATTTCACCTTGCTGGGGGATCCGTCAATGCGCCTGGCCATACCGGAAATGCAGGTGATCACCGAAGAAATCAACGGACAATCCCTTGCCTTCCCTCCCGATACCCTGAATGCCCTGGGACTGGTTACCGTCAGCGGTTACCTGGCCGATGCCCAGGGAAATGAACTGACCGGCTTTGAGGGAATACTCCATGCCACTGTATATGACAAGGAACGGGAGGTGGAAACCCTGGATAACGACGGGTACGGACCCATGACATTCCGGGTAAGAAACAATATCCTGTACAAGGGCAAGGCCACTATTGAGAACGGAAGATTCTCGTTCTCCTTCATTGTTCCCAAAGATATTGCCTATGAACCGGGTCCGGGCCGGATCAGTTACTATGCGCTGGGGCAGGAAAAAGATGCCAAGGGAGCCTGCCATGAGGTGATCATCGGAGGATTTGCCCATGTGGAACAGCCGGATACGGAGGGGCCGGAAATTCAATTATACATGAACGACGAGCACTTCATTCCGGGAGGGATCACCGATGAAAATCCCCTGCTCCTGGCCCTGGTTTCCGACTCCAGCGGGATCAACACCACCGGCGCGGGCATTGGTCACGATATCATCGCCCACCTGGATGATGACCGGAATGTCATGGTGCTGAACGACTATTACGAAGCCGACACAGACAGTTACCGTTCGGGCCGTATCCGCTACCGGCTGGCCGACCTGGAAGAGGGAGAGCACCACATCAGCCTGAAAGTTTGGGACGTGTACAACAATTCATCCACCGCGGCTCTTGAATTCGTGGTGGCTACCAATGCCCGGCTGGCCCTGGATAAAATATTCAATTATCCGAATCCCCTGACAAACCATACCACCTTTTCCTTCGAACACAATCGCCCGGGAACGGAAATGGAGGTTCTGATCAGGATTTTTTCTCTCTCGGGACAACTGGTTAAAACCCTCCAAACCCGTGTAGTTGCAGAAGGTTACCGGGTGGAACCATTTGAATGGAACGGATTGGATGAATACGGTCATACTATCGGAAGGGGAATATACGTTTACACCATCAGGGTAAGCACATCCGAAGGGGAAGTAGCCCAACAATCTTCAAAACTGGTCATCCTGAAATGAGCCATATTATTTATATATTTGTTCACTCCAATTCCAGATGAAAAATAATATGTTGAAAAATTGGCATCGGCTGTTGGTGTTCTTTGGGTGGGCATTGACCGCTGTTCCTCTGAGTGCTCAGATATCCCCCAGGGAAACCGGGGGAAGCAGCATCAACACCATCCAGTCGGTGGTTCCCTTCCTGACTATTGCTCCGGATTCCAGGTCGGGCGGCATGGGTGATGTAGGAGCAGCTACTTCGCCCGATGTGTACTCCATGCACTGGAATCCTGCAAAATATGCCTTCATTGATGGAAGTGCCGGACTGGCCATTTCCTACTCCCCTTGGCTCAGAAAGCTGGTGCCCGATATCAGCCTGGCCTACCTCAGCGGTTATACACGGATTGACCGCCTGCAGGTGATCAGCTATTCCCTTCTGTATTTCTCCCTGGGAGATATCACCTTTACGGATGAATTCGCCACCCCGGTAAGGGATTTTACTCCCAATGAATTTGCCATTGACGTGGGCTATTCCAGGAAATTCACCAATTATCTCTCGGGAGGCATGGCTTTCCGTTTCATTTACTCCAACCTTACCGGCGGATACAGTAATACCAAGCCGGGAACCTCCTTTGCCGGGGATATTTCCCTTTATTACCGGCGCGACACGGAAATTTCGGGTAAAGATGCCCACTGGGCCCTGGGCACCAACATATCCAATATCGGCACTAAAATGTCGTACACAGAAGAACAGGAAGCCGACTTTATTCCCATCAACCTGAAAATTGGCGGGGCGCTCACACTCGACATGGATGCCTTCAACAGCCTGACCCTGGCCGCCGATATCAACAAATTGCTGGTACCCACTCCCCCCATTTACGGCGGCAACGACAGCATACTGTACGGAAAAGACCCCAATGTTTCGGTGCCGGTTGGTATGATCCAGTCGTTTTATGACGCTCCCGGACAGTATGCCGAAGATGGCACCACCCTGGTCAGTCCTTTCCAGGAAGAGCTCAGGGAGCTGATGTTCTCTGTGGGAGTGGAGTACTGGTACGCACGACAGTTCGCCGTACGCGCCGGCTATTTCCATGAACATGAAACCAAAGGAAACCGGAAATTTTTCAGCATGGGGATGGGGCTGCAGTTGAATGTGTTCTCACTGGATTTCTCCTATCTTATTT